>JAWLHT010000224.1:0-9295 GCA_041690195.1 Candidatus Latescibacterota bacterium
TCATACAGGACAGCCATGCCGAAGAGCAGGTGTCCGGCGGCCAGATCGGTTCCCTCGAACACTCCGGTACCCCAGGTCGGGTAGGCGCAGGCGGCGAGCGCTCTGTCACGCGCGTTATCCAGGTACTTTCTGTCTCCGCTCAGAACGTATGCCGCGGCAAGAAGGGGGAAGTATTCTCCAATGGAACGCTGCCAGAGCTGTTCATCGTGGCCATGCTCCGTTTCGTCGGGACGGTATTCGGCCGGTTTCCCCTCCGCAATCTTGTCGGCCTGGGCGCGGACTTCCTCCCACATCGGGGCATGCGTTGTTTTGATCGCATTCCGCAGGCGGCTGATGCGGTCACGGGTGAGATACAGACGGGGGTGTGTTCCCCGGGACGCCGCAAGCGCCGGGGGAATGGCATCGAGCGTATACTTTCCCTCCACGGTAAGGCGCGGGATGGGCTCAAGCACGATATCGTCCAGGTACATTTCGACCGTGCCGGTTTCCACGCTTCCCTTGCCTCCCGGAACGAGAACCAGCCTGCACCGCTCCGTGCCCCGGGGTGCGCGGAACTCCGCAATGATTTGCTGCCAGGAACCGGGGTTACCGGGATTGAATCCCTCGACCGGCTCACGCCCCAGTGAGCCTTCCGCCGTGAGAAACTCGCATTCGAGGCGGGGCGCCGGTGCGCCGAACGCGGGCCTGTCAACCCGCACCCATGCTGAAAGGCGATAATGACGGATTTCCGTCATGGAAAGAATCCCGGACTCGGCCAGGAGTCCACGGCCGGGAAGGCTCCCGGTTATCGACAGGGAAGCCCGGCCCGACTTCACCTTGCCGGTCTCCCCGGCCTGTTGCAAGGCGATGGTCCGGGATATTGCCCTCCAACCGTCCGTACCGGATTCGAATTCCCAGGGTTGCCGTTGGGCGGAAGCCGTGTCGACAGCCAAGGTCGAGCAGAGGATGGCGAGAATGCCGATGATGGAGGTACATCGCGGCTTTGGGGAGTTGTCAATCATTTGCGGCTCCTGACTGGAACGGGGAAACGCATCACGGACGGTTTGTCCACTGGAACAGCGTTGACTCGGTGGACCGGACCCCGCGCACAAGGATTCCGTAATACGTGTATCGGGTTGAGTCAGCAGGCGAGGACACTCCTTTCCTCCGGAAAGCGGTGTTCTCGCCCTTGACACGGGTCAAAAAAATAAGCCGAATAGTCACCATTGCGAAAGCGGTTTCACTTCCGCTTTCTCCACAGGTTCGCTGTCAGGCCAGTGCGGAGAGAAGAGAACAGTCACCCGAACGGTTCCCGTTTTGCCGTTCAGCAACGCCACCAGCCGGCGGACTCCGGTGTTCGGCTTCTGCGGGGGCGATTGTTCCGCTGATTCCACCGAGAAGCGCGCACCCCGCGGAGAGAGAATGCGGGCGGTGAGTTCCCGGCCATTCAACCTGAGTACGGCAGTACTGCCCCGGAGGGTGATTTCGGCATCGGTGGTCATGGCCCAAAGGAGGTCGGTAGGCCCGGCCAGATCGAATTCGTCCTGAACCAGTGCGGCCCGCCGGTTGCCGACCAGGGCGACTCCCCGCATGGCGCGCGTTGCCGCTGGCGTATAGGCGGAAGTGAAATCGACAACCGTTTGCCCGGCTTCCGGCGTGGAATCAAATTTGAGAAAAACCGCCCGGGCCAGTTCGTCCTGACTCCGGCCGCCCAGAAGCGGCACGCTGTGGCTGAGGGAGTTCAATCGGTAGTATGTCCAGCGCCCCCCGCCCTTTCCCCGGTCCCAGTAATGGGGGAGGTTGTAGTCGTCCGAACCCAGGTCCCGGGCCCAGCGTACCCCCAACGCGTCCAGTTCGAAGTTCCCCAGGTCCAGATGCCCGTGGTTGACCTGGTTGTAGCCTCCCTTCACCCCGACAAAGAGGTCGTCCGGCTTCCAGCCGCTCCGGAATACTGCCACATCCACTTTCCCGCGGAACTGCCGGTCCAAATCGGATTGTGCCGCCCCTTTTTCGGACGGGGGAACGTACCACATCAGGTGCTGGGCACGGGCGCCGCGCTCCGACATGAGAGCGTGCTCGTTATCGGCAAGAAAGGTACTCCCATAAGTCAGCGCGGCCCAGAATACGCAGGGCATGGGCTCGCGACGGCTGTTCTCGCCGCTGTCGGCAAAGTTGAGGTAGAGGCCGCTCGGGCCGGTGGTATAGATGGGGAACAGCCCGCTTTCGGCCAGCCCTTCCGCACGGGAGAGATCGTAATCGGCCCCGAGTGCGGACTGAAGCGCGGAAAGGCCGTAGGCGACATACCGGGTGGCATAATGCCAGTATCCGGGTCCTTCGCCCCAGGCTCCATCGGGAGCATAGGTGGAGAGCGCAATGGGAAGCGATTCCAGCGCCCGGGGAACGATGATCCGGGCGTACTCCGGATCGGTCTCGGCGATGGCAAGGGCGCCGATGAGGAGGCCGCTGTTGCAGACCATGTTCCAGTTGAACTCGCTGGTTACCCACCAGGCCGGCCCATTGGGGCCGGTGTACGCCGCGACGCCGGGGTTCATCCCGAGTTCGACCAGTCCCCGCCGAATTTTTTCCCGGGACTCCGCGCCGAGGACTGAATAGAGCCAGTCATACCCGATACCCACGGCGTGGGACATCTCCGCCGTATCGAGAAAATGTGACGGGTTCCAGTCCGGAAAAGCGCAGACCTTGAGCAGGTTATCCTCCGCGTCGCGGGCGTATTTCTCCTCGCCGGTGAGTCGCCAGGCCATGCCGAGTGCATACGTTCGTTCCAGACATTCCCGGCTGACGCTGAGGAGGCGCGGTCCGATGAGCACATGCCGGAGCGGAGCTTTTTCACGGTACCGGTCCGCCTGCTCCAGGACCTGGCCGATATACTTCCGGAGAAGGGTGTCACGTTCAGCCCGCGCCTTGAGCCTTTCCAGACCGTCCGCCTTCAGGATCAGGCGGGGATGGTTCCGCTCCAGCGTGGTAAGCACCGTATCCGGGGACGGCGTCCTGACGGTCTGTCCGGAAACGGTTCCGGCCATCAGCAGAATGAGAAGCAAAATGAACGTTTGCGGGTGCATCATGTCGGCTGCCTCCTTCAATAACCGGATGCCGGAGCGGAGGGGAAATTGAGAATACCAGAAGAGGTCGGATAATGGAAACGATACAGGAAAAAAGGGGAGGCCGATTCAGCCTCCCCTTCCGCAAGTTCGCTCATTTCCCCGGCATGACTTCCAGCAGGTTCAGGAAGAGCCGCTTTCCGACCGCGGATTGCGGCCGCTCCGAGCGCAGTTCGTCCAGGAGTTCCAGCGTGGAGAGGAATACCTGACCCCGGGCGAAGGGAACCCGCACCAAGCCGTTGAGGATTTCCCCCCGATGCTGGGCGGCGAGCCCGACGATGACCTCGGTGCCGACCCGGCTCATGTGGAGGCCCCAGACTTTGTCTTCATAGAAGTTCTGGTACTCCCAGCCCATGGCCTGCGACACGGGAAGCCCGGTCAGGAAGGGGCTCTTCCCGACAAAGAACCGTCCGCTGTTTCCCCAGCTCATGCTGCCCCAGTACTGGATGGACTGGAAATTGTAGAGACCGTCCATGTTCTGCGCCCAGCGGTCCGCCTGGTCGAGCACGACAAGCCGTGCGCCATTGGACACGCGGTCCATCACTGCCCGGTACACGGTGCCCAGGGTTCTTGGGTTGTGCGGTCCGACGATGATATAGTCCAGGTCCGGGCCATCCGGATCGAAGGCGGGGAGGGTAATGCCCCGGGCTTCCTGGAGAAAGGCGTTGATCGCTCCGGTGGTGTCGATCACCGCGCCTCGACCCGCGAGGCCCTGGCCTGAGACGGTTGTGCAGTCCGCAACGAAGATCTCGTCATGTCCGGAGGCTTTCACCCCGGAAGCATCCGAAAGACGGGCGCTCAGGGTGTAATAACCCGGCGTGTCCAGTCCGGGGAGCGCGATATCCGCCGCGAGCGGCTGGCCGAACTCCTCGCCACCGAGAACTGTCGCTGGAAGGGACTTGGTAAAGATCGTTTTCCCGACGGGGTCGGCGAGCGCAAGTTCGAGTGTGTGCGACCCCTTCAGCCCCTTTTCGTTGATGAGGTAAATATCGGCGATGCTCCTGCCGCCCTTCGGGAGCACCTTGGCCCGCAGTTTCACCGCGACATAGAGCGGCTGTGAATAGTACTGCAGGATGGCCGGGTCGCCTGTCGGATTACGGAAGATGTCCACAATGTCGGTATGGGTGGCGGCAGAGGCCCAGCCGTTAAGGTTGTAGGCGTCGGCGAAGTTGGACATCCTGATGTTCTCCAGGATACGGCCGTGGAAGTAGTGCATGTTCTTCCCGAGCGCCAGGGTGAGCGCATCCACCGAGGGGAAAGATGACCGGAATCCGCTCTCGTCGAGGAAGCGGTCATAGCTCCGGAACCAGTCGATGCTCTCCGCCTCCCGCCATCCCTCGACCCCCTTGCGCTCCGCTTCCTCCTTGATCTTCTGAAGCCGGACCGGAGTGCCGAAGGCGCCTTCCTCGCCCCAGAAAATGATCTCGTCGGTCGGAACCCTCGGCAGGGAATCGTGATCGGCTATGGTATAGCGAAGGTAATAGTTTGGATTTCGATAGTAGTAATCCATATACCCCGCCTGGGGGTTCCAGTGGTGATGGTCCCACCAGCCGAAGTACCGGAAAGCCGGATCGAAAGGCAGGTAGTGGAGTTTGATGGGGTCCCTCTCCAGGCGCGGGGCAACAGCGTCAATGGTCCGGTTCCGGTCGCTGTTGTACGTGCAGATCCGCGAGGGATCGAGCTCGTACATCATGCGCATGTTGGCCTCGTCGTCCCCATCCGGCAGTTCCCTGGCCTCGTTTTTCAGATTGTAGATGACCAGAGAGGGATAGTTCCGGTCCCGGATGACCATACGGCGGAGCTTCTCGCGGCGGAGTATTTTCGCGGTTTCGTCCGGCGCGGGCATACAACGGTAACCGCCCGGCTCCTCATAGGTGAGAACGCCCCGCTCGTCACAGACTTCCATGACAATGTTCTGCCCAATCGCCCGGTGGAAGAGCATCATGTTGAATCCCATATACAGGGTCATTTCCACGTCGCGTCGGGCCAGTTCCGGGGTGGGACACATGCCGTGGATGGCCCAGAATCCCCGGGTCATGGCCGCGAATATAAACACTCGCTTCCCGTTGAGATAGAACCGGGGATCGCCGTTTTTCGTCCCCACGGTGAAGAACCGGAAGCCGAAGCGCTTTTCGGTGGAATCGACCGCTGCCTTGTCCCCGGTGGTGAATGTCACTTTCGCCACATAGAGGTGCGGGTCCTTGATTTCCCATAGCCGGGCTTTCGGAGCCCTGACTTTCACCGCCACCTGCCCGCCCCCGGCGGGAACCGTGGCGGAGACTTCTTTTTTGAACACCACGGCGGCGGGATTCTTCCACTCGTGGACCACCAGGGTGAGTTTCCCCTTTTTTGCCGCGCCGGAAGAATTCCCCAGGGTAACAAAGACTTCCGCTTCCTTCGGGTTGGGCTTGTTCTGGACATAGATATCGTCCACTCGCACATCATCCACCGCACGGACCCGGACCCGGCCGGTAACGCCGCCGAAGCCGTGGACGCCGGGGATCATGTGACGCCCCCAACGGTACATCTCGTTGTCATTCCAGTCAAAGTTGCCGAGGGGATCGGTCACCCGGATGGAAAGGACATTCTCGCCCCCGAAATTTACCGCATCCGTGGCGTCCACCTCGAAAGGGGTGTTCCCCACGACATCATAGCCCACGAGCTTCCGGTTGACGAACACTTCCGCCCGCAGGTTCACCGATTCGATGTAAATGAAGACCTTCTTCCCCTTGAGTTCCGGGTTCAGCCGGAAAGACTTCGTCCACCAGGAAACGCCCCGCCAGTCGCCCGCGATCCCGAGGGGGTTTCCGTTATGGCCCCACATGTATCCTTCCACCGTGCCGGGAATTTCCACTTCCCGGTCCCAGGTGCTCTCCAGACGGTTCCAGCCCCCGGTCGGCGGGTTCACCGGGACCCCGGACAGGTCCACCGGCGGGAGATAGATATCGTCGCCGGTCCATTTCGCCTCCCGGTCCAGCCAGAGCTTCCAGCCGGAGCCGGTGAGGTCGGTTTCCCAGCGGCCGGGAGCGGCCTGGGCGAGTGTGGCACAGCATACCAGCATCAGCAACGGAAGGAGGAAAAACTTCCGGACAATCAACGGGCTCCTCACAGGGGCCATCCTTTCCTGTCATGGTGAGTATCTGAATCCGAATAATGAGGGTAAATATAATGGATACTCGGACGGAGACAAGGGGAGAGTCTCAGAATGGTTGCGGCGGGGGTGACGGATGAAAGTTTAACCGGTTTCATCGGAAATCGTACGCGTACGGCAGTTTGGATGTCATTTCCAGCCGTGTTGGACTGACGGGGTGACTCCGATGAGTCGCTGAATAGCGTTATAACCCCTAATAGGGCCGATTTTTTTACGGAGAGGGCAGTCGGTTGTTACTGCCGCTTATCATGGATGTATAATTTCAAGCCCTTACGGTACCATGATGGATATGTACTGCAGATAGTTTTGCCTGCCGCCCTGCTTTTCCCAGAATTGCGCCGACCTGAGAACTTTTTTGAGACTCAGGATAACCTCCTGTACGGTCAATGGCTTATGCTTTTCCGCCGTCTCGTGGTCTGTACGCTTCAGTCGTGTGTCGCATGCGGCGACAATCCGCTGGAACACCTCTGTTTCAATGTCCCGTAAGCCGCTGACCCGGGACGGTCGGCCGCGTTCTTTCGCCGTATAGTGTTCGATTGCTGCTTCCAGGGCGCGCATGGCCATGTAGTCGGTCATGACGGGGTTTCTCCGGTATACGGCGACTATCTGGGATTCGATGCCGTACAGGACATCCAAGTATTCATCAATGAATGTCATGGTTGGCTCCTTTTCTATGGGAAGTGACCCTTTGTCAGGAAACGAAGGGGGGTGAGTAGAGGTTGGGGATAGCCAGCGGAAAGTCTTCGGAGTGGCGGTGAAGAACAAGGGATCCGGGAAGGTGGTATGCGTTGCTGAAAAACTGCAGCATGCCGGGCCTGAGAGACGCCGTTCAGGGCTATTCCTTCCGGATCTTTCCCTTTGCCGCCAGAGCCGGTGCGTTTTCTTCCGTCTTGTGTTCCCACGGCCATTTTCCGGAAACCTCAAGCTGGAGGGTGAAACTGAGGAATGTTCGGATCAGCACGATGATCGCGAGCAATCCGAGACTGTGAAACGAGGGTTCGACGGCAACGGTTCGGATGATATCCGCCGCGATTAGGAACTCCAGGCCGAGCAGAATGCCGCGGCTCAACCGGCGGCGAAGCCCCTGGTAAGCGGCATGGGCGGCTTTATGGCGGATGTACTGGGTAAACGCCAGGATTGTCGAAACGAGCGCACCGAACGCAATGGCGATAATTCCGGCGGCTTCCAGGGTTGCGGAAGTGATGTGGACGAAATTTTCCAACATGATCACCCGCTGCAGGTTTAATCGTTTCCCGATTCGGAATTGCGCGTACGGCGGAATGATGGACGTTCAAATTCCCTGTTGTTTTGAGGTGCAGCCAGCCCGGGAAGGAACGGCGTCAGCGTTCCTGCTTCGGCAGTTGTCCCGGAGCGCCGCAGAAGGCGATCGTTCCTTTCTCCAGAACCGCCACCGTGGCGCAGGTGCTGGAAATATCGGAGAAGATATGAGAGGTGATAATGATGTTTTCCACGTTCCTGCTCTGCTCCAGCAGCATGGCCCGGAACCGTATCCGCTCCTCCGGGGAAAGCCCGAGCGTCGGTTCGTCCACCAGGAGAAGGCGGGGGCCGCCCACCACCGACTGGGCGATTTCGAGGTGCCGCTTCATGACCGTCGGGAGTTCGTCGGCGAGCACGTTCCGAACGTCGGAGAGCCCCAGCGATTCCAGCAATTCCTCCATTTCCGCATGGCGGGCTTTCTTGTCGCGCATCCCGGCCAGGCATGCGGAATAGTCCAGAAACTCCCAGGTGGTCAGCTTGGGGAAACGGCTGTACTTCTGGGGGAGATAGCCGGTGACCGCGCGGATGGCGCCCCGGTGACGGTTCAGGTCCCAGGAGCCGAAGGTTACCCGCCCGCCGCTCGGCTTCAACCTGGTTGCCAGGATGCGCAGCAGGGTGGTCTTCCCGGAGGCGTTGGCCCCGATCAGCCCGAAGATGCCGTCCTCGATGACCAGATCGATGTGGGAGAGCGCCACGGTCTTCCCGTACGCTTTGCCGAGGTCCTCGATGACAATTCTCATGGCCGCCTACCATTTGAGGTGAATTGCAGGGGGCCGCGCCGACGCGGTTGCGGCCCCGTTCATCCCTCTTCAAACTCTTCCATTTCCGGGTACTGCTCCGGAGATTCACCATTTACGACGGTTATTCGCGGATAACGCCGCTTTCCCGCTTCCGGCTCAATTTTTTTGACCTCAATCTCGTGCCACCACTCGTCGCCGTAATCGAAGAGATAGTAGAATACGGTCCCGGGGGTCAGGCCGAGGGAATCCAGAGTTGTCTTCTTTGCGTTGTACTCGTTTCCGCCCCCGAGAAAATCGGACATATCCAGTTCTTGAGGAAGTACATACTGTGGTGAGTCATAAATTTTTCGCAGATTGGCCGTCTTGGTTCGGGTCAGATAAAAGGAGTAGAGGTGGAAGTCGTACCGGTCGAACGCTTCGAATATTGCTTCGTGAAGTTGATCGAGATTCTGTTTGCCAAGAATCTCGATTTCGCGGTAGGTACAATTATCGCCAGCCAGCGATACTTTCACCGTGTACACATTTCGGGAAGCATTCATGTCTCACCTCCTGTTCTGGCGGGGGAAAATACCGTTCAGCGGTCGGTCAGGGTTGCCGGAGTCTCCGCTCAATTCTCCACTATCCGGACGGTTCAGGATTGGCCTTTGGTCGGAAGAATCCGTTCCGGCCGGTTCATGCACAGCCGTAATCGAAGGAATACCTCAAGTATTTTGGCGTTCCGGTGAATACGAATCGGAACGTACCCGGAAACCTCATCAGCTCACCGGCAGCAAAACACCCTTTTCCTTCCCGAAGAGCCGGATATAGGGATCGATCGCCGCCGTCGAGCTTTTCGTTACGTAAGGGGAGCCGATGGCCCAGTCTTCCGGCAGGCGGTCGAGGGGAACCATTTCGCCCTTTTTCTCCAGGTGGGAATAGAACGCCGCGATGAACAGGGCGGTCTTCTCCAGAATCTCGTCATGGGTCTGGAACATCTCCCCCGTCTCGAACATCCGCTGGATGGAATGAACCATGGGCAGCCACTCGAA
>JAWLHT010000225.1:0-9230 GCA_041690195.1 Candidatus Latescibacterota bacterium
CCTCTCTCCAGAGAGAGGGGGAATTGAGCCATAGGAAGCACCGAGACGGCCGATAACGAGTCATCCCCTCTCTTGCGAGAGAGGGGAACGAGGGGTGAGTTAGCTTTCCGGGAAGCGCGGCGGCTCCGGCCCTTTCTTTCACCCGAACACCCCTGAAATCCTGCCGTCGCGCTTCGTCATGCGCTCCAGCGCGAGGAGGCAGAGCATGAGGTAGCGCGGGTGGTGATAGATGTCCTTGCGGGATGCTTTGGGGAGAGCGGAAACCTTGCGGTCGGCGCTGTCGATCATGAGCGGATACCCGAACCGTTCGAGCCGGAACATCCGCTGGACATAGTCGTATTGTTCCGCGAACATGTCTTTCGCCCAATCTTCGCCGGTGTGTTCGATCACCGCGAGCGAACCGATGAGGACGAAGGCCTGCGCCCAGAAAATCTTGGAAAGCTGCCACGTGTTGGCGTCCACGTCTTCCAGATCGTTGAACACGCCGCCGTAGACATCGTCCCTGCTAACCTCGACGTGACGGCGGAATATTTCCGCGGCGCGGTCGAAGAGCGCCCGGTCTTTCCGGCGCACCGCCTCGTACATGATCATCCACATGGCCTCGGTGGCGTGGCCGCACCCGGCGAGACGGGCGTGCTTCTCGTTTTCCCCGGAGGCGCGGGTGTTGTCGTGATTGGTGACCAGATTCATGAGTTGGTATTCCGGGTGCATGTGGGCGTTCATGAGGGCGTCCATGCAGCGGTCCACAATCTTTTCCAGTTCCGGGTCGGGCTTTTTCATCAGCCAATTGGTGCCGAACCACATGAAGAGCATCCAGTACCACTGGTTTCGCGCCCCGGGGTAGGGGCTTGAACTGTCCTGGAAATCCGGACGGTCGTAGTGGGCGAGGCACTTCATCATGGTATCCCGGGCCAGACGTTCTATCGCCTCATCTCCGGTGGCCCGGGCGTACTCGGCAAGCCCTTCGCCGAGGTAGCAGTCGCCGGGCAGGCTTCCCCGTGGAGTGATCACTTCTCCCGTGCGGGACCAGGCGGCAGGCCAGTATTCAGTGCCGGAGGGCCGTGCTTTCATGATGAAATCGATGGAACGGCGGGCGTAATCGGCGTATTTCCGGTCATTCACCAGTCCGTTGTTGTACATGAACGAATAGCACCAGATTCCCCGTCCCTCGGTGGAAGCGGTCTTGTTTTCGTTCAGATGGGAGCCGTCATGGTTGCTCGAGCACCTAAACCCGCCGTACTGGGTATCGACCACATGACGGTCGAAGAAGCCGACGAATTCATCGAACTCGCGACGGTACCGGTCACGGAGCGTGGAAAGCGGCAATCCGGCCAGTTTCCCGTCCGATCCCACGGTTTTGTTCCCGGATGGGCTGGCATCCGCTGAATCCGTCATGCCAGATACCAGAACCGCGGCGGCCGCGGTCCCGCAAAATGTCCGGCGCTGCATGGAGTTCCTCCCGGTGAATCGGTTTGGCGCATCCCGATAAGCGTGTGCAGACCATATTACGTTGCTTCCGGATACAAAACAAGGAAATTCAGCGGGTTTCAGTTCCGCGATCCCGATGGATATCGCACCGGACCGAAGGGGTGCGTCTGTTCTCGTTTTACCCGGACCGGATTCTGGGAAGGAGGTTGTATACCCAATTCCCGGAAAGGAATGCGTCATTGTTTCTCAATCCCTGTACGGCAGAGATCAGAGTCATTTTTTTACAGGGGAATGTTGAATATATATAAGTATTGATAAATATGAGAAATGATGAGATATTTAGCAATGAAGGTGAACCGCTGTTCCGGTCAATGGTCCCGATATTCCGGGAAATCAGTGTGACGGGCACGGTGAGCGGGAGGATTTGCTTGCCGACGCTGTTTCGGCGGGCCGTATCGGTTGCAGATATCTCCGGGGACAACCGGAAGGCGGCCGGTGCGTCAGGCCGATACTCCGCTCGCTTTTGGGGTTGGAAACAGTGCACCCCGGGGAGCATTCCGTACTTCCGGAGAACGCACCTGGCTCTCCGGAACAAATTTCTGAATTGATGCAGGGGCGCCGGACTGATCCGGCAGGAAGGAGCGGCATCATGAAAGCAGCCGTGCTGGTCTGTTCTCTTGCGCTGATTGTGAGCGGGTGTTCAGGCTCTGTCGATTCGGATATCAAGAAGCTCGAAAGCGAAGATCCCGTGGACCGACTCATGGCGCAAAACGCGCTCGTTGCCCGCAGAGGCGATCCTGAAACCGTGAAAATGGTAATCGGTCTTCTGGACGGGGAAAAGGAGCGGAGCGTGTTTCTTGCCGCTCAGGTGCTCGGCGAGATGCGCGACACCACCGCGGTCGGGCCGTTGGTCAATCTTGCGAACCGTCCGGAACAGAATCTTCGCTCCGAAGCGGTTCTTTCACTCGGGAAAATATCCTCGCCATCGGGCGTTCCCGTCATTGTCAGAGCCCTGGCCGATACATCGGCCCTGGTGAGAAAAAGCGCGGTTACCGCCCTGGGAGAATTACGCGCGCTCCCTGAACTCAATACCATCCGTGGAATGCTCATGGACCGATCGCCATCTGTACGCGCCGCAGTGGTGCAGGCGCTGTATCAGTTCAGCGATGCACCCGGATCGGGCGTTACCGCTTCTGATTTTCAGCTTGCGATGCAGGACAGCTTTGACATTGTGCGGTATGTTGCGGCGCAGGCGCTCGGAAAGGAGTATCCCGACGCCGATATTACTGAAGCGCTGCTTGTCCGCGCGCTTGATGATCCCGATACACGGGTCCGGACCGAGGCTGTGCGAAGCCTGGGCAAGATCGGATGCGTTCGTGCGGTTCCCATTCTGAAGAAGAAGCACGGGTATGTGCCGTATGAGGAGCAGGTGGTTATTTCAGAGACAATCAGGATTCTGACCGGGGAAGCGTTTCCCGCCCGGTAACGGCTGTCCGGAATATGTGCTGAAAATCGCGCCGGGAAAGCCGTTTTCTTCGGGCCGGAAGGGCACCTCGTCCGGAGCAGGCGTGTGCCATCGGTATTTCCGTTGCAGAGAAATGGCAAGACGGATAGTGGGTTGGGTCAACGGAACAGGGAAGTTGGCGGCGCATCTGAATGAAACCATGCTGCCCTGTGTTGCTGAACTCTCTCGCCTCCGGCGGCATTTTCCGGGGCACGGGAGATAAAGGAGAAATACGGCTGCGCTACAGAACCGGTTGCTGACCACAGCCGATACCCGTAAATGGAATAAAAACCCTCCCGGGTCTCCCCGGGAGGGTTTTTATTAAAAGGAAGCGTGACGTACCGATTAACCCGAATATCAGGAAGCGCTGTCCGCATTTTCACCGGTACTATCGGACAGACTGTACGGAACTGGTTCCTCGATGATTCTTCGGCGCTTTCGGAACAGTCTGCGGTTTTTTAACTGAATGTTATACTGGATAAAACGGTTGATCATGAGCTTTACAAGGCCATCCTCGTCACGGGTGAGATATCGGTATACCCCGACGCCGACCACACAGGCTCCCAGGAAATCCACGATCAGGTCGGACATGGTATCCATGTTGCCTGATTTCTGCATGTTGAATCCAAACAACTGATCCATGCCGAACTCGAATATTTCCCAGAGAGCGCCCGCGGCAAGAGAGAAGGAGACGCAAATTACTGAGACAATAAGCGGGTTGGCGGACACCCGGCTGGAAAACAGGAAGAAATAGATGATAACAAAACCCACGAGCCCGATCACCAGCCCGGATGAAGAATGCAAAATGAGATCGAAGAACCAGAACCGTGTATAATAGTCGGACACCTCTCCGAGCATGAAGTGGGCGAAGAGAATGGTGGTTACCGTGAGATCGACTTCGACCGGGAGCGTGATGCGGAATGTACGTTCAAACACTGCGGGCAGAGCGCTGAAAACGAGAATAACAAGCGACGACATCATGAGGAAAAGATCGAAGCGGACAATGCTCATGATGATTGTAAAAATTACAATCGCCCGAAGCGCATAGGATATGGTCAGTTGAATGCGGTCCGCATATGTGAGCGGTGGAGATAAGCGATGTCGTCTGTTCCACATGACGGACCTGCCGATCAAAGGAAAACGTGTATTGCCGTAAGATGGGGTCAGGAATGAATATCCGGTACATACCCGTTATGGATGTGGCGGGTCCATGTGAGCGACGAACATACGAAGTTGCGCGGTTGAGCGGAAACGCCGAAAACCGGTCTTTGTCGGACTTCGGAGTGAGTTTCGCCGGGAGCGGCTTCGGGATGTTACCGGCTTCCGAAGAGTTTGACCGCCATGGACGCAATATTTCTGCCCAGTTTGACCGCCCGCTCTTTATCGAGTTCCGTGGACGGTTCCTTGTGGGAAACGGCTCCGAAGTGAATCGGCGGGTATCCCTGGGCCACGCCGCCTGAATAGACGATCATGCCCATGACCAATGCTCCCGCGATCATGGTGATTTCCGCCAGGTCTGCCCCGCCGCCGCCGGGCCAGTTCTGCGTCGCAAAAAAACCGGCCATTTTTCCGGCAAAATTTACCCCCGGTTCATCGAGATACCGTTTCATCTGCCAACTGCAGGTTCCCTCGTAGGTCGGGGATCCGAAGATGACTGCGGCGGAGTTGTCAATCCAGTCATTATCCGGCTGCTCGATGGACATGACCTTGACCTCCGCGCCGGGGACGCTCCGGACTCCTTCGGAGACCAGTTCCGCCTGTTTTTTTGTGTTCCCCGAGACGGAATGATATATGATCGAAATTTTTACCACAGTTCCTCCCTGCCTGACAACGGTGAAAAGTGAATACGGGCGTGGGGTACGGTCAGAAACCGGTGTGCGCCGCAGAGGTATGTTCCGTTATCTTCCTTGATACGGGAAATGTCGCCGCAAGCGATAAGGACTCACCCGCGACGGGAGCGACGGAACCGCGTGTCTTCATCATCTGCGTCGCTGTACTTCCTGCCCTGCCGACTCCCCATACCCGGAACTGGATTCCAACTCATGGATTAATCGTAATATAGACTCCGATGCGCCCGAATTCAATTCTTTTCCACCCGCCAGGCCCGCTCCGGGCCGTTTGGACCCAGATTGACCCGGTTGTTCATACGCGTGATTTCTTTTCCGGCGTCGCTCATGCGTAATCGGACGGAGCATCCCTCCAAGACCGTTCCGCGGGGTAGCCGGATTGTCACATCCGCGACCGAGGGAGTATAATCCAAAGGCGCAGGGAGCGGAGGAACATCTGCCGCCGCAAGTATCTTTCCGTTTGGCGCGGCCAATTCAACCTTTCCCGCGGGGGAATCGACCGAGCCAAGGCTGTGCACCCTGACCCGGACGTCATTTCCGTCGATGCGGATATCCCGGGGACCGATTCCCAGGTCCGGGCGCACCCAGTACGGCGTTCCCTTCCGGAGCAGACGGAAATTCAGGACAACCTGCTCCCGGGGGGGAAACACGATCTCCATGCTCTCCGTCCTCTCCAGTTCCATCCGCTTCCGGAGAAAATCCCGGTCCGCCGCACCATTCCCGTCGGTATCGGTTCCCCGGGTCATTTCCCATTCTCCCGGATCAATATCCCAGGCGGTCATGACCGCGGTTACCGCTTGGCCGGAAAGGTTATACCCGATAACCTGGAACTCCCCGCGATTACTCCGGGGCACGAGAATGGCGACCTCGGCCCAGGAACAGGGCCGGGGAAAAGACCAGCTCACCACATGCCCCGGATAGATGTAGCTTTTCGAGCGACGGGCAACCCCTCCCAGGCGGGTTCGCTGCAGTTCAACGGCATCAATGTCGAGCCGGTCGGTCCAGAACTGCCCCTCGGTCATGAAATACATTCGCTGACTGTGATCCCGGATCTGATCGGCATAGAGTCCTTCCAGGAAGCGGGTGTCCCCGGTGGTCTGCCAGGCGACGGTGCGGGCGAAATCGTTTCCGGATGACGGTGTGATTCCTCCGGCGATACCTTTACCCCATTCATCCCGACGTCCGAGGAGATCGAGGGCGTTGGCGTTCAGTCGGCCCAATGATTTCGGCCCGCCGTCCAGAAGGGGCTGGAGATACTTGCTCTCGCCGGTCCAGCACCACGCTCCCCAGAAGAGGTGGTCAGCCGCGCCGAAATCGCCGGGCTGGTCCTCGTCGGTGCGGAAGTGAATTGTGCCGGGGGTGTGCCATTTGCCCTCCGCATCCTGTTTCCGATGGGCGATGAGACCGTCGGCCATTTCCAGAAGCAGCTTTTTCGCCCGGGGATGACCGTTAAACTCGACGAGCGACAACCCCGGATGCAGCAGGCGAAACGTCTGCTGTACTGTCCAGAGCCACGGCTCCTCATCCACCACCCGGGTCGCACTGAAATAGCTTGACCGGAAATGCCGGTGGCCCGCCGCGTTTATACCGGTGATCCTCTCGAAAGCCCGGGCGGTCTCCATGATCCTCTCCACCAGTTCCGGGTCGCCGTACTCCAGGTGCATGAGCTGGGCCTGGACGTTTGTTCCTTCCTCCGTGGTATGGAGCGCGTCCATCAGCGCGGTATTGAGTCCATCGGTGAGCATGCCGTTGGCATAAATTGCATCCAGTTCCCGATGGAGCGAGCCTGCGATTTTCTCCGGCTCCACACCCATGAGGGCGGGTATGGGCCAGGAGTGGGTCATGTCGCTGTCGTCCGAAAGTCCACCGCCGAACTCGCCGTTTTCGATCTGACGATTGTCGATCCACCACAGGATGACCTTGCCGATAAGCTTCAGATACTCCACCTGACGGAACGCCCAGAGCGGAACGCCGGGAGGAGGCGCAGGCTGTTCGAAGTCGGGCCACTTGCGCCCGGGAATACCATGCGCGGCATAGAGCATGCCGGGAAGATGGCCCGGATTCACCGTGAGGAGATCGTTCACATCCCGGAAAAACCGGTCGTAGAGGGCAAGTCGGTGATCACGGGGACGGGACTCGATGATGTGCCCGTAGTTGTCCCGTACTTGGGTGAAACGGTCGATCTCGTGTTCACGGAGCGCACGCTCCCGGTCCGTGAACACGAGACGGATTCGCATCTCACGGAGCGAGGATACTCCGAAATCTGCTCCGGCGCCGGCCATCAGCAAATAAAGACTTTGTCCGAAGGGCAGGATGCGGTCGCGGGTGTCGAGCCAGATCGTGCGTCTCTGTCCGGGCTGCACGGAGAAGGAAAAATCCAGGAGACTTCGGTTCGGCCAGAGCGGATCGCGAATCTGAATGTTGAGGGGGAAGTACTTCCCGTGGGTGGGAGCGACTGCCAGCGGGGGCAGATCAATGGCGATACCGTCCAGCCCCTCAGCCATTCCATTCCAGGATACCCCGGAATGTTCGCAGGGTATGAGGATATGAACAATCGGCAGGGTGGAGGTGGTTACCCGAGTCCGTTCGGCTGCGGCAGACCGGACTGTTCCTTCGGGCAATGCGACCGCAACGGTGCGTTCGTCGGGCAGATGACGGCCCGCGATGTGGCCGCGGAGAGAGTCCAGGCAGGAGATTCCGGATCCGTCTCCGCCGGTTACCGTATACGAGAGCGTTTTACGCCCCTGTGGTTCCGTTTCCGGTGACACATGGTATACCATGAATTCCCCGATGGGAGTTTCCGGGATTTGGTTGGTGAACCGGACCATGCCACCGGTTCTGCCCGCGGGGAGACGATGCACCGTTCGTTCCTGACCGGCGGGACGTGAAAAGAGGGGAATGTCCCGTCCGGTGGGGGCGGGGGCTCCCTGCGGTGAAGGGACATCCGCCTGTCCCCACGCCGCCCCGGAGATCTCCACATGGTTCCAGGATTCTTCCGGCAGGGTGAACGTGACCGAACGCCCGGAAGTGGAATAGCAGTTCCAATCGGGGAGAATGAAGTAATCGGTTCGTCCCGGGAGCCGCGAACGGTTATACACTCCCGGCCAGGTCGTTTCCCGGATGCCGTCGCAGCCCTTCCACAACCACTGTTTCAGATCGTACGCGTTGTGAATCTCCACCTTCCTGACTGTGGTCACGGGTGAATCGAGCTCGGGCGGGATGTCTCCGGGACGGTTCCATCCCCACCGGAGCATCCAGGAATCGCGCACCTCCGGGCGGTCCAGGTCTCGGGAGAGCGGCGCCAGGGCCTTCGGCTGTTCTCCGCGGGCCAGCCGGGCGATCTGCTCCGGGGAGAGCATGCGGTCGTATATCCGGAACTCGTCGAAATCGCCGCCCCGGATATCGGAGCCGCCGCTGGACACGTTCAGTGGATTGATGAGATACCCGTGCGTCCCGAAAAAACCCAGCCCCGCGTCGAACACCGAGGCGGTGTCCCGGCGTGCCGCGAGGCGACCGTCCAGGTAGAAACGGATTCCGGCGGTTTGATCCCAGGCGAGGGCGAAATGGGTCCACCGGTCCGGTCCGGGGAGTTGTGGCGGGGTTACGGATACACGCACCCGCGCCAGATTGGCATCCGTAACGAAAGCATCGAATCCGGAGCCGTTATAATCGATTCGGAGCCAGACCATGTCGAAGCTGGTATGGTCGCAGTATGATGTCTGAAATATTTTGAATGGAGCGTTTCCGTACGGGTAACGGGAGCGGAAAAAAAAGGAGAGCGTTCCCTGGGCCGCATATATGTTTCCCGGTGCGTCGAAGGCGAATATCTGGGTGAAGTCCGGGCAGCGGAATCCCGCTCCCACGGCGGCATCGGAGATGCGTTCGATATCCCTGATGAAAACGGGTGCGTCGTTTCCCGCCGAAAAGTCCGCCTCGAATCCCCGTTCTCCGGATAAATGGAAAAGAAGACCGGGTCCCGCATTCACCGGGCTGATTGCAGCGGCTGGCAACCGGGCCGGAAAAAGGGCGGTGAGCAGCACGAGAGCAAGAGCTGCCGGTATGATTGCAATACCCGTGCGATGAGACGAAAACGGCATGGCATTCTCCCTCGGAACAGGTGTAATCATCGAATCTGTATCGGAAAAAGTGCGAACTTACGGGAGAGAATGCAAGAAAAACCGTAACGGAATGAATGTTCCGCCGGTGGGCCCGCAATTCCGGGCACCAGGATTGGAAGGCAGGAAGGGGGCCGAACGGGCATTGTCGTAAAGATAAGAGAAAACCACAGGTACGCATGATCACTAATTGTAATTAGTAGAGGTGCTGGCCGGTAACTCACCCCCTGGCCCCCTCTCTCCAGAGAGAGCGACCGTGTTGAAAGTCAAGAAGAAAAGAGAGCCGGGTCCCAGTTTTTGTTGGACTGCAGGATTGCATTGGCGTAGACCAGGAGC
>JAWLHT010000226.1:0-9217 GCA_041690195.1 Candidatus Latescibacterota bacterium
TTGGGCGGAGCAGCTGTCCCGACTCATGTTAAGCTTTCTCCTCCCGCGGACAAGCCCATCGACACGGTTATTCTCAATGGTGTCGAGTGCGAGCCGTACGCCACCTGCGACCACCGGCTCATGCTTGAACATCCGGAACGTGTAGTCGAGGGTCTCGGGATACTCATGAAAATACTGGGCACATCCCGCGCCTTCATCGGCATCGAGAAAAACAAACCGGATGCTATCAGAGCCATGCGTCAGGCGGTTAAGGGAATTCCCGGGGTCAAGGTGGTGGACCTCAAGGTGAAGTATCCCCAGGGTGGTGAAAAACAGCTCATCCGCGCGGTTACCGGACGAAAGGTCCCGGCCGGAGGGCTCCCCATGGATGTCGGGTGCGTGGTTCAGAATGTGGGTACTGCGGCCGCTGTCTATGAGGCGGTGGCGCTTGGACAGCCGCTCATTCAGCGGATTGTTACGATTACCGGGAGCGGTGTCCACCAGCCGGTGAACGTTCTGGCCCGCCTCGGTGACACCTTCGCCCGGTTGATCGAGTTTGCCGGCGGGTACACCGAGAATGCGGGCAAGCTCATCATGGGAGGACCCATGATGGGAATTGCCCAGTTCACTGATGAGGTTCCGGTGGTCAAAGGTACTTCATGCATCCTCGTTCTTGAAGATGGGGAAACAGCGGCCGGTGACGAATATCCCTGCATCTCGTGTGCGCGGTGTGTGGACGTTTGTCCCATGAGTATGCTCCCGACCACGATTGCCTCCCTCGTGGAAATGGAGCGATGGGATGATGTGCGGGAGTACGGTGCCCTGAACTGCATTGAATGCGGATGCTGTACGTATATTTGTCCTTCGAAACGCCGGATTGTTGAGCGGATCAAATTCGGCAAGGCCAAACTTGCGGAGTTGCGTGCGCAGGAACAGGCAAGAAAAAAGGCCGCCGAGGAAAAGGCGGAAGCGGCCAAATCCTGATACCCTGATTATTGGAGCACGGATAGCATGGCAAGATTATTCACGGTCAGCGCAACCCCTCATCTTCGGGATCGCACCGATGTTTCCGGAATCATGTACTCCGTTGCGATCGCGCTGATGCCGGCTTTGGCCGGATCGGTTTATTTCTTTGGGGTGCGGGCGCTCTGGATCGTGGCGCTCACCGTGGTGAGCTGCATCGCCACGGAGGGGCTTATTCAGAAACTCACCGGCAAGCCCCTGACCATTCGCGATGGCAGCGCGCTGGTGACCGGAATTCTGCTTGCGTTCAATCTTCCTCCGGGAATCGCCTGGTGGATTCCGGTGCTCGGGGGTGTGTTCGCCATCGCCATCGGGAAGTCGACCTTCGGTGGAATCGGATACAATCCCATGAATCCGGCGCTCATCGGACGGGTTTTCTTGTTGTTCAGCTTTCCAGTGCAGATGACCACTACCTGGCTGGCTCCGACCGGATTCCCGGGGTTGGATGCGGAATCGACCGCCACTCCGTTGAACATTCTGAAACAGAGTTCCGCTGTTGTCGCCAACCGTGACGTGTATTCCATCGAAGCGGTGAATGCCGCGCTTTCCCGGCTGGCGGACCTGCAGACTTCCTTTGTCGATTTGTTTTTTGGGCAGAGAGCCGGGTGTGTTGGTGAGACCTCGGTATTTCTGCTTCTAATAGGGGCGGCGTTTCTCCTCTACAAGCGGATAATCGGGTGGAAAATCCCCTTTACGTTTGTGGCGACCGTGGCGTTGCTGACATGGATTTTCGGCGGTGTCGAAGGATTCTTCAGCGGTCCCTGGCTCTTCCACGTGCTTACCGGCGGTCTCGTTCTCGGTGCGTTTTATATGGCCACCGACATGGTGACCAGCCCGATAACCTTCCGCGGACGTATTCTCTATGGCATCGGGTGCGGTGTTCTCACCGTCGTCATCCGGCTTATAGGCGGGTTTCCGGAGGGGGTCAGTTTCGCCATTCTTCTCATGAACCTCGGCGTTCCGCTTCTGGACCGGTACTCCCGTCCGGCGGTCTTCGGAAAGGTGGCCCGTCGTGCGTGACATTCTCAAACTTGGCATCATTCTGACCCTTTACGCGGTCATAGCCGGCGCGGCATTGGCCTACGTCAATCTCGCAACCCTGCCCAAGGTGAACCAGAACCGGACTTTGGCTGCGGCAGCGGCCCGGGATGGGGTCCTTCCGGGGATGAGCGGCGGGTTCGAAGCCAGGGAAGCCGCCGGATTTGAATACTGGGTGGGGTACCGCGATCCCGCGAAAACCGAAATCGGAGGGTTCGTGTTTGTGGCCCGTCAGCAGGGATACTCCTCGGTGGTGGAAACCATGGTCGGAGTCGACACGGAAGGAAAGATAGTCGGCACCCGGGTGGTTTATCAGCAGGAGACACCGGGACTGGGAACTAAAATTACGGAAATTCGTCATGGTGATAGCGATCCCTGGTTCCAGCGTCAGTTCATCGGCAAGTCAGCCGAGGATGACCTTCGGGTGGAAAAAGATGGAGGTATGATCGATTCCATTACCGGGGCGACCATCACCTCGCGAGCCGTGACGACTTCCATCCGTGAAGGACTGGAACGGCTTCAGGCGGCGAGAGGAGGGGCCGGGGCGTGAGCGTCATAAGCGAATTTACAAAGGGAATATACCGGGAGAACCCCACGCTGCGGCTCGTGCTCGGGTTGTGTCCCACCCTCGCGGTGACCACCGCCGTGGTGAACGGACTTGGGATGGGGCTGGCCACCATGCTTGTACTGGTAAGCTCCAATGTCATCATCTCCCTGGTCCGAAAACTGATTCCGGCCAATATACGGATTCCGGTTTTCATTGTGATCGCCGCAACCTTTGTTTCCATCGTGGAAATGCTCATGCAGGCCTATGCTCCCGCTCTGCATACGGCGCTTGGAATATTCGTTCCCCTTATCGTGGTGAACTGCATAATTCTGGGGCGGGCCGAAGCATTTGCCTCGCGGAACGGTGTTATCGCGGCTGCCGCGGACGGGCTTGGCATGGGACTTGGATTTACGTTAAGCCTTACTGTGATTTCCGCGGTACGGGAAGTTTTAGGGAATGGATCGATCTACGGTTTTCCCGTGTTCCCTGATGGTTTTCAGCCGGTGCTGATGATGATTCTCCCACCGGGAGCCTTTTTGACGCTGGGTCTTCTGCTCGGGCTTTCGAACTGGTCTGACATGCGCAAGAAGGGCAGGGGGTGAGCATGGATTTCGGGCAGCTTTTCGTTATCATCATCGGCGTTATTTTCGTGAATAATTTCGTATTCAGCAAATTTCTGGGAATTTGCCCGTATATTGGAGTATCCAGAAAGCTGGATTCGGCCATAGGTATGGGATTTGCGGTCACGTTCGTGATGTCGGTCGCCTCCGTTTCCACTTGGCTTATCTACACGTTTCTCCTGGATCCCGGGACAAATGTCTTTGGCGGAATCGACCTCACCTATTTGCGAACGATCTCGTTCATTATCGTGATTGCGGCCATCGTACAGTTTGTGGAAATGGTGGTGCAGAAGACGTCTCCCGTTCTCTATAACGCGCTGGGTATCTTTCTGCCGCTTATTACCACCAATTGCGCGGTTCTCGGTGTTGCGGTCCTGAACATCGATCAGAAAATGGGATTCCTGCCCAGTCTTGTACAGGGTTTTGGCGCCGGGATCGGCTTCACCCTTGCGCTGGTGCTCATGGCCGGACTCCGGGAGAAACTGGAGATGGCCAATATACCCAAACCCCTTCGCGGGGTGCCGATCGCGTTCATCCTGGCCAGCCTGATGGCGCTCGGTTTCATGGGATTCACCGGACTCACGCTGAATTAGGAGTTTGGAATAGATGGACCCTGTTTTCATTTCTACACTCGCCGTGCTCGGTGGAATAGGCTTCCTGCTCGGAGGGGGACTTTCCTATGCTTCCCGCCGCTTCGCCGTTGAGAAGAACGCTACGGTTGAGAAAATTATGGATATTCTTCCCGGCGCCAACTGCGGCGGATGCGGGTATCCGGGATGCGCCGGGTATGCGGAAGCGGTCGTGCTCAAGGGAGCCGCCGCAAATCTCTGCGCTCCAGGCGGTTCAGCCGTGTCCCAGAAAATTGCCAGGCTGCTCGGCCTGGAGGATACCGGTTCCGTGCGGCGCGTGGCGTTTGTCAAATGCGCCGGTGGTAAGGACAAGGCGGCCGATAAGTATCGTTACGACGGCGTTCGCGACTGCCGGGTCGCGGTAAACCTTGGCGGTGGACCCAAGGCATGCGAATACGGTTGCCTGGGATTCGGGTCCTGTGTCCGGGTATGCAAGTTCGATGCCCTGGTCATGGGAGAAAACGGAATTCCGGTAGTTGATCGCGCCAAGTGCACCGGCTGTGGCGCATGTGTAAAGGCGTGTCCGAAGAATCTCATCGAGCTTTTGCCCGACAATACCACCATTTATCTTGCCTGTTCCTCTCATGAGCGGGGCAAGGCGGTTAAGGATGTTTGTTCTGTGGGATGCATCGGGTGTGGTATTTGCGCAAAGGTTACCGTTGACAAGACGGTTGAGATGAAAGATAATCTTCCGTCCATTGATTACAACGCTTCGCCGAATCTCATACTCGCCCATTTCAAGTGCCCGACCAAGTCGTATATTGATCTCGCTCCCAAGCGCCCCCAGATGTTCATTGATCCGAAGTGCAAAGGGCACGGAAAGTGCGCCGAAGTTTGCCCGGTCAATGGTTGCATCAGCGGTGAGCCGGGAACAACGCACCGGATCGACCCGAAGAAGTGCATCGGGTGCGGGTTGTGTCTGAACGCCTGCCCCGAAAAAGCCATCCGGGTGGTTGGCGCGATGGGTTATATCGGAATGGATATGTCCCGATAGCGGACAGTTCCCCACAGCACTCCGGATTACCGCTCCAGAAAGGCAACACCGCTCCAGGAATAATTATGGAAGAATACTATCCCTATACCGGATACGAACAGTATACCGGCGGGCCGGGCATGACGGGCGGTTCCTCGTCAACCACGGACGCCGTTGAACCTTCGGTCCCGGATGTCGCCTGCGTCGCGGCGGTCATTGATCTCAGACGCCTGGAAGAAATTGAACTCCTGGCGGACGACGCTGAGGACGCGCCATCCTATACGGCCGCTTCCGGCTACCGGGAATCGCGGGTGGTGCATTGTCACGACTCCCGCAGAATCTCGGTGCATCCGCTTGGTCCATCGGATATTCCGGCCGGAGTGGCGGAATGGTCCTGGCGGCGTCTCGGTTCCGGAGAAGTTCTGCTCTTTCCCGAACCGGAGCCGGCTCCGGCTGAAAGCCGGGAGCCGGAGTCGGAGCAGCCTCTTCCGGTATCCCGAGCCGGAAAGGTTAAGACCATTTCTCCCGTTCCTCGCCCCAAAAGAGCAGCATCCGGAGGGGCCGTTCCGCCGGTGTCTTCCCGGGATGCCGCGGCGGAGGAACCGCATGACCCCACTGAAATGCCGTTTCTGGATCATCTGGAAGAATTCAGGTGGGCGATTCTCAAGTCCATCATTATTATCGTTGTCGCCATGATCGCCTCCTGGTACCTGTCGGACTGGTTCTACAATCAGGTGACCGAACTGGCCAAGGGCGGCAAGTCGTTCCTGGGGAACACCACCTCCGTCAATATCGCCCTGGACCCCTTCGGGAAACACCCGGGCAAAGTTGCCGGAGTCATCACCGACGCCAAGACGCGGAAGCCGCTCTCGGAGGCAGTGGTGACGGTCACTCCCGGCAATTACACCACCCGCACGGACAGCCTCGGAAAGTATGAGATCGAGGGCATCCCGCAGGGGAGTTATACCATTGCCGCCGCCAAGGACGGGTATTCCGCCAATACACGGAATTCGGGTATGAAGCTGGTGATGACCACGGTCATGGAGCCGCTCATCATCCGTCTTCAGATGGCGCTGGTCATGGGGCTTGTTCTTGCCCTTCCCCTGGTATTCTATTTTGCCTGGTCTTTTGTGTCGCCCGGGTTGTATGCAAACGAGAAGCAATGGGTTCTTCCGCTCGTGTTTGCCGCGACCGGCTGCTTTTTTGTGGGCGCCGGCCTGGCCTGGTTTGTCGTGGTTCCCTATATGCTCAAGTTCCTGCAGACCTTTATGCCGGCCGATGTGGACGGGATGTTTACCTTCAGCAAGTTCCTGGGTATTATTCTCAAATTCACCCTGAGCTTCGGGGTTATCTTCGAAATGCCCATGGTGACATTCGTGCTGGCCAAGATCGGGATTCTGAAGCATCATTTCATGTCAAAGTACCGGGGGTATGCGCTCGTACTCGTCTTCGTGATTTCGGCCATCATTACGCCGACCGTAGACCCGGTCAGCCAGACCCTTATGGCCATACCGCTGTACCTCCTTTATGAAATCAGCATCCTGGTGGCGCGGTTCGCGGGAAAGAAAACGCTCATGTAATCTTGGAGTAACGGGAGAGGGATGTTTCTCCCGTGCAGTGCAGTAGCAGGACGCGTCGGGACCGTCCGCCGGGACGGTCCGGCGCCGGTCCCCTCGGGGGTCGGCGCGGAGTGCCTCGCAATCTGTTCCCTCTCGCAATGTCCTCGTGTATAACTCCTTGACATGCTTGTGCGGATACTCTATATTTTCGTTTTCCAATTATCAGGGTATTCCGGTCCTGTCATACCTTGAATGTCCGACCGTATGATATTGTCGTGACGGCGCCTCTGCTTGCGGGCGGTGTCTTTCATGTGGGAATACATGATTTTTCATTCTTATGCTTCGCAAATTGTCGAAGACGTGTACCGTGCGATTCGGGAGGAGTTCCGTTCGGATATCCCGTTGGTGAACGGGATCATGGAGCAGGTGCTCGCCATCCGGGGCAAGGGTGTGCGTCCCCTGTTCATGCATCAGATTGCGGTGCTTGCCGGAGGCTCCTGGGAGCCGGTTCGGCGGGGGGCGATGGTTATCGAGGCCATTCATATCGCCTCGCTTTTGCATGACGACGTGGTGGACGGTTCGGAGTTGCGACGGGGAACCGCAACGCTCAACTCCAGGTATTCGGACAAGGTCTCCGTTCTGTGCGGCGATTATATGTTCATGAAGGCGCTCCGGCTTGCGGGTACGCTCGGGAATCCGGAGACAGTCGGCGTCGTCCAGGAGTCGGTTACCCGGATGGTGGAAGGGGAAATTGCCGATTCTCTCTGCACGGGGTGGATTGACGAGGAAACCTATCTTTCCATAATCAGGAATAAAACCGCCTCACTTTTCGCCGCGGCGGGAGAAATGGGAATTCTGCTCACGGGTGGCAGTGGGAGAGACCGGGAACGGGCGCGGGAGTTGGGCGAGTGTGCGGGTATGGCGTTTCAGATCGTGGATGACGCGCTTGACTATCGTGGCGATGCCGGACTGATGGGTAAACCGACATGCATGGATGCGAAGTCGGGATGTATGACGCTTCCCCTCATACATGCATTACGGGAGATGGACTCGGCTTCAGTCGAAGTGCTTCTTGATGGCAGCAACGGCTCGACCGCCCGGCTGCTTGACTCGGTACGGGGAAACGGCGGGGTTGAGTATGCGCTCGGTCGCGCCGAAGAGTATGCCCGGCGGGGGAGAGAGCTTCTTCTTGGCTGGCCCGACGGGGAATCCCGCAAGGTGTTCGATCGTTTTTTTGTTTCACTGCTTGACCGACGGTTTTGAAAGACAGCTTCCTATATGCGAAATAAAAGTATACGGTATGCACTTCGCGGACGGATAATGGTGATTCTCGCCATTATACCGGTTATTGCCGCGATGTGGGTGCTTACGGGCGCCCGCCGGGGAACACCCCGGAAAGTGGAATCTACCGAGTTCCACATGAATACTGGCATCAGCGTCACCCTGTACGTGGATGATCCATCCAAAGCTCAGGGGCTCTTCCGTAAAGCGTTTGACGAGGTCGCCCGCATAGAGCGGGTGCTCGAACCGCTGAAGGGGACGGGGCATCTGCAGAAAATCAATGCCGGGGACGCCGGCGCCTGGTGGGAAATGAATCCGGATCTCAAAGCCGTGATGACCCGTGCACGGCATTTTTACGATGTGAGCGGCGGCGTTTTCGATCCGACCATCGGGCCGGTGAAGTGGCTGTGGGATTTCGAGAACGGCGGAAAAATTCCGGAACGGGCCGACCTTCAGGCGGCGCTGGGTATGGTGGGACTGGACCGGGTGGAGGTTAGCGGAGATCGTTTGCGGTTTTCCTCGCCCGGCATGAAGCTTGATTTCGGCGCCATCGCCAAGGGGTGTGCCGTGGACCGGATGGCCGCGGTGCTCCGCCAGAACGGGGTGAAAGCCGCTCTCATCAACGCCGGAGGAAACATTCTCACCATCGGGCGAAAGCCGGACAACACCGAATGGGTAATCGGAGTCCGTCATCCCAGGGGAGAGCAGACCATACTGGTCAAGCCGCTTCCGAATGTCGCGGTGGCGACCTCGGGTGATTATGAACGGTTTTTCGTCAAGGACGGGGTCCGGTATCACCACATCATCGATTCCCGGACCGGTCAACCGGCGCGAAAATGCATTGCGGCGACGGTTTGGACGGATACCGCCATCGGTGCTGATGCCCTTTCCACCACAATGTTCCTTCTCGGGCCGGAAGAAGGAGTCAAGCTGGCGCGAAAGCTCCGGAATGTCGAGACACTGATCTATTATGAAAAGGATGGCCGTATCGAAGCGGCCATGTCACCCGGCATTGTCGGCAGGGTGAATCCGTGAAAGCATCCAAGCGTTTGGAATATCATTGTAAGCGCTCAATCCAGACAGTGCTCCGGCGTCTGCTCCGGACTTCCCGGATTGATTCCCGTGATGTGGATATCGCGTCCATCAGCCGGATTCTCCTGGTTCGTCAAGATTCCCGTCTGGGTAATCTGGTGCTTATGACTCCGCTCCTGACCGCACTCAAGGCGGCTTTCCCAGAGGCGGATGTTGATGTGCTGATCTCGGAGGGGTTCGAGGAGGTTCTGGCCGCCAATCCGAACGTTGATCATGTCTCGGTATTCCGGAAGCGGGAAATGCGGGCGTTTCCCTGGCGGTACTTCCGGATGATCAGGGGCGTTCAGCGCCGGAAGTACGATCTGGCCGTGGATGTTTCGGATGGGCGTCATTTCTCGCTGAACGGGGCGTTGCTCACCCGTCTTTCCGGTGCGCGCTACCGTCTCGGGTACGACCGCGAGAATGCCGCAACATTCATGAATGTCCTGGTTCCGCCGCCTCCCGGGGACACGCCGATGGATGAAGCGGTTCAGGGC
>JAWLHT010000227.1:0-9177 GCA_041690195.1 Candidatus Latescibacterota bacterium
CGAAGTGTTGAACAAGACACGCAGAATGATCATTTTAGGGGCGATTCGCGAACCGGACCTACGCTCCAGGCAATTCGTCCGGTTGTGTTTCCCCCTTCTTGCTCACCGTATCCGTTTTCGTGTGATACAACCGTATCTTGCCAGGGCAGCCCGACATAGGTAATTGTCGAACTTGGAATGGGCTGCCCTTGACAATGGAATTACGAATCAGCCGCAGGTCACTCCCCTGCCGAAAAGTACTCATTCGGCGGCATGCGCAGGTACCGTTCGGAGAAGGTGTCATCCTTGATTCCAAGATTGTACTTGATTTCGGAGAAGGACACCACGGTTTTGTGGTTCTTAACCGTGTTGGTCATGATGCGGCGGGTGATGGTGGGAATGCCGTCGATGACCCGAATATCCTCAGCCTCGAACGTTTTCACGACCGTCCCCTTCCGGTCATAATATTCCTCCTTGAGCGGAAGCCAGGTCTGCTTGTCCACCCAGGTCAGACGGTACTGGTAATCGATGTCCTTGTTGTCGCGGGGAACACTTTTGACAACGTACACGGATTTCCCGTCCAAGGTTTCTTCCCGCTCCAGAGAATGAGTGTCCTCTGTCCAATGACGGCCGGAAACATCTTCGTAGGTAAAATCAGAACCGACAAAGCTGGAGCGTTTATCATTTGCCGCGATACGCTTGACGAGGTCGAGTGAGGGAATGAACATCCACCGGCTGTCATTGTTTTTCGGGTCTTTCCAGACCATGAATGTCATGCGGCGGACATCCCCCGGTTCCCGGAAGTAAATGAAGTATTTCTGCTCGCCGCCCTCGCTCACATCTCGACGCAGCATCGTGAACTTGCGGTTTCTGGTTTTACCTCTGCTGTCGGCAAGAGTCATTTCCACCTCTGCCAGGCCGTCGTCTCCGGAGTAATAATAGGCGAGGTGAGATTTCTGCATGATTGCCTCGGCCGTTTCCGCTGTTGCGGAGGCTGGAGAAAGCATTGAAAATCCGGTGACCATGAGGGCTGCCGCGAGCAGTCCAGTTGCGGTTTTACGAGTCAGGTCTTTCACGTGTTTACTCCTTGTTTGATGTACGGGAACGAGTTCCCCGAAAAGCCTATTGCGTAAAAGCGTTGAAAGCGCCGGCATGATGACAAGCGTTGCAAAGCCGCTGAAAAGCATGATGACGAAAAAGAACACACCAACGGTGATGTACGGCACAAGATTGGCAAGAAAAAGCGGAACAAATCCGATGGCGATGACCAGAGTGTTGCGGGTGATGGCTTTGGCTGGTTCGCCGAACATTCGCTTCATGGTCTCAGCGAAATCGCCGGTTTCCGAATGGATAAATTGCGCCCGTTTGATGAAATGGATCGCGAAATCGATCGAGAGGCCCAGGGTAAGCGAAGAGAGCACCGCCACGGGCATATCATACGGCTTCCCGATGAACCCAATGAGGGCATAGATGAACGTGATGGTTACGGTCAGGGGAATCATGGACAGGAGACCCCAGAGAAATGACCGGAAAAGGATAATCATCATGACGAGCACCGTGATGAAACTTCCGAGGAGCGACCAGAGCATGCCTCTGACCATCCGGTCCTGCCACACCACATTGATGTAATTGAGTCCGGCCCACTCTGCGCGCATACCCGCTGGGAGGGGATTATTTTTCATGTATTCACTCACCCGGTCCACGAGGCCGCTCATCAGGAGATTGTCGCCTTTGGTCATCTGCACCCATATGTGAGCCTGGTCGTACTCCGGCGTGATGAATGTAAAGAGGTCGTCGGGGTCACCCCCGGCCATCTCATAGATGAAGTAATACTGGGCGATTTCCTCGTAATTCTCCGGAAGGGCAGACGAGCCTTTTAACTCATACGAGATTTTTCCCAGTATGTCGGCGACCGAAGTCGTGGCTCCCACTCCGTCCTGCCCATCGATGAACTCCTGGATGCGGTTCATGTACCCGATAACTTCCGGCCTCTTGAAACTGTCCGGCTCGCCCCCGAATACCAGGTTTGACATGTACGTGCCGCCCATGTGGCTGTTCATGAGGGTATCGGCTTTCCGAAGGGGATGACTGGCCTTGAACCAGTTCACCGGGTTGTCGTTGATAACGATACGGCTGATGCCCACGGCGGACAGCAGGAGAAGCACTGCCGTGCCAATCGCCACCTGACGGGCGCGGCGGGTTGACCATTCCCGGATTTTCGGCAGTATGCGTTCCAAAAGGGAGTCGTCACCCTCCTCTGTTATACCGAAGTACTTGAGATTCTCTTTCGGAAGCAGCATGGCGTAGGCCGGAAGGAAGGTCATGGAGAGCAGCCATGCCGAAGCGATGCCGAAACTGACAAATATTCCGAACACCTGCACTGGTGGAATGGGGGTCATCGCCAGGGAAAGGAAACCCACCAGCGTCGTCAGTGACGTGAACAGCATGGGCGCGAAAAGCTCTTCCATCGTATGCAGAATGGTGGTTTTCATGTGCTTGTATTTCTGGTACCGCTCGTGGAATGAACTGAGAATGTGGATGCTGTTCAGAACCGCGATCGGGAACAGAAATATGGGAATCATGGAACCCATGATGTGTACCGTATGTCCGGTGCCGATCATCAGTCCCATGGTCCATAGTACAGTCACCACGGCAAGCAGCATGGGCGCGGCGATGATGGAAAACGACCGGAAAAAGAAGAATAGCAGCGCCATGATAACCAGCCCCGCGAGTGGGGCCGCTATTCCCATCTGCCGGAACATTTCCGCTCCAAACGTATCTTCCGCCACGGGAAGGCCGGCTATATGGAACTCCTCTTCCTTCAGATGTTTGCGGGCGATAGCCTCCATCTCACGGGAGAGTTTGTAGCTCAGTTTCTTTTCCGCGATGGGAACATAAATGCCCACCAGCTTGCCGTCGAAAGAGGAAAGCTTGTTGCCGAGGATGGGATTGCGGTCAATGGCATACTTGAGCGCGAGCCCGTCCTCACGAGTCTGCGGGAGATTCTCAACGAGGGGGTGCACCCGGATGGAGGATTCCGCGTTGGTGATATCGTCAACTTCGCCCAGAGCCATGATGTCATCAGCCAGAACGCCGTCGAGTTGTTTGATTTCTTCGGTAATGGCCATGACCCGTGATACGGTTTCCGGGGTAAAGACCCCTTTCTCACGGAATATCCCGAGCACAAGCATATCGTTGAGACCGAATGTTTCTTTCACTTGATGGTGAAACTTTCGCACATGCTCATTGGAACTCAGCATGTTTTCCGGGTCGGTATCGATTCGCATGCGGGGAAACTGGATAAGGGCCAAGGCAGTCAGAACGCCAACTATGCCCATGACCAGACGAGGGTGCTCCATGGAAAATGTGAATAAATGCTTTTTCATGCGTTCCTCTCCCTTTTATTCCGTGATGATTCTAAATTGAAAATCGTGTTCTTCAGGACCGATTCCGCGGGACACCAACCGGTTACCGCAGATTGCATCAGATTAAGGCCCACAAAGGCGGAGAGCAGGTACCAGTGTGGATCAATCCAGCGCCCGAGTGACAAACCGGTGAGCACGAATGCGCCCGCTATCATACGTATGGTTCGTTCGAGTGTCACACAACCTCCTCTTTCCGTTATTCAGCGAGGCACATCCCCGCTTAAAGAGTTTTGATGCAGAATCCGGAAAAAGGTGACACCCGCGGGAAACATTCAGGTATGTGACAGTTCAGAAACGGGAGAGGATGAAGAGAAATCAGGCATGAGGACGAAGGACGGTCGGCCGGGAATGTGGAAACTTACGTTGAGTGAGACGACCACAGGAGAATACATGTAATTACCCGGATATGGCATTGTCCTGAAAGCTTTTCGATGTTCCCGGTTTCATGTGTTCTGGGTAGCGGGTTGAGTGAGAAAACAGGGCCCAAGACCCCCTTCCTGCCTTACGGCCACCTTCCCCCGTTCAGAGGGCGGGAAAAGCGCCGCTCTGCCCGGGGTTCTTCCGCTCCCCAAGTGGCGACGGGAGCAGAAAGAGCGGAAAAGATTGATTTTGCTTATTCAGCCCGATACCCATCTGATGTATTGAGTGCGGACAAGCTTCACAATTCCCGCCGCCTTGTCGCAGGAACCGCTCACCCAGAGTCCTCAGCAATCTGCAATCCCCATCCCCCGAACACTCGAATCGGCTTGACAATCCCGGTCCGCAAAGGTATAATTCAGCTTACCCGTTTCAAGACACAATGTTATGAACACATGGATTCCGCTATGCTGACGAAGCGCCAAATCACCGCGATTCTGAAAGAGAATTATCCATACCTATCCTCGGAATATGGGGTGACGCGGATTGGCTTCTTCGGCTCATATGCAAAAGGCACCCCCACCGAAGCCAGCGATGTCGATATCGTGGTGGAATTCGGACAGCCAATTGGATTCAGGTTCACGGAGTTCAGCGAGTACCTGGAAACGCTTTTCGGCAGGAAAGTGGACGTTCTCACTCCAGCCGGTATCCGTGGAATCAGGGTGCGCCGGGTTGCTGAAAGCATCGAGGAGAGCATTGAATATGTCTGAACGGTCAGATAATGATTTCCTCTGTGATATCATGGAAGCGTTACGCCGGATAAAGATGTTCACGGACGGATTGACGTATGACCGATTCCTCGCCGACATAAAAGCACAGGATGCGGTTCTGCGCAATCTTGAGATCATGGGTGAAGCTGTCAAGGGTTTATCCCGCGAAATCAGAGAGAAGCATCCCGATGCACCGTGGAAAGGGATGGCCGGCATACGAGACCATTTGATTCACCACTACTTTGGAGTCAATCTGGATATCGTATGGGACATTGTCACCACGGAATTGCCTTTGCTTGAACCGAAGCTGCAATTCATTCTGAAGCAGATACAGGCCGATTGCTAATCATAACTCGACAGGATATTCCATGCTCTCCACACCGCACGATTCCGCCCGTATCGAACGTTTCGCCCGCCTGTTTCCGGACGCGGACGAGCGCATCCGCCGCACCCTCGCTCTCGCCGAAGAGAAGAAGGCGGCCGGGAGCGTCGGCATTATCACCCCCGCCGGGAACGGCGACATTCCCCTGCTTTATGCACGGGGGAGCTGCCTTCCGGAGGCGTGGGAGAACTCCCTTGTGGCGCTTTTCGCCTATGGCGGACTCATGGAGACGCAATACGACAAGCCCGGCGACCCGCCGAGCATCGACGCCAGCATGGTGATGGTGGTGGAGGAGCCGCTCGCCGAGCCGATGATTCACCGCTCCTTCCCCGGGGGGCTGGAGGACCTGGAGGAATACCGTCAGGAGGTGGTGGACGGCGTCAAGAATCACTGGGTGCGCGACCCGGAGGACCCGGAGGACAACCGGTGGGAGTATACCTACAACGAGCGGATGTTCGCCTACCGTGTGCCGGGGCTCCCGGAAACGGTGGACCAGTTCCAGGGGATGGCGCGGGCGCTGGCGGATTCGCCCATTACCCGGAGGGCGCAGATGATCTCCTGGCAGCCCTGGATGGACTTGGGGGCGTACGACCCGGCCTGCTGGCAGTCTTTGTGGGGGAGAATCGTGCGGGACGGCGACGGTGCGGCGCGTCTGAACCTCAACATGCGCTTCCGCAGCCGCGACGCGTACAAGGCGGCGTTCATGAACGATTTCGCCTTCATCGACCTGGCCCGGAAGCTCGCCCGGCGGGTCTCGGAACTGCGCGGCGAGGAGGTCGGACTGGGGCGGTTCGTGGACCAGTCCGACTCGTACCACATCTACGGCAGCTATTTCCGGGAGTTCGCGGACGGTTTCCTCAAGCTCCTCTTCGACCGGGAGGATATTGCCGACCGCACCTGGACCACGGAGTTCGCCGCTCCCATCTTCGAGGAAGCCCGGCCGGCCATCAGCAGAAAGATCGCCGAGCAGGACGAGAAGTACCGGAAGCAGTGATAACCCGGAAAGTTGTATGCCTGTTTCGGATAAAGAGTGAAAAATGCCACTTACCGCAAGGGCGGGGATATTGTTCCCCGCCCTTCGTCGTTTCTCCCATATTCGCCGCCCGGTTACTGCTCCGTATCCACCCGCTCCGCCGGGGGATAGATTTCCTCGATACGGGCCGCCAGGTCATCGGAAATGGACAACTCCGCCGCCTGCAGATTGTCCTCCACCTGTTCGGGACGGCTCGCGCCCATGATGACGCTGGTCACCGCCGGGTTGCGCAGACACCAGGCGATGGCCAGCCGGGCGGCGGTGGTTCCCGCCTCGCCGGCCAGTTTGGCCAGTTCCTGCCCCTTCCGCTTGTTCTCCTCGGTGTCATAGCGGGCGAGCACCATGGCTTTCTTGTCCGGGTCGGCCAGACGGCTCCCCGCGGGGGGTGCTTCGCCTGGCTTGTACTTGCCGGTGAGGAATCCGTGGGCCAAGGGCGAGAAGATGACGTTCCCGATACCTTCCGCCTGGGTGGCCGGGAACTGATTCCGCTCGGGATACCGGAAGAGCAGATTGTATCGAGGCTGGTTGACCGCGATGGGACGGGCGCCAAGCTCGCGGGCGACCCCGTTGGCCCGGGCGATGAGGTGGGCGGGCCACTCGCTCACTCCCCAGTAGAGGATTTTCCCTTGCCGCGCCAGATCCTCCATGGCCCGCACGGTCTCGTCGAGCGGCGTGTCCGGATCGGGACGATGGCACATGTAGCAGTCCACATAGTCGGTCTTGAGCCGCTTCAGGCTCTTGTTGATGGACTCGTGGATGTGCTTGGCGGAAAGCCCCCGGTCGTTCACCTCGTCGCTCATGGGCCAGAAAGTCTTGGTGAGGATGAACAGCGTGTGGCGGGGATACTCGGAAAGATACTCCCCGAAAATCCGCTCGCCCTCGCCCTTGGCATAGATGTCCGCGGTATCGAAATAGTTCACCCCGTTGTCGTAGGCTTTCCGGATGATCGCCCGGGAGGTGTCGTCATCCACCTTGAAGCCCATGGTGACCCAGTTCCCCAGTCCCAGGGCGCTGAGCTTCACTCCCCATCGTCCCAGTTTACGGTAGTACATGAAGCCTCCTTTATCTTAAAATGAAGTGCCAGAGTGCCAGAGCTAAAGTCGCTTCCCTGGACTTTTCATCCCCAGGAGCAGTCGTCCTGGTTATACCCCATTGTTTTTATTAATTGTATGATAGAAGCGGAGGAGAGCGGGAGCAAGGAAAAACGGAGAAAAACAAATCGGAACAGCACGTTCCACCCCCCTCCCGCGTACTTTGGCGCAAGAGGGGGAATGAACCCACATGGTTTCATGGGTATCACCCGATGGTTAATCACCCCGGGAAGGACGTGAGTTTCCCCCGGTTCTTGATCATCCGGTCCAGGGCGAGGATATTCATCATATAGTATCTCGGCTCGTGGAAGTTATCCCGCCGGGTTTCGGGAATGCCGGGCCGCACCTTGTTCACCCCGAAACGGTCCACGGCCTGACGGAAGACCCCGCAGTCGGTGGACATGACCCGCCATGTCCACTCCCGGGCCCGCTCGTACCATTCCCGGGCCCAGACATCGCCGGTGTACTCCAGAATCATGATGGTGGCGACGAGGATCTCGCAGTGGGACCACATGGATTTGAGGTCCAGCACCGGCCCGGCGGCGTGTTCGGGCGTGTCGAAGACATAATAGCGGGAATCCCCCATCCCGCCGTAGATGTAGTCCCAGGAAAGCTCGATCATGCGGCGGGTACGGTCCCGGAGGGTAAGGAAAGCGGAACGGTCCTTCTCCCGGATCGCTTCGGTCATGGCCATCCACTGGGTCTCGACCGTATGCCCCGGCGAAGTGGTGGCGGCGTGGGCGGGGATGCGGGTGTAGTCATGATACATGGTTTCGTTGGAGATGCCGTAATCGTCATTCCAGTAATGATTGAGGATATGGTCCAGATGCTCCCGGGCCACTTCGTCCAACCGGGAATCCGCATGGAATTCGAGGAGCTGCGGAATCGTCCACACCATCATGAAGGAATGTCCCTGGCTCCGCAGACCGGTCCGGCTCTCTCCCGCCAGCCGCACGCCGGTATACCCCGGGTCTTCATAGCGCTCCACCGACTTCAGGATGCTCCGGCGGGCCAACTCCAAGTCTTCCTCGTTTCCCGTTGCCTTGTAGAGCTGGACCAGTCCACAGGCCGCGAACATGGCGCCGTAGATATCCTCACCGCTCCCCTGCCCCAGGCTCTCCGACGGTTTCCCTTTCCGGTCCACCGCCCGAATCCAGGTGCCGTCGCCCCGGTGCATGTGTTTGACCATGAAGTTACGAATGCCCTGGGCCATCTCCAGCCACTTGGGATTCCGGTCAAGGTGATTGTAGAGGTATGCGTAGGTCCAAACGCCCCGTCCCTGGTACCAGATATCTTTCTGATCATCCTGCACCCGGCCGTCATCATGGAGATAGCACATGATCCCGCCGTTTTCGCGGTCATACCCCCCCTTCTCCCAGAAGGGGAGAAATCCTTTGAGCAGACGGTCCCGGTAGGCGTCCCGCAGCTTCTCCAGGCTCATGCCGGCAATGGTGCGGGGAATCGTTTCCGTTGCTCCCATCGTATACACCTGTCGCCGGACTGCGGGTTCCCCGAAAGCGGATGCTGCGCCGTACAGACCCGCGGCAACCCCTGTGCCGAAAAAACTGCGACGTTTCATATGGCCTCCCCTCCGTTAACTTGTAGGCCGCCGTACAACCGTTTCGCTTCGGCGACCTGAATGGCCGAACCGGGATGTCCGACTGCAGAGCCGAAACCATCCCTCTCCTCCTGCATGGTGTGAATAGTAGCGATTTCAGAAGAAAAAGGGAAGCGTTTTTAAAGAGAGAACCAAAGAGCCCGGTCGCGAGGAAGAAACAATCTTTCTGTATGGGAATGCGGGGGAAAGAGCAGGAAAGAATAATTCAGGCGAGCTTCACCGATACAGGGAAGGAGCCAGGGGACATGGGCGTGAACAGAAGGAAAAACCACCGGCACGCATGAGTACAAAAGGTAGTCAATAGAGACTTTGGCCGGTAACTCACCCCCTGGCCTCCTTCTGTCACCCCAGCCCTGTTCCACAGGGCCGGGGACCCCGTCTCTCCAGAGAGAGGGGGAATTGAGCCATAGGAAGCACTGAGATGGCCGATAACGAGTCATCCCCTCTCTCACCGAGAGAGCGACCGTGTTGAAAGTCAAGAAGAAAAGAGAGCCGGGTCCCAGTTTTTGTTGGACTGCAGGA
>JAWLHT010000228.1:0-9176 GCA_041690195.1 Candidatus Latescibacterota bacterium
ATTGGCTCCTGACTCCTTCTTTTCCGCACCCCTCGTCACAGGGCGTTTACTCATACAAAGTATAGAAGCGCCTACTTATTCGGCGATCTGCAGACTTCACAAGACCGTTACTTTATTCCAACCCATGCAAACAGTTGACAGACAACAGAGATACATCGTACCGGCTTGTCCGGTCATAACCGAGCATAATGAGAATATGCGTCATCTGCAGGGGCTAACCCCATTCTTTACCATGTGGCTCTTATACCCCGCCGTGATGAACCGGTTTCTGCACAAAGGACAAAAATACCATGGCATTGAAACGCGCCGTCCTCGGAAAAAGTGGCATCGAGGTTACCGAACTCTGTTATGGAACCCTGATCTTGGGACATCTCCAGGCTGATTTGCCGCCAGTGGAAGGAGCGACTGCGATTCGCCGGGCTCTCGAACTTGGCGTTAATTTCATTGACACGGCCAAAGGATACAAAACCTACGAGCATACCCGTCTCGGTATATCCGATTTCAGGGATGTGGTGATTGCATCCAAGTCACCGGTGAAAACCGAGGAGGAGATGCGACAGGATGTGGAAACGTGCCTCCGGGAACTCGGACGGGAAACCATCGACATCTTTCACCTTCACCTTGTCCGTTCCGAGGAAGACCTTCGGGAACGTGAAGGCGCCCTGGAAACGCTCATACGTTGCCGTGACGCCGGCATGATCCGATCGGTTGGTCTTTCCGCACATGGTCCCGAGGGAGTACTCGCCGCACTCGACCACCCCGATATCGAGATCATTCTCCCCGTTCTCAACAGCCGGGGACTCGGGATAATCGGCGGAACTCGCGACGAGATGATCAGCGCGTGCAAGAAGGCTCGTGAACGCCAAGTCGGACTTTACGACATGAAGCCCCTCGCGGGCGGACACCTTATTGACGATATTCCATCCGCCATAACGTATGTGCGTGAAACCGGACTCTTCGACTCAATCGCTGTCGGTCTGAAAACACCGGATGAGGTAGAGATCATGGCCGGAGTTTTCGAGGGAGATCCGGGGATGATAGAACGCGCCCTTTCCATGGGACGCGAACGCGCCGGAAAAAAACGGCTCGTGGTCTACAACACGTGTAAACGATGCGGAATCTGCGTCGACGCCTGCGCCCAGGGAGCGCTCTCTCTCGGTGAAAAAAAGGCCCAGGTGACTGTGGATGCATGTATTCTCTGCGGGTACTGCGCGGCTGCGTGTCCGAATTTTTTTATTCGCGTGGTTTGATACGAAAGGCCGTTAATTCGTAAAAAGACCGGGACAGAGAGGATTACGCTGGTGATTTCAGTGCCTTCCGAGCCTCTTCCATTGTTGCAAAAAGTCCGACTGCCCCTGTGCGTTTCTTCCCTTTCTCGCGAGAGGCGGGGGCTTCAACCCCGCAGAACAGAGTTGGGCGCGAGCAAAGGAGCCACGCGGGTAGGTTAGCTTTGCCGGCTGGCTCACACGCAAACCGTTTGTACCTTTCTTGAGACTGCTTTTTCCCATGAACCGTCACGCACCAAAGAAAACCCCCGGGGTGCTTTGCTCCCCGGGGGTTTTCTGCAACTCCGGTGTCTGTGCTTACGGTTTCAGTCCCCGGACCCGCGCGCACTCCGCCACCCGTCCAATGCCAAGCATAAGCGCTGCCTGACGGTTGGACACATTCTGATCCCGGGCAATCTTCCGCACCGAATTGTACGCGTTCCGCATGATGCCGCGCAGTTTGTCGTTAATTTCCTTCTCGTGCCAGAAGAATGACTGAATATCCTGAACCCACTCGAAATACGATACCACCACGCCGCCGGCATTGGCGAGAATGTCGGGGACAATGAACACACCCCTGTCGTTTAGGATACGATCGGCCTCGGCGGTCATGGGACCGTTCGCGCCTTCAACAATCATTTTCGCCTTTATTTTCGGAGCATTGGTCTTGGTGATCTGGCCACCGAGAGCCGCGGGAACCAGGATGTCGCAATTGACCGTCAGCAGGTCTTCATTGGAGATCGGGTCGGCATCCGGATATCCTTCGAGGAACCGGTTCTTGGAGACATACTCGATCACGTTCTCGATATCGAGACCTTTTTTGTTATGGATGCCCCCCCTGACATCGGAAACAGCCACGATCTTGGATCCGGTTTTCGCCAGCAATTTAGCCGCGACCGATCCGACATTACCGAATCCCTGGACAGCGGCGGTTTTTTCGGCAAGATTGATGCCGAGTTCGTTCGCTGCTTCGATTATACAGTACACCGCCCCGCGCCCTGTCGCTTCGGGCCGGCCTTCCGATCCGCCGATACTGATGGGCTTTCCCGTCACCACGCCGGGAATTGAATACCCTTTGATGATGCTATACGTATCCATGATCCAGGCCATGTGGTTGGGACCGGTGTTCATGTCCGGTGCGGGAATATCCTTTTCCGGACCGATCATGGAAGAGATTTCCCAAGTGTAGCGCCGGGTCAGGTTCTCGATCTCGTTCCACGAAAGCTGGGACGGGTCAACCCGGACACCACCTTTTGCACCGCCGTACGGGATATTCACAACCGCGCATTTCCAGGTCATGAGTGCGGCGAGGCCGACTGTCTCGTTCAGGTCGACTTCGGGATGGAAACGGATACCGCCCTTGGCCGGACCACGGGCTATGTTGTACTGCACCCGGTATCCTTCAAAGGATTTCACCGACCCGTCATCCATATTGATGGGACAGGACACGATGAGAATGCGGCGGGGATGAGCAAGCCGTTCACGAATGTTGTGATCGAGATTGAGCAGGTCGGCGGCTTCGTTGAACTCAGCCATGACCTCTTTTAACAGATCGCCATGATTCTCAGCCATTATGCCCCTCACAGACGAAAAAGATGCTCCTGCCTGAAAAGAAACCTCGCAAATAACGCTTCGGAACGCATATTTTATGGCTAATAAAATAGAAAGAAAGCGGAGAAGATGCAAGGGATACCGCATTCCTTTTATTTATTCTTCTACTCACACATCCATACGCAGGAAGTTCTGAATGATTGTCGACCTCTCCCATCCGCTCTACTCAGGAATGCCGGTCTATCCCGGCGATCCGGAAACTTCGGTCACCATCTCGGCTAGCCATGCCCGCGATGGCTTCTGTCTCCATTCCCTTACACTCGGCACTCATGCCGGAACCCACCTGGATGCGCCACTCCATTTTCTCGATGGCGGCGAACCGGTGGACTCATACCGGGTTCTCGATGCCTGCGTCGGGCCGGCCAGCGTGATCGGGATCGACGAAGTCACGGAAAAAGGTGAAATCATGCCCGAACACCTTGGCCCGGCAATCTCTTCTGTTTCACGGGGAGACAGGATTCTTCTCGCCACCGGGTGGAGCGAACAATTCGGCGCTCCGGGATATTTCGATCGATATCCTTCCGTATCGGAAGAGCTGGCGAAACTTTTCGTCGACCGGGGAATTATCCTGCTCGGTGTTGAATCCCCTTCCATGCATACCCGAAAAGGAGGCGTCATTCATCGAATCCTGCTTTCCGCGGGTATCGTACTTGCAGAGAACCTTGCCAATCTGCGGCCGCTCGCTGGAAAGCGTGTCCTGTTCTCCGCAGCCCCCCTGAAACTCCGGGGGCTTGATGGCTCCCCCGTTCGGGCATACGCGATGGTGGATTGACCCCTGCGAAACGGCAGTGGAAATTTGCGGATACAGGACTCATCACTTCCCGCGATACAGATTGCCTGAAACAGTAGCGGAAAGCGCGTTGTAACTTATGAACAGCGCCCCATCGGATCCGTTCAATAGCCCCTCTTATCGAATATTTCTTTCGCAAGTGCGTTGAACTCGTTCCCGCCGTTCTCATGTGCGCCTTTCCAATAACACGGCATCTCGCCCCGACGCGCCATGTGGTCTGTCCACTGGGCGGTGAGAAGCCAGAGCACGAGATCACCGGTAAGTCCCGCCACCGGAGATACCTTTTCCGGGAATTCCGGCGCGTCGATGACTCCTGCCCGTTCGCCGGCATAGGTGTTCAGCGCATGGTCAACTTCCTTGAACAAGCGCAGACCGGAAGAATCGCCTTCGCAGTCATACGGGCAGAACGCCACGGTGTATGCCCCTCTGGAGCGGGCGTACCGCGCTACAGATATTTCTTCCGCGTTGTCCGAATTGAACGCTCCGATGAGAACAATGTCATTCCGACGCACATCATTGGCTTTTTTCTCAAACTGGTCGGCGATCCTGGCGCTTGAAGAACAGATATAGGCATCGTTGACAAAAATGTTCCGGGCCCCGTCATAGGATTGAACCTGCTGCGGATGACCATAAACGAGCATTCGCGCCTTGCTCCCCAGCACGAGATCAGCCCACTTCTCCGCGATCCAGTCAACTTTGGGACGGTCAGCACCCACCATTTCGAACCGTTCCAGGAGAATATCAAGGTATCGTTTCACCGCACCGGATGCGTTCCCTTTTCCCTTTGTCCCGATGAGGGTTGCCAATGCAGCCGTACAGGCCCAGTACACGGAAAACTGGGATATCCCGCTGGCCGGGCACAACGCCACTTGCGGAAGCTGCGGAGCATGCACGAATCCATTGTCATAGGGAACCTGGCTATCGATGACCAGATCGGAAATGTCTTCCAGTGAGAGCTGATGACGATCCGGCCGAAGAAAATCCTCTGGAGTCCTGTTGAACTTGAAGTAATTATTGGTTACCCCTACAACATACACACCGCGCTCACGAACTTTTCTGGTGTTTTCGCACACACGGTCCGTGATGAGGAAGTCCCCTTTTTTCATGGCATCGAATTCCGCCTGAGTCGGGGTGATCCCGCACTGGGGGAGAACCCAGGGCTGTCCGGGAACATCGCGGCTCCCCGCGAACATTGAGTAGTGACCATAGACGACGTGGGAATTGATGCTACCGCCTTTGCTCTTGAGTCCATAGGCCGTCTCCATTGCCGAGACAATGGTGTCGAGCTGGGTATCCCGCATGGACTGCACCATGCGCATGGCGCCATGGTAGTACTGATCCATGAAACTGGTATCGGACGGAATAAAACCGGTCTTGAAATTCGCATCAATTGCTCCGGAACGGGTTGCACCCGCTGCCGCTGCAGTTGCAGCGCCGGCCAGAAATGTACGGCGTGAGACGGTGTTTGACATGGCAGTTTCTCCCCGAAGTAATTTCAATATCCACGCTGCATGAAATAGGGTTCGACCGCGTTGTCGTACTCGCGACCACCCCGCTCATCGTGATTCATCCAGAAGTAAGGAATCTCGCCCCGCAGAAGCATGTGCTCAGCCCACTGCGCGGTGAGCATCCAGAGCAGCAGGTTTCCGGCCAGACCGGTCAGGGGACAGATCTTTTCATCGTATCCCGGAACCGCAAGCACTCCGGCCCGTTCGTCGCAATACGTGTTCAGGGCATCGTCCACCGCCTTGAACAAACGGGGACCAGATGCATCCCCCTCCGTGGCATAGGGACAGAACGCCACCGTGTAGGCTCCCCGCTCCTTCGCCTTCCTGGCCGTTTCCAGATCGCCGGGATGGTCTGAATATTCCGAGCCGATCAGAACGATATCCCGCGAGGTGACCTTGCTTTCATCATACAGGCGCGGCCACATGGCGCTGGACGCCGTATCCACGGCGTCGTTGGCAAACATGTTTAGGGGAGGATGATTCCCGTCGATGGCAAGCGGACGCCCGTATACGTACAACCGGGCGTTTTTGTAAAGGGTCAGGTCAGCCCATTTCCGGGCAATGCGGTCGATTTTTGGACGGTCAGTGCGGATACGTTCGAAACGGTCAAGCGTCATGCTCAGGTAACCGCCCGCGAGTTCCGCGCCGTTGTTTCCGCCCTTCGAACCGATGAGAGCGGCAAGAGATGCAGTGCAGGCCCAGTATACAGCATATTGGGATATACCGCTGGAAGGGCATAGACGGAAATGCGGAATCTTCGGTGTAGCCACCAGTCCATTATTCCATGGGACCTGGCTGTCGATGACCATCGTCGATACGTCTTCAATGGACACCTCCATACGGTTCGGATTCATGCCGTCCGGAGGTGTTTTGTAAAAACGCATGTAGTTATTGGTGACTCCGGCCACAAAAACACCCCTGTCGCGTGCCTCACGCCTTGCCTGGTCCGCATAGTTGGTGAGTAGAAAATCACCGGGTTTCATGGAGGCGAACTGTTCTTTGGTAAGTGCGGCATAATGGGGCAGCACCCAAGGCTGTCCGGGACGATTTCGGCTCCCGGCGTACTGGGCATAGTGACCGTAGTAAAGATTGGAATAGATTGTCCCACCCTTCCGCTTGCTCTCATGGGCTGCTTCCATTGCCCGGACAATGTTCCCGATCTGGGTATCCCGAATGTCCCGGACAATTGCATACGCTCCATCCCAGAACATTTCCATGAATGGAACACCGGAAGGATTGTAATCCATGGGGCGTGAGTACGCATGGGTTTCCCGGACCGTACGTACCAAGGGCATGAATGCGGTAACCAGGGCTGATGCACCCTTAACAAAGCGCCTTCTCGATGCGGTTCTGTTCATGCTGATCCCCCCGTGAGCGCCCACAGCCGGCGTCGTTTTCGCGAACATGACGGCAATGCCTTATGCGTTTCCCCATCCTGACATACACTTCATCAATATCCCCTCTGGTCGAAATAGGGCTTGACCATGGCGTTATACTCATTACCGCCGTTTTCATGCATTCCCTGCCAATAGTACGGAAACTCTCCGCGACGATCCATATGATCAGTCCATTGTGCCATGAGCATCCAATGAACCAGGAGACCAGTCAATCCGGCAACGGGCGACACCTTTTCCGGAAAACCCGGTACCTCGACAACTCCAGCCGTTTCGTAGGCATATGTATTGAGCGCATCGTCCACTTCCAGGAAAAGCCGTTCACCCGAAGCATTCCGGTGGTTCGTGTAGGGACAGAACGCAACGGTATAGGCGCCTTTGGCTCGCGCCTCACGAGCCACAGCAATTTCCTGCGGGTGATCCGGAGTGATCGCGCCAATGAGCACGATATCACCGGGGCGGACCCTCTCGGCCCTGTACGATTGACCAATTTTTGTTCCCGAAGCCGCTCCAACGGAATCGCTGACGAACATATTCAAGGCAGTGTAATCTTCAACGTGCTGCTCGTGACCGTAAGCGAAAAGCCTGGCTCCTTTACCAGAAACAAGCTCCGCCATTTTTTTGGCAATGCGGTCAATTTTGGGGCGGTCAGCTCCGACCATCGTAAAACGATCGTACAAAACATCAAGGTAGAATTCTGCGGGCTCTTCCGGGGATATTTCCCCCTTCGAACCGATGAGAGCTGCAAGTGATGCGGTACAGGCCCAGTATACCGCCATCTGCGCAATCCCGGTGGAAGGACAGAGCCTGAACTTTGGATGGTTCGGGTTTATCACAAGTCCATTATCCCAGGGCATACCGCTATCGATCACCAGATCGGAGACTTCCTCGATTGAAGGCCAGGACATCCGCTCCGGGGTAAGCCCCCCGGCCGGCGTTTTCCCATGCCGGAAATAATTTGTGGTTACTCCAACAACGTATACGCCTCGGTCGTGAACTTCCTTCACGTCCGGATAAAACCGGTTCGTGATAAGGAAATCCCCTTTTTTCATGGCATCATAGACTTCTTTTTTCGGCATAAGGCTGCTCTGGGGAAGAACCCACGGCTGACCCGGAACTGATTTCGCCGCAGCCCATCCGGCATAATGGCCGAACACCACCTGTGAATGCAGAGAACCTCCCCTGCCCCGTACTTCGTACGCCTTTTTCATGGCGTGACCAATAACTCCGGTCTGCGTATCTCTGATGGTACGGAGAATGTCGAGCGAACCGAAGTAGTACTGGTCCATAAACGGCTGACGCGGTTCATGGTCGAGCCGTGCAGCGGTTGCCACATCCGTTCCCCATCCTGCGGACACACCCGCCGTTGCCGCCGCGGATATGAATCCCCGTCTAGACATCTGTGATCCCATTTCTACCCTTTCGTCCTTCAATCCTACCCGGAGTTATCACGGTCTGCAAGTCGGCATTGTCAGAATGACGCTGCAGTCTCATCCGCCAGAACGCTTCACGGTATATCCTCTTGTTTTCAGCACCGCCATGATCCGCTCAACCTTATCGCCCTGAATTTCGATGTCTCCATCGCGAACAGATCCACCCGTTCCAATTGTACGTTTCAAATCGGCGGCCAGTTGGCTGAGGCCGCCTTCATCCAGCGCAACTCCGCTAATAACGCTAACTGTCTTCCCGCCTCTGCCCTTCGATTCCCGCCGAACCCGAACTACTCCGTCTCCGTTCCGAACAGAGCGTTTCTTGTTACAGATACACTCCTCTTCCGGATGATTACATCCCGGACACATTCTGCCATGTCCAGAGGAGTAAACAAGTCCGCCTTTCAAATCTCGTTTTTTGGCCATAATACGTTCCTGTATTATTTTTCGGTGTCATGTAATTATACACGGGAAGTGCGGTGGGTCAAATGATATTCTCGGGGTGTTATGGATTTCACGACCAGGGGCATTTTCTTGTGCCCCGGTTTATCCCTCCCCCTGAGGGGAAGAAAGATTTCCGCTGCATCTGCATCCCTTGCCGGGGAGAGGAGCGGGTGCGTGGTGTAACGACCCCTTCCGGGGGGCTGCGGAAACGGTTTCATCGTTCCCGAGAAACCAGTAATTGGCAAATCAGCTTCTCTTTCGTATTCATGGATAGGCTCTTGTGTAACGAAAAGCTCTCATGACAGCGGATGCCCGCTGTCCAGCGCTTGGGTATCGCAATTAAGACCTGGACGAATCATTTCACTCCGCCATTCTCAATATCGTTATTCTTTTTCAGGGAAATATACATCTCGGTCGGGGGAAGAGTTCCATCGGGCAGCCACCATAAACAATATACGGGTATCTGGTTGAGGGAGCAACGAACCGAAGCGGTACAAGCAAGGCTCACACCATGAGTGGTATTTTTCCCGCCCCCTGCCAGGGGGAAGGTGACCGCAAGGCCCCGTGGCCCCCATCCATTATGAACATTACCAGTTGTTTACAGGAATCATGTCTTGACATGAATTAGCGATATCCGATTGAGTCCATAAATTTCTGTAAAAAGGTGTAGCGCAAAAAGGCGAGCCTGTCGTACATCTCTTAAGGTGGGAAGACCAAAAAGGAGGTATACGATG
>JAWLHT010000229.1:0-8995 GCA_041690195.1 Candidatus Latescibacterota bacterium
CTTCAGGTCCTCCACTTTACGCAGAATGCCGAGCACCCGCTCATCACCGGCGCGGCACTCCAAACCCAGCGCTCCCTGGCAGGGCGCGGGGAGGACCTCTTCCGGATCGAACACGCGCGCCGCACGCAATTCCACACCGAGACGCCTGAGTCCGGCCCACGCAAGAACCACACCCTCGATGCCGTCACATCCAACTTTCCGGATCCTGGTTTCAATGTTGCCCCGGATATCACAGAACGCGAGGTCCGGCCGGATACGGCAAAGCTGAATGCGGCGGCGGTCACTTCCGGTGGCTATGATTCCGCCGGGAGGGAGCGCCTGAAAATCGAGATTGTCACGAGAGACCAGTGCATCCCTGGGGTCTTCCCGGACCGGGGTCGCCCCAAGCGCCAGCCCTTCCGGCAGACGGGAGGGAAGATCCTTCAGACTGTGCACGGCAACATCCACTTCCCCGGCCAGAAGGGCGTTTTCGATGCTGCGCACGAACGCACCCCGTCCGCCAAAGCTGGAAAGGGGAGAGGTACGGTCAATGTCGCCTTCGGTTCTGATAATGGAAATGTCCACCCTGAGGCCCGGGAACCGTTCCCGGAGCAACCGTCGAACCAGTTCAGCCTGGGTGAGCGCCAGCGCGCTTCCCCGGCTGCCGAGGATTATGTTGTTATCACTGGCTATGACCAAACTCCTGTGAAAGCGCCCGGGTCAAAATCAGATTTCCCGTATTGCCTGCAGCGGGCGTATATGAATAAGCGGAGGTGAGGACAGAATCTGAACGGTGATGTGCATGTTCCCGTATTCGTGTGTGGGATACGTGCCTCCCGGTGTCAGTCACGGACGTTACTCAATTAAGGTTGGGAGCGGCTCTCACTTCTGTTTTCGACTGACGATTCTTTCCCCATGAACAGTTCCTGCACCGATTCAAGCAGTCGTTGCCGAATATCGCCGGATTCGGAGGACCGCACCGCCACGGTCGGGTTGTGCAGTATTTTCCGGACGATACGCCGGGTGACCAGATCGAGAAGTTCGAACGTCTCATCGTTCAGGCGGCCCCGAACCCGGTCCAACTCTCTGATGCGGACCGCTTCGCAACGGTCGTGCATTTCCCGGATCACCGGGGCGACTTCCCGTTCGGAAAGGCGGCAGCAGAAGTCCTCCACCTCCCGGCGGACAATTTCCTCCGCCTTTTCCGCTTCAGTCCGGCGCCGGTCACGGTTTTCCCCGGTTACTCCCTCCAGGTCGTCTATATTGGAGACGTGGACGCAGGGAAGACCGGCCACGGCCGGATCAACATTTCGGGGAACCCCCAAATCAATGAGGAACAGGGGTGTGCCGCCTCGCCTATCCAACACGGGACGAAGCCGTGCTTCCCGGATGATCGGTTCGCGGGAGCCCACGGAGGTGATGACAATGTCCGCTTCGGCACAAAGATCGTGCAGGCTGTCGAAAGGGACCGCCACGCCGGCAAGACGCGCCGCAAGATCATTGGCCCGTTCCGGAGTGCGGTTTGCAATGAAAATGGTTCGCACGCCCGCTTCGGTCAGCCGACGGGCGCAGAGTTCCCCGATTTTGCCCGTTCCGGCCAGGAGCACGGTTTTTCCTTCCAGTCCGCCGACTACCTGTCCGGCAAGTTCGACCGCGGCTAGACTCACCGACACCGTGCCCGCGCCCACCGCCGTTTGATTCCGGATGGTTTTCCCGGTTCGGAAGGCGTGGTGAAAGAGACGGTTAATGGCCGGACCGGTGGTCTGACAGTCGCTGGCGATGGAGTAGGCGGTTTTAACCTGTCCGAGAATCTGCGGCTCGCCGAGGACCATGGAGTCCAGTCCGCTCGCCACCCGGAAAAGGTGCTGCACCACCGTCGCACCTTCCAGTGTATAAAAATACTCCCGCAATTCGTCGCCGACACCGGAAGCTTCTGATAAACAGGCTCGGACATGCTCAGGAGCGGTTGGGTCATCGCCCAAGACTGCATAGATTTCGGTACGGTTGCAGGTGGAGAGAGCCACGCACTCGGAAATGCCTGTCTTCCGGTGTATTTCCGAAAGGAGAACACAGACCTGTCCGGTGTCGAAGGAAAACCGTTCGCGGATTTCCACCGGTGCGGTTTTATGCGATATGCCTATAAGGAAAAACGAATCTTCCGGATTTCTTCCCATACCCTCTCTTTTCCACAACGCAGATATATGGTGTACATTTCTTCGTCCGCGAGGCGGGAGAGCACCTGTTTCCTGCGTTCCTCATTCTGTTCTTCCGCGAGAACGGATTCCCGGATTTCTCCGGCCAGTTCGAGAAACTCCCCGCGTGATTCATCGTATTGCTCTTCGATCTCTCTCCGGACGCGTGCGGCATAAGCGGGACAGCACCCGCTGGTTGAGACCGCGATCCGCAGGGGACCGCGCTTTACCACTGCGCCGGAAATGAAATCACACCGATCCGGGTCGTCCACTGCATTGACAAGAACTCCATGCGTCCGGGCCAGTTCGGATATCGAGGCGTTCACCGCCCGGTCGTCCGTGGCCGCGAACACGAGGAACATCCCTTTCAGGTCGTCCGGTTCGAACGGTCTTCGTTCCAGTACTACTCGGCATTGCTTCGCCAGTTCCTCCATGCCGGGAGAAGGGGCTTCGGCCACGACGGTCACTTGGGCGCCGCTTTCCGCCAGGTCAAGCGCCTTGCGGAAAGCGACCTTTCCGCCGCCGACCACCAGGCAGGAACGCTCCGCGAGGCGGAGAAATACCGGATAAGGATGGGGTGTGCGCACCGGATACTCCTGATTCATGTGTTTCCAACCTTCTATTATAATAAAAAGAATACCCGGATGGTTCCATTTTTTCCGGTGAGGAGACATAGAGGGCTACAGGATTGTTGTTATGCGAGGGGGAACGCTGTTCTCCCGTACAGGCGTCCACAATGGATTACACTGTTCCCGCAATCGGAAAAACAGCCGCTTCTGCTGGGCGACTGCTTCCCTCCCTGAACACTCCGGGACAGGGCCGGGAAAGGTTCGGCTTGCACCTTGGTGCGTCGCGGACGTATATTAACTCTTTGATTGGATACGCTTTCAGGGAGGCGGCATGATTATCGGCATCGGCATGGACATCTCCCAGGTGGAACGGATGGAGCGGGCCATCTCACGGCGGGGCAGCCGGTTCCGGAACCGGGTGTTTACGCCCGGCGAGCAGGCATACTGTGACCGGAAGAGCTACCCGTACGAAAGCTACGCCGCCCGGTTCGCGGTGAAGGAAGCCGCGTTCAAAGCTTTGGGACACGGGTGGAGTGAGTGCGGCGGATACACTTCCGTGGAGGTGGCGTCCATGGAATCCGGGAAGCCCGGTATTGTTCTGCATGGCCTGGCGCGGGAATTTGCCGAACACCTCGGAGTTCGGAATCTATTCGTCACCATCACCCACGACGCGGGGATCTCGGCCGCGGTGGTCATCCTGGAAGGGTGACCTTTTCTGTCTGTTATTTTTTTGACTGTAACACGGATTCATTCATACATAACCGGGGGAGGAATATGCGATTCCGGTTTACCATGATGGCGCTGGTTGTTCTGTTCGTGGCCGCTTCGGCGTCAGCCGGTCCCGTATTGGCGCCGTATACCTATGCAGCGCGCTTTGAGAATGGCTCAGTGGGTCCCTGGTCCTCTTACCCGCCTTCCCAGGACACCGCATACGATCCCACCATATGGGTCAAGTCCTCGGGGGATGGAGGAAAGGCTCTCTTTCGGGAAATCACACCGAACTACGAGAACGATGTCCTGTTCGGTGTGCGGAAAAGACTCGATTTATACATCAGCCGGGAAAGTGTGCTGTCATTTCGCGCTTTGCTGAAGGGCAATCGTCCGGCGGAGGGTATCCGGGTGAAGCTGGGATTCTCCGATGGTGCTTCGGCGGAAACCTTGCTTCCCCTCCGGAAAAACTCGGAGTGGATGGATTTTCAGGTCAATTTGGGCCAGTATGCGACCGACGAAGCACCGCGCCGTCTGGATGCCGTTGCATTCATGGCGGTTTGCCCCAAGGCTGACCCGGAAAACCTGCTGCGGTTCGGTCTCGATGATGTCATCATAACGGGATTCCGTGAACAGCGGTGGGAATTCACCGCACCCGGAACACACCGTCTCGACGAGTGGAATGATAGCATCGCTGGAAAGCATTACCGCCCGGGTGAAACGCTGACCATCTCCGGACGGCCGCCGTTTGCCCCCCGGGGGGTGCTGGTCCGGGTGAATCGGGCTTTCACCCGGGACCGGGGCGGTATCTTCAAAATGAAGCGGTCCGGGGAGTCCTGGTCGGTTGATATTCCCATCACGGAAAAAAACGGTTTCGGCCCGGGATTCTGGCGCGCCACTGTGCTTACCTCAAACAAAGACGGCGGAACGCTTTCCACAAGCATGGTGTTTCTGGTCAAAAAGCCGGATGCTCCGAAGGAAAATCCCCGTCTTCTCATGGGACCGGGCGACGCTCCGGATGTGCTTGCGAAAGCAGGCTCCGGAAGGCTGAAAACTGTATGGGACGGAATCGTGAAAAGCGCCGCTTCCGCCCGGGAACGGAACCGTCCCGAAGACTTTGTGTACAATCTCGATGCGTATGACGAGATTCATTGGCTGAACACCTATGCCGGGTATGTTCGGGCGATCCGAGTCCCTTCGGGATACATTCGCTCCAACGGGGTGGTCTACGGTCTTGCCGGAGACGTCGAGGCGGGAGATGCCGCCTGCCGCGCGCTGGTACAGATGGCGGGGTGGCCCTCCTACGTCCACCCCCATATCCTCAATCAGGGGCAGTATACCTACTGGCCGGTGGGGCAGATGCTCGCCGATATGGCTATCGGTTATGACCTGGTGCGGGACCGCATGAACCCGGAAAACCGGAATCTGGTGGCGCGGGCGCTTTATTCCAAGGGAGTAACCGAGGTGTTCAAAGAGTATGTGCGGGACGACCGGGTTTCCTCCGCCACTTCCAACTGGATCGGCGATGTCACCGGCGGAGGCATGCTCTGCGCCCTGTCGGTCATGAACGACATTCCCGAAGAAGAACTGGAGCCCTATTTCTCCGGCATGCTCCTGAAAATGGGCCGCCTGATTGAGAACACATTTGACCGGGACGGTCATTATGGTGAAGGGTATTCCTACCTGAACCACGCCATGGAGTGCATTAACGAGGCCGGACCAGCGCTGGAGCGCACTTTTGGGGTCGAATTTCCGGAAAAAGTATTCAAAGCCTCGCGCTTTCTCATTTACCAGGCCAATACCGGCACGCGGGTATTTTACGATTATGGCGATACGAGCGACCGGATCGGTGCTCTTTCCAATTTCACCTGGATGCTCCGTAAATCACGGGACCCCTATCTCAAGTGGCTCTACGATAAATTCCCCGGGTCACGCGATGTGGATCTCTTTCTCTCGGATGACTCCATCCCCGGAAAAAGTCCGGAGGACCTGCCGAAAGCCATGCATTTCCGTGACACCGGCACCGTAGTGTTCCGAAGCGGCTTCGCCCCAGAGGACTTCACCTTCGTATTCCGGTGCGGACCGTTCTACAATCATCAGCACTTTGATCAGGGATCTTTCTTCCTCGCCGACCGGGGTGAAGAGTACATGGTGGAAGGCGGAAAAACCGATTACTACTTCGACCCCTGGTACCAGAAGCTGTTCATCCAGCCGCTCGGGCATAACTGTGTTCTCCTGGACGGCAACCCGGAGAGTCAGGGGGTGGGAGACCTGCTCATGGACGTTCCGGCCTGGCATGATCATGCTTTCATTACCGATTTTCTTTCCTTTGGCGGGGGCGCTTTCGTCTCCGGACGCCTCGACCCGCTGTACAAGGGAAAAGTCGGCATGCTCCGGCGCAGCGCGCTTTATCTGGCTCCCCGGACAGTGGTGCTCATTGACGAGGCGGCTGACCCGCGTGGAGTCCGCACGGCGGACCTGCTTTTCCATGCTCCCCGTCGGGACAACATAGAGATGGCAGGGAATGCGGCCACGATCACGGGTGAGAAGGGACAACTGCATATCCGGACTCTTGCGCCCGCTGCATGCCGGATGGCAGTTAAGAAGCGGCCCCTCAGCACGACTGAATTCGGGGGAGAAAACGCCATCACCATGCAGGCCCGGGGATATCTCCAGTTGACCGCGGAACTCGGCGCTGAACCGGTCACGGTGGTGAACCTCCTAACCACCGACGGTGGCGTTTCCACAGCGCCGACCGCAAAAGAGGGCAACGGATGCGTAACCGTATCCCATAACGGCATGGAATACCTTGTGAATACAACCGGCGGTAAGGTATTCCGTCATGCCGGGGTGGAAACCGACGCCCTGGCGCATGCGTTCCGTCCGGATGGCTTCACCGTGCTGCGTGCCACCACGCTCACCAGGAACGGGAGGACGGTGATGGTTTCCGAGCGCCCGGTGAACATCGACGTGACGCAATCCGGCGTATCCCGTACGATTGTATATTCCGTCTCCGATCCCGCCGGGCTTACCCTGGCGGTGGAATCCAAACCGAAACGGGTTCTGCTCAACGGCGAGGTGTACCGGGGCTGGAAATATGATACGAAAGGTCTTCATATCAGGCTCGAAGCGGGCGAGGGGGCAATAGAACTCCGGTAATGCATGATTGGGGATTCCCCGCAAGTCACCGTTATCGTTTTGCCTGAACCGGTTATGTCCGGACTGACCACTTTGCGGAAAGAAAGCGGTAATGCGAATCCATTGCATTCAGCATGTTCCTTTCGAGACACCCGGGACCATTCTGGAATGGGCCGTAGAGCGGAATCATACAATCAGCATAACCCCGGCCTTTGACGGCGGGGTGTTTCCCACTCCGGATAAATATGATCTCCTGCTGGTTATGGGGGGCCCCATGAGCGTCGGGGATGAGCGGGAATACCCATGGCTTGTGGAGGAAAAACATTGCATAGAGCGGGCGGTCGACGGCGATAAGGCTGTTCTGGGTATATGTCTCGGGGCACAGCTTATTGCGGACGTGCTCGGAGCGAAGGTGTATCGCAACTCGCATCGGGAGATCGGCTGGTACCCCGTCCGCCGCATTCCGGAAGCGGCCGGGGAACCGGTGTTTGCCGTGTTTCCGGAGACATTCGACGCGTTTCACTGGCACGGAGACACATTCTCTCTTCCCTCCGGAAGCGTTCGCCTGGCGGAGAGTGAAGCCTGTGCCAATCAGGCCTTCGTTTTCGAAGAGCGTGTCTATGGGCTTCAGTTCCATGCCGAGGTAACCAAAGACGGAGTGAGAGAACTGTTGCGGCATTGCTGTAATGATCTGGAAAAAGGAAAGTTTGTGCAGGATGTTCATGAAATCGAGGCCGGATTCCGCTTTTTGCCGGAACTGGACGGTCTGACCCGGCGGTTTATGAACAGGATTGCCCGTCTGTGCGGGATGGAGTGATCTTTACAGCTTTTCCTCACCGTTCGGAATGGACGCGAAAGGGGAAAGCGTACAAAATAAACGACATAACGACACCCGAGTCACCGGGGAATAAAGATTCCTTTGGAAAAGCAGGCATTAACCCGAGGCCTGTATCCGGGGCTTCCAGGTGAAAGGCGACAGGACAAACCAATGCAGACGACAATACAGGATTCCGAATACCTTAGAAAGCTCCTTCTTTCGCTGGATGGGAAATTCGCCGGAGGGTACAGCGAACTGAGCGGCGAGTATGATTACGGCGATTTTACCCTGGCTATCGACCATGTCCCCGATGATGTTGTACGGCAGCCGGTCCGTTTCCGGGCGCGAATGGCTATTGAAACGGCGCGCTTTCCCCGGGATGTATTCAATACACCGAGCCGGGAAATCGGTGCCCGGGACTTTCTGCTACGGTCTTTTGCCACCGCCTCAGGCCGTTTTGCGACCTCCGGTCCCGGCCCGAAAGGCAGCCGAATTCTCATGGACCGTCCCGGCCCGGAAATCCTCGAGACGAGCGCTCTGGTGGTTGGCAACGGGGTTGTGGAGGTACGATTTACCGCCGAAATGCCCCTGCGGCGTGACCGGGTGCACGGCCCCGCTGCGGTTGACTTTCTCCTTACGACGATTCCCAAGGTCGTTCGAACCACACTCAGCTTCAAGAATCTCGATGGGGAAGGGTTGGCGGACTGGATAGAGGCCAACGAGGATGCCGATGCCGCTCGGGGGATGCTTGCGGAACGAGGACTGGTGGCTTTCATTGCCGATGGAAGCGTGCTGACGGGTACCAAGTCCCGCGAACTGAGATTGGGGGCTCCCGCACCGGTTTCTTTCCGTGCCCCGGATGAACTGGCGGTAACCCTTGACCTTCCCAACAGCGGTACGGTCCGCGGCCTGGGAATTCCCCGGGGGATAACTCTGATCACCGGTGCGGGCAACCAGGGGAAGTCCACGCTACTGCGTGCACTCGAACTCGGGGTGTACAACCATATACCCGGTGACGGCCGGGAATTGGTGGTCGCTCTCGGCGACGCGGTCGGTGTGCGGGTGGAGGAAGGGCGCAGGGCGGAAAATGTGGATATATCACCTTTTTTCGTTACCACCGAGCGGTTTGATTCCCAGCGGTTTTCGACCCGCTCCGCTTCCATGTCCACTTCCCAGGCGGCCAACTTCATGGAGGCGATCGAGATCGGCACGTCGCTGTTCCTCATTGACGAGGACACTTCAGCGGCGGAACTTATGGATCGTGACGCCCGCATGCAGGATCTGATACGGGATGAAACGGTGACCACGTTCGTTGACATTCTTCCTGAAACCAGGGACCGGTTGAATATATCCACGGTAATCGTCGCAAGCTCCGGCGACTATCTTGATATTGCCGACACGGTTATTCTCATGGATGGGTTCCAGCCGCGTGTGGTGACCGGTGAGGCCCGCCGGATCGTGGAAAACAGGCCATCCGGCCGGAAGCACGAGGTGAAAGTACCCCCCTTTGTCCAGGTACGGGTACCGCTCGGGCACAGCCTCGAACCCGAGAAGGCCGGACCCCACGAGCGCTTTCGTTCCGGGGGACGGGG
>JAWLHT010000230.1:0-8956 GCA_041690195.1 Candidatus Latescibacterota bacterium
ATCAGCCATAACTACCTCCTTAAATTTTGGAGATAGTATATTGTATATTCAGAATACACTCAAGCTAAATCTGTAATCGTATTTCCAATCTTTTGCACTTAGGTTGCAGCTATATACCCGTCCGGAGCGACCCTACCCGATCATCTGCGCGAGCCGGATGAATGTGAAACTTACCATCCAGGCGACCGCAGTGGTATAAATGGCGAGCAACACCGCCCATTTCCATCCCCCGGCTTCCCGCTTCACCACAGCGAGGGTCGCGGCGCAGGGAACGTACAGCAGAATAAAAAGCATGAGGCCATAGCCCTTTACCGGATTGAACAGGGGGTCCGTCCGCAACGACTCCTGCAGGGACACCTCCGCTCCCCCAGTCTCCTCCTCCCGGATGGAATAGACGGTTCCGAGCGTGGAAACAATGACCTCTTTGGCTGCGAACCCCGCGGTAAGCGCCACCCCTACTCTCCAGTCGAATCCAAGAGGACGGAGCACCGGTTCAATGAACTTCCCGAACCGTCCTGCAAAACTGTGTTCCAGGTGATGCGTGGTGTTGGAGCCGCTGGGCTCCAACGGCTCCGGTGGACGGGGAAAGAACATCAGCGCCCAGATCACGAGCGAGATGAAGAGAATGGTGGTCCCCGCCTTGCGTACATAGAGCCAGGTCCGCTCCCAGATATGCAGAAGGACGCTCCGCAACGTGGGAATGCGGTAGGGCGGGAGTTCCATGACGAAGGGGCTGGATGACGGTTGGAAAGAGGTGAGCAGACGAGCGATCAGGAGTGCCGCGGCAACTCCTACCAGGTAGAGGGAAAAGATGATGTTCCCGGCGTTTTCCGGGCCGAAAAACGCACCGGCAAGCAGAATGTAGACCGGCAGACGGGCTCCGCAACTCATGAAGGGCAGCACGAACATGGTGATGAGGCGGTCCCGACGGTTTTCCAGGATCCGGGTCGCCATGATCGCGGGAACCGTGCAGCCGAACCCGACAACCATGGGGATGAAGGATTTTCCGTGGAGGCCGAAACAATGCATGACCTTGTCCATGATGAACGCCGCGCGGGCCATGTACCCGGTGTCTTCCAGCACCGAAATGAACAAGAACAGGAAAACGATATTCGGAACAAAAACCAGCACACCGCCCACGCCGCCAATAACGCCGTCAACAACCAGCGAACGCACCACTCCGGCGGGCAGAACCGATGCCGCGAACGTCCCCATCCAGTCGAACAGCATCCCCAACCATTCCATGGGATAGTTTCCAAGACGGAAAGTAGCCTGGAATATACCCCAGAGGATGAGGAGAAAAATGGGAAATCCGAGCCAGCGGTGCACCACGATGGAATCAATGGCGTCCGAAAGGGAGACCGCGGGCTGCCCTTCCATTTTCAGGCATTCGGCCGCGGCTCCGGATGCGTAGCCGTACCGTCCCTCGGTAACAATGGCTCGAACGCTCGCGCCTTCCAGAGTTTCCAGATGTGCGCGGATTTCGACAATGCGATGATAGTCCGATGCGCTCAGTGATTTCCGTACGGTTTCCGAAAGAAACGATGGACCGTAGAGAAGAAGATTGATGGCAGTCCACCGTTCCCCGAGGGGCGTTTTTCCGCGAATGGTATCCATGGCGCGGTCAATGGCGTGCTCCATCTCGTGACGGTATACCGGCGGTTTTCCGACCGCGGGGGTTTCCCCAGTCGCCGCCTTGAGCGCAACCGCGAGCAGTTCGGTGACCCCCTTGCCCCGATTTCCGACCGTCCGGACACACGGTGTTCCGAGAATACGGGATAGCTGTTCCACATCCAGGCTGGCGCCGGAATGTTCGAACTCGTCGAACATGTTCAGCGCGACCACGCACGGGATCCCGAACTCGATAACCTGCGCGGCGAAATAAAGCTGCCGCTCCAGCTTTGTGGTATCCACGACAATAATGACGCAGTCGATGTGCCCGGAGAGCAGCTCATTCCGCGCAACTTCCTCGTCGGGAGAATTGGGAGAAAGACTGTAGGTCCCGGGCAGATCGGTGAAGACAACCTCCACGTCATCGACCCGGGCGAACCCCTCTTTTTTCTCCACGGTTACGCCCGGGTAGTTCCCAACATGCTGGCGTGATCCGGTGATGAAATTAAAGAGGCTGGTTTTCCCGGTGTTTGGATTTCCAGCCAAAGCGATGACGATGCCGTTTCCTCCCGTCACTACCCTCTCCATCGGTCAATTCCACATGGACAGTTGCCGCTTCGTTCCGCCGCAGGGCGATCACCGCTCCGAGCACACGCACGAGAATGGGATCTCCCAGGGGAGCGTAGCACAAGGTTTCCACCCGCACACCCTCGATAAGCCCGAGATCCATAAGCCGCTGCCGCATTTGTTCGGGAGCGTCGAGCCGCGCTATCAGCCCGGTTTCCCCGGGTTCAACATCATTCAGAGTCTTCATAGGTAATTTCTATCCCCGGGTCCGGAAGGTTCCGGGCAATGTAATCGGTGAACTTGTCCATGGTCGCCGCGCTCAGTACGTGTTCTATCCGGCACGCTTCGGATTCCGCCGTTTCCACGTCCACTCCGATAATTTCGGTAAGGAACACCAGTATGGTTCGGTGACGGGTGGCGATTCTTGACGCGTGGACACTTCCCGTCTCGGTGAGTTCGATATGTTCATACCGGCCGTGTCGGATAAGGCCGAGCGCTTCGAGATTTTTCATTGCTCCATTTACGCTGGGCATGGTGACCCCCAGCTTGCGGGCCACATCCCGCACCCGTACCGCGGGCTTTTCCCGCTCGATTTCGTAAATGGCTTCAAGATAATCTTCCATACTCGAAGAAAGGCTGATCATGACACGGACCCCGGCAAATAGATTGTTAGTTAACGCTAACAAATATAGCAAAGCCAAACATGAAAGGCAAGGTGGAAATATAATTTCTGACGCAGGAAAGAAAACTGCGCCAAAATATTGTCAGGCAAACAAAACAGGGATACAGTCAAGGAGGCATGCCGGGGAAATCAGCCGAAGCGCAACGTTCGGGATGGCGTATGGATGAGGTGGCATGATAAGTGGAAATGTGTGCATACGTCGGTTATCGTAGGAAATTTGAACAGGGCGGCAGAAATGATCCTGGAGGGTCGGCTGGCGAACCGCCCCTCCGCTCGCTCCGGGCGATTCGTGCCGATTCTGTGTCCCTCTGCATACTCACTCTTTGATCCGTTTTCGTTTCACATTCTGCTCAACAGACTGCGGCTGCCGCCGTGAACCAGGAATGACCCGGGGCGATCCCTGACAGGCATGCTCCATGCCCGACGACGGGAGAGCCGAGATAACGAAATAAATGGGTTATGCTTTATCCGCGCGTTTCCGTTCCCGGAACCGAACCAGTGAGGACAGAGTGTCGCAGACGGGAGTCGGCACCCCGAGCATTCGTCCCCTCGCCGAAACGTAGCCGGTCAGTGATTCCACTTCGGTCTGCTTGCCCGCCTCCAGATCCTGGAGCATGGAGGACCGGTGGTGATACGTCGCGGGGACCTGTTTTGAGAGGAAGAAGTCCGTATACTCCTCTGGGGTATCCCAGTGGGTCCGGACGCCCCCGGCGCGAATAACCGCGAATACCTCGCTGATAATCCGGCTCATGATTGTACGGGCGTCCGGATCATCACCAAGCGCGCCGTAGTGGACGCCGAGAATGGCCCCGAGGGGATTGAGAGCGGAGTTGTAGAGGAGTTTTGCCAGGAGATCACGGTTGATGAACGGAGTGGGTTCACAAGGGAGCCCGGAGTGGTTCACCGCCCCGGCGAGCCGGATGGCGGACTCCGGAATTTCACCTTCAACGGGGCCGCCGATATGCACGGCATCTGCGCTTACGGTAATGCGGACCACTCCCGGGCGCTCAATCTCAAATCCGGTGATGACCCGCGCGGCCAGAGTGCGCTCCGCCCCGAAAGCATCGAGAAGTATTTCGAGATTTCCGCAGCCGTTCTGCATGGATACGGCGGTGAAGGACTGGTCTGCCAGAATCCTGAGTGATATGACAGCACTTCCGGTATCGTACGACTTGACCGTGACCAGAGCGAAGTCATACTGTTTTTCCCGAAGCGATTCAATGCTTTCGAAAAGTCCCAGCCGTTTGGGTGGAACCCGAAAATCGCCGAATATTCCGGTAACCGAAAGCCCTTCACCGGCAATAGCCATACGGTGGCGCTTGCGGAGAACCATATCCACTTGGTGGCCGTCCGCGGCCAGCAAACCGCCGACCGCCTGCCCCAGTGCTCCCGCGCCGAACACAAGTATCCGCATGACTCCCCTTTCCCAACCGATGTACTGCTCCACTCCTGGCCAATTCGAACCGTTCCGGGACAGATTCACTTGAACACCGACATCTCGGTCCACCGGCGGATATCGGCCCCGCCCTCCAGTTCGGTGTGGTTCACGCTGACCCGTCCGACCCGGTACTCGGTTCCGGCTGCGTCATGGTAGCTGTAGCCGTTCTGGTGTATTATGAAATGGGTTCCATCAACTTTCCCCAGGTAAAGCACCACATGCCAGTCAAAACCGCAAACGGTGATTCCCGGCTCACAAGCATCAAGAAACCGGTACTTCTCCTCCACAGGGGTATCCGCCGGGAAAGCGGTAACATGGTCGGTATGATACAGCTCGTATGTGGTCCAGCGCGGCATGAAAATCCCGAAGGTCAGATAGACGGCGCGGACCGCACCGACACAATCGTACTCGTGTTCGGTCCCGCCCCAGCCGTAAGGCCGGTTCAAAAGCCGGAAAAAGGTGGTGATAACGTTCCGCTGGGTATAGGGCTGGTATCCCTCGCTCACTCCTTCCCTGTCCCGTATCCAGCCGGATGCAGTCCCGAGAGTACCGTCCGGATTGCGAACGGGAACCGTTACCCGCAAAGCAGAACCGGTCTTTTCGTCGAGCTGGAGCCGTTCTCCCAAGAGAATACTGGTGATCCAGTTGTCCCCCTCCGGGTCGGCGTAAACAGGAACCACGGGAGTTATGGCGACAACGAAATCATGCGGGTCGGAAATCTCTCGTATTCTGTCCGTGGAACCTGTCGCGACGTTTGCGGCGGGAATCCAGCCGGTCGAATAGTTCGATTTCACATACAGCCACTCCCCGGACCGGGAGGAATGGAGCACCGCCACCGGCATCCCCGTTTCCAGCGTTGCGGTCTGAAACATATCCAGCCACTGATACTGTGCGCCATACGCACTCCGGTGCGTGGGTATGAAACGGTTAAGGGTATGCCGCACCACGAGGCCATGGCGGGGGCGGACGGAGCGGGGAACCCGGTCGGGATTCATTTCCTCGATAAGTTCATGTTTCTCGGCGGCAGAAAAGGGAATCTGACGGCGGTCCCAAAGGTCGGTACTCAGGAGATAGTCGCGAGCGTTGGAAAGCTGAGCGGAAAGTTTCACCCCGGAGGAGTTCCGGAGGAGAAGCGGATCGCTCAAATGGAATGAAACGCCGGAGAAATTGCCATTGGCCAGTACACTGTCAATGACGACCGTATCGCCATGCACGTTCTTCCGAACCAGGGAGCGGGTTCGGTTTTTACGGTTGAAACGGTCAATCTGCTCGGGAGTCAGGATCACACGGTCCGGTTGAGCGATTCTCGAAACCCAGAACTCCGGATGCTGCATTTCCTTTGTGGCCGGAGGGATGATGTCCGGCGCCGCCACGAGTTTACCGGCAGTCTGCGCGTGAGCACGCGGGACCACCGTCAGAAGCACCAGAACGAGCCATATTCTTTTCATGCAACCTGCTCCCCTTGGTTACGGAACTAACACAATGAGCCCCTCAGACGGAACACCCCCGCGGAGCTGTTGCCCGAGCATTTACCGATTCCACTTAAACAGGAAATATGGTTATCGTATGAATAATTCTATGCAAACCGGCTGAATGAATTAATATTATACTATTCACGCCCGGGAAGCAAACCAAAACCATCGGCCCCTGGTCCCGCTTCGCGGTTGGTTCACCGAACTCCGGCATAAACACCTCCGGCCCGCCGTACAACCGACGGTCCGGTCACCGTGGAGGATCGCATGCATATCCAGTCCCGAACGTTTCTCCCCGTGGAAATCGTCTTCCATCCGAACTGGTGGTATCACGAGGCGGGGATTACCTTTGAGCGGGAGCACTTTTTCGATCCCGACCGCCGGGTGAACAATGAAATGAAAATGCGCCGGACACTCTGGGAGCGGTTCGGTCAGTTCGGCTACGGCGAAGAGCACCCCCGCCCGGAGCCGGTCGTCGGGCCGGTGCATCTCGCCGCCGGATTCATGGTTTCATCGCTCTGGGGCTGCGAGGTACGGTACTATAAAAACAACAGCCCGGTCGTGGAACCACGCAATATTACAATCGCCGAACTGGACGCCATGGATGCTCCGGATCCGGAAGATAATCTCGAATTCCGGGATCTTTTCAAGCTCATCCGCACGCTCCGTGAGCGCTTTGGTTACGTCACCGGCGATATAGGCTGGGGCAACCTCCAGAACCTGGCGCTCGACATGACCGGCCATGAAATATTTCTTGCATACTACGACGATCCCCCGGCCGTACACCGCATCTATGATAAAATGAACCGGAACGTCATCGAGGTACTCTCCCGAATCCGGCGTGAAACCGGAACAACGTCCATCTCGGTCAACCGTTCGGTGGAACGGGTGGACCCTGCCATCAACCTGCAGTCAAACTGCTCAGTTCAGATGATTTCCAACGACACATACGAGGAATTCCTGCTGCCCCACGAAATCAGGCTTTCACGAGAACTCCAGCCATACGGCATTCATCACTGCGGGGACAACATGCATACGGTGGCCGAGGGATACTCCAAGGTAAAGGAAGCCTGTTTCTTCGATGTGGGCTGGGGAGCGGATATCACCCGATGCCGCGAACTCATTCCGGATGCCTTCTTCAACATCCGGCTTTCTCCGGTGAAAATCCTGACCTGCACTCCCGATGAGGTGGAACACGACCTCGTCAACCTTCTTGAACATGCCGGGGATCTCTCCCGGGTGGGAATATGCTGTATCAACATGGACCACGGTACCCCGGAGGAAAACGTGGCGAAAATATTCGAGGTGGCGGAACGGTATCGGAAATACGGCGGATAATCTATTTTCAGGTTCGGGCTTTCATTCTATTTTTCAATTGACTCCCGGAACGGTTCAGACTATACTAACTCCCGATATGCTCCATCCCGATGCATGCCAACCGTGTTGAAGAAGGAGGAGTTATGAGGAAGTTGGGGACTGTGTGCCTGCTGGTGTTCTTTGGCATAGCGAACGGAGTGTTCGCCGCTGGACTAGCCATCCCCGAGCAGGGAGCCGCCGCAATGGGAATGTCCGCAGCGATGACCGCCCGGTCAGAGGACCTCAGTTCGCTGTACTACAATCCCGCCGGTCTGGATTATGTGGAACGGAACGAGGCGATGCTGGGCATGACGCCCATTCGTCCCTCTCATACTTACGAGGGATCGGGAGTTACGGTGAATTCCGCCGCCAAGACGTATATCCCTCCCCAGCTCTACTTCGCCCATCGCTCGAGTTCACGGCTGGTGCTCGGACTCGGCATCTACACCCCCTTCGGGCTGGGAACCGACTGGAACCCTGGTTGGACCGGCCGTTACACCTCCACGTTTGCGGAGGTGCAGACCATGTATTTCAACCCGACCGCCTCGTTCAAGGTGACCAACTGGCTGTCGCTGGGAGCCGGGTTTTCCTTTGTTTATTCCCGGGCCACAATCGAGAAGATGATCGATTCGGGTCTTCAGGTGTATTCCCAGTCCAGAGACGCTTCCGCCATCGCCAACCCGCGGAATGATTCCAAATTCTCTCTGGAAGGTGAAGGCGGGGGTACCAACTGGAACGTCGGCGCAATGCTCCGTCCGATCGAACGCATGCAGATCGGTCTTGCCTATCGTTCAGAAACCAACGTGGAGTACGAAGGTGAAGCCAGCTTCTCCCACCCCTCCCATCTCGCCGCTTCTCTGAGCACGGCCATGCCCGCGTTGCAGAACGGGAAAACCACCCTGAACCTCCCCAGCACGATCAGCGTCGGCCTCCTCTACGACCTGACCGAGCGGTGGGACGCGTCGTTCGACGCGAATTTCACCAACTGGTCGTCTTATGACAAGCTGGTAATTGAACTGGACAAAAAGCTCCCCGTGGAAGAAATCACTCAACGGAAGGATTGGGACAATACCACCACGTTCCGGCTGGGAACTTCCTTCGACATGAACGAACTTACCGTCCTGCGCGGCGGAGCGCTGTTCGACCAGAGCCCTGTCCCGGACAATACGTTTGACGCCCAGCTCCCGGATAGCGACCGTATCGGGTTATCGCTCGGCTTTGGCCGGAAGGTAGGAACGGTCAATCTCGACTTCAGTTATCTCTTCCTCATGTTCTCCGACCATAAGAAGAATAACTATGTCGGGTATGCCGATCTCACCGACACCTTCCCCCCGACGCCGGGTTCCATCCCGAACGGCGTGGTGGATGCGGCCGACCAGAGTATGCTCTCCTATATCAGGGGCGCAGAATACCCCGCCGGGAACGGCACATACGGGAGTAACGCCCACCTGTTTTCCGTCGCGGCGAGCATCAGATTCTGATCTTTCATAACCACGACATAAACAAAAAGGGTGACTCTGCGAGTCACCCTTTTTGTTTATGTCGTCAGGACATTCGAGCGGCATCACATCTGAAAAGAAAAGGAGATGAAACAGATTACAGCATAACCCGTGGCCGCCGATATCTCCGAAAAGCAACCACGAATCTCTGTGGGTAACGCCGTCCTGTACGCTATCCGAACATTTTCGGGTCCAGCCAGTCCGGGTACGGACACGGGGCTTCCCAGTCGTCGGGCAGACTGTCCACGTCGACCATTGCGCCCTCGTGCTCCAGGTGTGATTTGAACGCCGTGAGGAAAATGCGGGTTTTCTTCAGAATGTAATCATGGCT
>JAWLHT010000231.1:0-8918 GCA_041690195.1 Candidatus Latescibacterota bacterium
CTGCCAGGGGGAAGGTGGCCGAATGCCCCGGGGCCCCCATTCGTACCGATTTGGTACGAATGGGGTAAAGGAAGGGGGTTTTGGCTGCGCTCGCCATGATTTGGCCCTGTTTTCTGACTCAACCCGATACCCACATTATGTATTGATCGCGTTTTCGCATTATGGGAGGATTTCCGCATGGGAGACGAATTCATAGAATATCCGGTTGACGGCGTGCTCGACCTGCACATGTTTCAGCCGAAAGACGTCCGGTCAGTGCTGGATGAGTACTTGACCGAATGCCGTCGCCGTGGCATCCTGCACGTCCGCATCATCCACGGCAAGGGCCAGGGGGTACTTCGGGAAATCGTCCGTTCGTACCTTTCAAAGAGTCCCCATGTTCTGGAATTCAGAACTCCTTCGGACGCATCCGGATGGGGAGCAACCATTGCGGTCATGTCCCCCCTGAAGAAGGAAGACGACGATTGAGCATCGCTTTCGACCCACTCGACCACCGGCTGTATGTGCTCACCGGGACAACAATTATTCTGGAGGCTTCATGTCATACTTGCAATTGCCCGTCATCGGTCTTTTTGGATTTCTCATGGTCGGCATGGCAACGGGCGCTACCGCCGGAACGGTTTCCACCTCTTGGGGCGAATCTGCCGGAACGGTTTACGATACCGGGTTCTCGGAATGGGTGATGCGTGCGCCCGGAGGAGGGGTCCGGCTTTTCAACATGGAACTGGTGAAAAACGACGCCCCCGGCTCGGGACGCAGTGAGCGGGGCGTTTATTCCGATACCGTCTGGGGACAGAACCGCGCCCGAAAAATTCTTCCCCTCGCAGATCCCCGGGCGGAGAAAGCCTGGATAGTGATCTTCGTCTACAACGGGTTCACCAATCCCAACACGCCGAAATATCCGCTCCGGTTCACTGTGAACGGAAACGAGAGCAGGATCGACCCGTGGGACTTCTCGAAGGTGAAGGAATGCTACAGATGGGTGGAATTCCCCGCATCCTGGCTCCGGAAGGGAGATAATATCATTGATCTATCCTGCCCCGAGGCCGCATCCGAACAGGAAGGCTGGGAATTGTATCTTGCCCGGGCCGAGGATTATCCCGCGGGCGGCGGCGACCCTTCAAAAGTGGGCGAAACCTCTTTCAAATCCTTTAACGCCGCTAAATCCTGGGAAAAAAGCCCCTTCGGCACGGATAAAAAGGTCCGCGCGGAATACTCGGTCCGGCTCAGCCTGGACCGGCATGTCCCAACCGGCTGGGTGGCAAGTCCGGTGATCGACCTCTGGCGGGGGGATTCGATGGACTTCATCGTTCCACAACGGGAAATCCGGAAAATGCGGATGGAAATCCAGTCCGAGGTCCCTTCGGGAACCCGGGTCGAATATTTTTTCCGCAAGGGATCCAGCCCTCAGCCGTTCTCGCCGGAATGGGGCGAATACCAGCCGGTGGGTGAAGGCGCTTCGCTCGAGTTTGAGACCGGAGGCGCCGACCTCAACCGCCGCTATATCCAATTCAAAGCGGTGCTCTCCACCACGGACCCGCTCAAAACTCCGGTGGTGAAATCGGCACGGGTCACCGCCGAACTTCTCCAGCGGGTCCCCGACTGCGCCAACATCCGTGTGGTTCGCGCGGCGAATCCAGAGATCAAATATTCATCCCTCCCCTGGGAGTGGGAATCGTGGGACCGTCCCGAATACGAGGAACTCCGCAGGCGGGAGAACCTTGACGAGATCATCGCAGGCAGCCGCACCGGTTTCGACGCCCAGGTCAACCTCCTCGACGCCGCCGCCAAGCGTTGGAAGTGGATGGTGGTGAACGACAACTATCCCGGCTGGGACGCTCTCTCCATCCTGGACCGTATCGACAACCGGGGCTGGGGCGGCATGTGCGCGCTCTTCAACAATCTCATCGGCGGGATGTGCCAGGCGTACGGCTGGCAGGCGCGAATGGTGAACATCGTCGCCCACGAAGTAGTCGAGGTCTGGAACGACGAATACGGCAAGTGGGTGATGCTCGATGGCGCGTTCGACCCGGACAACGAGAATACCTACCAGTACGATCCGGAAACCGCCGAACCGCTCAACATGCTCGAACTCCATCAGCGCTATCTCGACTACTACTTCCCGGACCGTCCCATCGACTGGATGCGGGACTACACCGGCTACATGGATATCCGCGAAAACGACCCCGCGCCGGTGAAACGCGGATCGCTCACCCAGGAACGCCCGGCGCGCGACACCGGATTCATTTCAGCCGCGTTCATGCGCATGGTCCCCCGCACCAACTGGTACGAGAGACCAACTCCGAAACCCCTGGCCCACGGCACCTCCTTCTGGCCCTGGGACGGCTATGTCAACTGGTATGATGACCGGACTCCCCCCAAGAGGCAGTATTCGAAGCATACCGACCGTCCCAGGGACCTCTGGCCCGACCTGAACCTGGTCCGGGTGGATGCCACGCGGGGGCTCGGCAACGACCGCCTCTTTCTCCGGTTCGAGACCTATACGCCCAACTTCTCCCACTTCGAGGTGAACGTGGACGACACCGGCTGGAAAGAGGTCGGCGAACGCTGGACCTGGCTGCTCCAGTCCGGGCGCAACACCCTCCGGGTCCGGGCGGTCAACAAACTGGGCGCCAAGGGAAAACCGTCGGAGTTCATCCTGAATCACGCCGATGCTCCTTTCGGGGAATGAGGAAAGCGCCGGTTGCCACAAATAAAGATACACCAAGGCAGGGGACGATAGTATGGACCATGTGTCCGCATGCCAGGATTGACTGACGCCCAGGAGCCGGAAGTCAGGAGAAGGGGATGGCCGTTTATGCCGGAGTGTGAGGTTCGATCGGGCGAGGCATGCCTCGCCCCTGCGGTCTTTCCCTTTACACCTTCCCGCCTTTACATGGGACACTTTTTTTCTTTCAGCTTCTCTGCGGGTAACAGTATTTGGGGGGATCATGAAACATCTGTTCGCGATTGTCACGGCGCTGGGTCTGTTTCTGACCAGTGCGGCTCTTTCCGCCCAGGAGCGGGTGACCACATCCTGGGGCGGGGACGGCTCGGAAATCTACGACTCCGGGTTCATGCACCGGCTCATGAAGAGTCCGGACGGCCGGGGGGCGTGCCTGTTCGGGATGGACCTCGTTGAGAACGATTCTCCCGGCGGTGGACAGAGCGAGAATGAAGTGTACGGCGATTTCATCTTCGGCCCGAACCGCGCTCGAAAGATTCTCGATATCGCCGATCCGCGCGCTCACAAGGCATGGCTGGTGCTTTTCGTCGCCGCGGACTACAACCGCATTCAGGGGAAGTATCCGCTTCGGTTCCGTATCAATGGAAACGAGGGGAAAATGGATCTCTGGCAGGACAGTATAGAGCGGGTCCGATGGGTGGAGTTCCCGGCGGCATGGCTAAAAAAGGGAAAGAACACCATTGAACTCTCCTGCCCGGAAGCCCGTACGCAGGAAGAGGGATGGGGACTGTTCATCTCCCGCGCGGATGAATTCGAAGCAGGCGGCGGCGACCCGAAGGATGTGGGTAAGACCTCCTTTAAATCCTTCGATGGCGGCGAGACCTGGAAAGAGAGCCCCTTCGGCCCCCTCGGAAACACCCGGGCGGAATACTCGGTACGTATCAGCCTGGACCGCTCGATTCCTTCAGGATGGCTGGCTTCCCCGGTAATCGATCTCTGGAAGGGAGAATCAGACCTGCCCATCGTTCCCCAGCGCGAAATTCAGAAAATGCGACTTCGGATCGAGGCGGATGTACCGCCCGAAACCAACGTTGAATACTACCTCCGCAAGAGTTCGGATCCCCAGCCGTTCTCGGCGGAATGGAGCGAGTACCAGTATATCGGCAACGGGTCCACCCTCGACTACACTACCGGCGGGGCGGACCTCAATCGACGCTACGTCCAGTTCCGGGCGGTGCTCTCCACGGAAAACCCGCTCCGGACACCGGTTATCCGGTCCGCAAACGTGGACGCGGAACTCATTCAACGGGTACCGATCCACCGTAACAATTTCCTGGTGAAAACGGATAACCCTTCGATCCGGTATTCCTCGATAGAATGGGAATGGGAATCTTGGGACCGTCCCGAGTTCGAAGAACTCCGGAGGATGGAAAACCTGGACGAAGTCGTGGCGGGAAGCCGGACGGAGTTCGACGCCCAGGTCAAGCTTCTCGACTATGTCACCAAGCGCTGGAAGCATACCATCCCCTTCCCCGAATATCCGGGATGGGACGCCAAGTCCATCCTGGATCGTATCGGAACCGCGGGTGGCGGCGGCATGTGCATCCAGTTCAACAACACCCTCGGCGGGCTGTGCATGGCGTTCGGATGGCAGGCGCGTCTGGTCAACGTGGTGGGACACGAAATCATCGAGGTCTGGAACGACGAGTACGGCAAGTGGATCTTCATGGACGCCGATGCCGAAAACACCTACAACTGGCTCACCGCCACCGCCGAGCCCCTGAACATGCTCGAACTCCACCGGCTCTACCTCGACTACTACTTCCCCGGCCGGCCCATCGACTGGATGAAGGATCTGGTCACCTGGATGCCCGTAAAAGCCGAACCGGCGCCACCGGTCCACCGCGGCGGACTGACCCACCAGCCGGGCGCACAGCTCACCGGTTTCATCAACGCCGCCTTCATGCGGGTGATCCCCCGGAACAACTTTTACGCCAAACCGTATCCCCGTCCACTGGCCCACGGCATGGGAACCAACTGGCCCTGGGACGGTTATGTGAACTGGTACGACGACCGGACACCGCCCAAACGCCAGTACACCTGGCACACCGACCGGGAACGGGACATGTGGCCCGATCTGAATCTCGTCCATGTCGATGCCACGCAGGGGCTCGGCAACGACCGTCTCTTCCTCCGGTTCGAGACCTACACGCCAAACTTCTCCCATTTCGAGGTGGATGTGGACGACACCGGCTGGAAAGAGGTCGGCGAGCGCTGGACCTGGCTGCTCCAGTCCGGACGCAACACCCTCCGGGTCCGAACGGTCAACAAACTCGGCGCCAAGGGAAAACCCTCCGTGTACGTCGTCAACCACGCCGACGCCCCCTTCGGGGAATGATACTCAAGCTGAATCAAATCGAATAGAAATGCATCACCCCTGAAAGGGATCGCCATTGGGGGGGCATCTTCCCGTAATTCGGACCACCTCCTTCAACACCCACCGCCGATTCCGGGAGCGGCGGTGGGACCGCACCGGAGAACAGAAGGGAAAGATGGCTCGGTTTCAATCTGTACAGCGTCATTCCCCTCTTCCAGGGGGAATGACGCCGCAAGTGACAGAGGGATGCCTTCCCGGTTCAGATGATTTGAGCACCCCGCTCAAGACGTATCTTTTCGATGCCGCATCAGGGAAAACCGGATATTAATATTCGAGGGGGAACCATGAAATATCTGCTCATGCCCGCAATTCTGCTGGCGTTCAGTCTGCCGGGTCAGCCCGCGTTTGCCATCGGCCGGATGGTCACCACGTCCTGGGGCGGCGACGCCGGAATACTCTACGACACGGGATTCACCGACAAGGTCATGCGGAACGGGTCTGGAGTCGGCCTCTTCAACATGGATCTGGTGGAAAATGACGCGCCGGGTTCCGGATACAGTGAAAAAGGCATCGACCACGACGTGGTCTGGGGGAAGAACCAGGCCCGGAAGGTGCTCCTTATCGACGATCCCCGGGCGGAGAAGGCTTGGTTCGTGGCGCTTTTCGAGCGGGAGGTGTGGTTCCTGCCCGCCGCGCAGAAAACCAGAAAAAAACCGCTCATCGTCACCATCAACGGCAACCGGGTCACGTATCCCGACTGGGGCATCGACAAGAGTATCATTACCTACCGCTGGTTCGAGTTCCCGGCGAAGTGGCTGGTGAAAGGCAGGAACGTCATCGAACTCGCCTGTCCTGAGGCGGCAAACGAGTCCGAAGGATGGGAAGTCTGGCTTTCCCGGGCCGATGAATTCCCCGACGGCGGCGGCGACCCCGCCCATGTGGGGGAAACATCGTTCAAATCCTCGGACGGAGGCAAGAGCTGGAAAGAGAGTCCATTCGGGCCTTCCGGCAAGGACCGGTGCGAATACACCATCCGGCTCAGCCTGGACCGTCATGTCCGGACCGGTTCACTGACCAGTCCGGTGATTGATCTCTGGAAAGGCGATTCACGGGATTTAATTGTTCCGCTCCGGGAAATCCGGTCCATGCGGCTGGCCATTGAGGCCGATGTCCCCTCCGAAACCAAGGTTGAATACTTCTTCCGCCGGGGGACCAGCCCCGATCCCTTCTCCGACGAATGGGAGGAATACCGTCCCGTCGGGAGCGGCGCATCGCTCGACTTCATCGCCGCCGGCGCGGACCTCAACCGTCGCTATGTCCAGTTCAAGGCGGTGCTTTCCACGGAGAACCCGCTCAAGACCCCGGTGATCAAAACCGCGAAGATCACCGCTGAACTCTACGAGGCGGTCCCCCTCCCGAAAAACGTGTATGTCATCGAGGCGGAAAACCCGATCATCCGCTATTCTTCTCTCGGTTGGGAATGGGAACCCTGGAACCGTCCTGAATACGAGGAACTCCGCAATCGGGAGAACCTGGACCAGATCATCGCCGGAAGCAAAACCCAGTTCGAGGCCCAGGTGCGGATCATGAACCATGTGTCGGGACGCTGGACCCATTCCGGGGCGTTCCCCGAATACCCCCTCTGGGACGCCAAGTCCATTCTCAAGCGCATCGAGACCTCCGGTTCGGGCGGCTACTGCCTCATGTTCAACACCCTGCTCTGCGGCATGCTTCAGGCCTACGGCTGGAACGCCCGGCTCGCCCATGTCTCCTTCCACGAAATCTGCGAGGTCTGGAACGACGAACTGGGGAAATGGATATTCCTCGACGCCGACGGCATGAACAACTACAACTATCTCCTCACCACGGGCGAGCCGCTCGGGATGTACGAGCTCCACAAACTCTACCTCGACTACTACAATCCCGACCGTCCCATCGACTGGATGAACGACTGGCACTCCTGGATGGACCCCATCCCCGGCAAGGAATTCCCGGTGGGCCGCGGTTCCCTCACCAACCATGAGCCGCCGGTGCACTACAGTTCCCACGACTATCTCACCGGCTTCATCAACGCCGGGTTCCTCCGCTATGTCCCCCGGAATAACTGGTACGAGAAGCCCACGCCCAAACCGCTGACCCACAACTCTTTCGCGCCCTGGGACGGATTCGCCAACTGGTATGACGACCGGAGCCCCTACCAGCGCCAGTTCTCCCGCCACACTGACCGCCCCCGCGACCTCTGGCCGGACCTCAACCTGGTCCATGTCGACGCGACCACCGGGTTCGCCAACGACCGTCTCTTCCTCCGGTTCGAAACCTACACTCCGAACTTCTGCCATTTCGAGTTGAACCAGAACGGCTCCGGCTGGAAGGAGGTACCGGACCGCTGGGTCTGGCTCCTCGGTTCCGGGCGGAACACCCTTCAGGTGCGCGCGGTGAACAAGCTCGGGAACGCGGGGAAACCCTCCGTGTTCGCCATCAATTACGCCGACGTGCCATTCGGGAAATGACAAGGGAGTGTTGCATGAATACCGCGAAAGGGGATGCCGGATTCCGGCATCCCCTTTCGTTTTCCGCATTCGCCCCCGGCTATCGCACCAGGAGCATCTTCCGGACCTCGATCCGGCCATCCGCCTCCATCCGGGAGAGATACACCCCCGAGGCCACGGGATTCCCGGCATCATCCCGACCGTTCCAGGCCATCGAATGCCACCCCCTGCCTTGAATATCCGCATAATGCATTACCGCGCAAATATCCTGCCACAACGGGAAAGCGTCATTTCGCGGATATTTCCCCGTCCCGGTCAGTTTCACTTTCCTCGATATGTCCGGATACGGACACCGCCTGTCCGTATCCGGACAGGCGGTGTGAACAGACGCAGATCGTATCGAAGGTGAACGAAGCTCAATATCTCATTTTCGCCACCACGCTCGTGTCGATGTAGATATCGCCGGAAAAAGCCGATGGCGCGCTCCGGTCCCGGACCCGGACGTCGAGGACGAACCGGTCGTAGCCCATATGGACGGCGTAGTCCCGGGCGATCTCCCGGGCCAGCTGGAGGGCTTCCTCCCGGGCCTCCTCCAGTTTGCGGAAGACGCGCATCCCCCCGGGGGCGTAAAGCAGGAACCGTCCCGCGCCGTCGGGCATGATGGAGAGGTCGACATGCATGCCGCCCGCGCCGGAGGCCGCGCCCACCGCGTTGGCCACCGCGCCCCATTCGGGGAATACCGTTTCTGCATGGAGATGGCTTTCCAGGCCGTCGAGCAGAAGGCGGGCGGGGGCGCCGACTCCAACCAGCGGGCTTTTCAGACGCCAGGTGACCTCCACCGGCCCGCCGGAGCCGAAGGTCTCCCCGCAGAACCCGCAGCCGGGGAAGGAGCTTCCGTTGCCGGAAAGCGCCTCGGTGAGGACCGCTGCGGCGGCGGTCCGCCGCACCTCAGCCCAGACCCGCCGGACGAACTCCTCCCGGGAGAGTTCGGCCCGCTCGGCGAAGAGATCGATGGCGAGCGATGCGGCTTCGCGGTCCCAGCGCTCCACCCGGCCGTCGAGCACGGTGAGATCGGTGGGGGTAAGCCCGCCCCGCCGGACGAGGCCCAGTTCCTCCAAACGCCCGGTTCCGAGGAGAGAGAGGTAGGGGTAATCGAGACGGTGGGCCAACTGGACCTGGGAGAGCGGACCGTCCGCCAGGATATCGAGGATTTCCCGTTCCTGTTCGTTCAGTCCGGCGGACGATTCGGGACGGCGGACCAGGACGAAGAGCGTCCCCGGCTGCACCAGCCCGTAATCGGAGGCCCAGTATCCCCGCAGTTCGGCCAGGGCATCTCGGACGCCGGGGTGCGCGGCGGAGAGCACGC
>JAWLHT010000232.1:0-8914 GCA_041690195.1 Candidatus Latescibacterota bacterium
CGAATGCGGATTCCGGCCCTCCATCCCTGCAAAACAGGGATGGAGGGCCGCTCTGTTCCAAACGCGGAGCACGGGTGCCTGAAGAATCGCGAATGATACTGCTTTCGTTTCAACATCGCAAAAAAAACCAGCCCCGATATTCCAGCCAACCACACCGCTTCCCCATAATTTCCAGGAACTTGCCTCTGGTTACCCCTTTCTCCATCGCCCGTAAACCAAAACCGAAAGCCGCCGGTTGAGACGATATGTTTTGACTTTGCGCCGTGATTCCTTACCTTATTTCAGGAACGCACAAGCGTGCCATGCGGCCGCGTGCGGATGGAAATAATTTGTATATGTCGGGGGCGCAATGATTCGGGTGGTTTTCATGTGTGCGGTGATGGTGGCGTTTCTCACATCCGGATGTATTGTCAGTGAGGAAACGGCGGATGAAGGGCCCGAGATGAAGCTGGGTACTACGGCGCTTTCGTACGGGCAGGATGTTTCCCATCACACCGTCTCCATTTCCAATGCGGGGGGAGGAACGCTCACCTGGAGAATCGAAGTCGATGCGGAAGACCGCTGGGTTCAGGTGAATCCGAGCACCGGTGAAGGGAACGCCGATATCACGGTAACCGTTGACCGCGCGCAGTTGACGGCGGGTGAGCACACCGCTGTCCTTTCGGTGCGTTCAAACGGAGGAGATACGGTGATTTCACTGCATCTCGTTGTGGCAGAGAATGGGATGATCATAATAGACGGAGATGTACCACCACCGGAGGGGCAGCTATGAGGGCAACACCCGTACTCCTGATGCTTGCGGTTTTTCTGATACTGTGTTCCTGCGAATCGAACGGCGGAAAGAGTCCGACCGCGCCCGCCGGGAGCGAAACATCGCAGGAAACCGGGCGTGTCGTGTTCAACATTTCATTCGCCCCCTGGAAGGAAGATGCGGCGAAACCTGCCGCCGTTGCGGCGGTCGACTCCATTGTCGCCTACGTGTACGACACCAGCGACAATCAATTGGCGGAAGCAACCATGACCATTTCCGGCGGCGCTTTTTCCGGCACGGTGACCGTACCGGCGCTGGGCAATCTCCGCGTAATGGTGGTCTTCTATGACGGCGGTATCGTCCGGTACATCGGCCAGGACAGCGATGTGGACGTGCCGGTCGGCGGCGAAGCCACCGCCGATATTTCCGTGAAATACATGGGCACCTCCGTAACCGCACCCAAAAAGGTGAATGCCGGCGACAGCTACCCGGTTTCGTGGATGGAACGGCCCTTCGCGACCGGCTACGAACTCCAGGAAGCATACACGGCGAATTTTACGTATGCCCAAAGCGTCTACTCCGGCAGCAACACCACAACCACCCTCATGCATGAGGAGGGTACCACCTGCTACTACCGCGCCCGGGTACAAACCGTTTACGGGTACGGCCCCTGGCACAGCACCGGCGGCGCGTCAACCGGCATCCAGGCGCACGAGGGAACTGTCATCATCGGCGGCGACTTGCCTCCGGACGAGCCGGCCAATCTCCCCGCCGAACTCGCTTTCGTCCCGATCCCCGCGACAACCGTCCCGTACGTGATATCGGAGGGCTTCTCGGTCACCATTTCCGCCTTTCAGATGAGCACCACGGAGGTGACGAACGCCCAGTACGCGCAGTACCTGAATGCGGCGTTTGCCTCCGGAGATGTATATATCTTGGTTGAGGGCTGGAGCGCCAACGATGTGTACGGAGCCACCGGCGAGTGGTCCGGCAAGCGCTATCTCGATATGGGATACGACGACAACGCGGGAACCCGGTGCTGTATCATATACAACGGCGGCGGGATATTCAGCGTCGAGAGCGGAAAAGAACATCTGCCGGTGGAAGCGGTGACATGGTATGGCGCGAAAGCATTCGCAAAATACAACGGCTATGACCTGCCGACCGAAGCCGAATGGCAGTATGCGGCCAGCGGCGGCATGAGCTATGGATACGGCACGGCGGATGGAAGCCTCAGCATGGCCGGAGCGAACTACGGGAACAACATCCGCCGTCCGGTCAACGTCGGGAGCTATCCGGCCAACCCGTTCGGCCTCTACGATATGGCGGGAAATGTCCGGGAATGGTGCAGTGATTACCGCGAGGACTACCCGAGCGGGACGGAGAGTGATTACGCCGGACCGCTCAGCGGGTCCGTACGCGTACAACGCGGCGGCGGTTGGAACGACAGCGGCGACGCCTGCCGGGTAGACGCCCGGGGAAGCGATTACCCCGACGACTGGAATTACTCCGCCGGATTCCGTGTTGTTTCCCGGTGGTCGTTCACTCCTCCGGTCCTGGATTTGCCGTAGTCTGAACGCGCGGCACACGAAACGGCAATCAGAATGGGGCGGCTGCCTTCTCCCGGTCCATGGTACAGGTTCGCCAATGGTAATTATTATCTGTACGTTGCATCCGAAAATATGTATATTCCGTGAAACGCCGGAGGGGGGTGCGGCATTCTATAGGAAGGGGTGTCCGCCTGCGGCGGACGATCCGGACGCTGGAGTCCGCGGCCGACCGGACAGGGGACGCACGGCGATTGCGTGACCGGATTGTGAGAGAAACCGAAACCATCGAGGACCACCATGAAACGCAGATTGTTCCTGAAGGGAATGGGGACCGCGGCCGCGCTGCCGTTTGCGGGCTGTTCGGTTATGCCGGGAAAGACGCGCATACCGGAGGGCAATATCGAGCGCAGGGTGCTGGGAAAATCCGGGATCGAGGTTTCCGTGCTCGGATTCGGCTCGCACCTGAAAGAAGACCTGAAGAAGAACCCCAAACTCCGCGACAGCATGATCAAGACCGCTTTCGACCGGGGCGTGAACTTCTTCGATGTCTATGACCACAGTGGGTACAAGCAGTTCGAACCCATGGGCAAGAGCCTGGAAGGGTTCCGGAAACAGGCCATCGTGTCGCTATGCTTCGTGCAGCCGGACGACAAGCTGGACGCGGAGCTGGCCGACGCCCTCTCCAAGTTCAAGACCGATTACATTGACTGCTACCGTCAGTATTCGATGAACGATACCCGGATGAAATTCACCGAGGACGCGAAGAAGGCGGGTAAAATCCGCGCCATCGGAGTGGTGGCCCACAAGACCCAGGACATGATGAAGTATATCGACGATTACGGGGATGTGCTGGACTATATCATGGTACCGGTCAATTTTCACCACAATAACGGGTACTTCAAGGACCCGAAGAACTACGCCGAAAACGACTACTCCGCGCTGGTCCCCCGCTGCAAGCGCATGGGGCTCGGGGTCATGGCCATCAAGCCCATGGGCAGCGACCATATGATCCCGCTGGCCAAAGAGAATGGCATGCTCCACAAGAACGGCCAGAGCCTGGCCAAAGCCATGCTTCGCCATGTCTACAGCATCCCCGACGTGGACGTGGTCATGCCCTCCATCAACAGCATGAACGAGCTCCGGGAAGATTTGGAATCGGCGTTCTCCCCCGCCCTTTCCCCGGAAGAGCGGAACCTTCTTTCCGAAATGAGCAACATCGCGGCTCGCACCAGGGGCGCGTATCTTCCCGCGCACTACAAGTGGCTGGAGAACTGGGCCTCCAACCGGGTCGTGTAGTATTCCATGACCAACCGTGGTATCAGCCCGCGGAGGGAGACCTCCGCGGGTTTTGCTTTGAAAAGACCGGGGCAAACCACGAACGACACGAAAAGCACGAACAAGAGATCCTTCGCTGTTTTCCATGGAGAAACGAGAGTGAAAAAAGGCATCAAGGGGGCAAATGGTGCTGAAAAGTCCGCACGGGGCCGCTCTCCCCGAGAGTCGGGGGCGCCCCGGCCCTGTGGAACAGGGTTGAGATGACTGAAGGGGAACGAGGGATGAGTTACACCCGGTCACCACTGTCCGCTCATGGTTATGATTGCGTGACGCCGCCCCCGGACCCGTTGTCTCACCCGCTATCCTCCTTTGCTTGTTACCGCAATTTCACCCAAGTTGACTTCATCAGGGAGGATGCATGTTAACCGATTTGGATGTGAATGCCTGGCTGGAGCTGCTTCTGGACAAACTGCAGAACACCTGGGGCGACCGTCTCCTCTTTGCCGGGCACACCGGAAGCTGGGTGCGGGGCGAGGCCGGTCCGGAGAGCGATATTGACGTGAATGTCGTGCTGGACCGTGTCGGGACCGACGACCTCCGCGCCTACCGCAGAATTGTGGGTGAAATGCCGCATTCGGAGAAAGCCTGCGGGTTTATCTGTTCGCTCGATGAGATACGGGCCTGGCCTAGGCACGAGCTGTTCCACTTCGTGTACGGCTGCCGGGTGCTCCACGGCCGGATGGAGGATGTGGCGGAGATACCATCGGCTTCGGACCTCCGGGATTTCGTCCGGGTTTCCGCTTCGGGAATCCTGCACGGAGCCCGTCACCAGATGATCTACTCGCCCGACCTGGGCGCGGCGGTTCACGAGTTGAAGCCGTTCTGGAAAGGCGCCTTCTTCATCCTGCAGACATGGGTGTTCCTGACCACGGGTGAATTCGTGCCCAACCGCCGTGAGATGTCCCGCGCGCTCACGGATCCCGGCGACCGGGACATCCTGCGGGTGCTTGCGGACTGGGAATCGCTCGCGGAGGACCGTGCGGAACGGCCGGAGCAGTATTTCGGTATGCTGGCGGACTGGAGCGCCGGGATGCTCCTGCGGGCGGATGCGTTCACGGCGGCATAGGAGTAGAGAGGCAACGGAGAGGTGAAAGGGAGCGGCCCAAGCCGCTCCCTTTCACGTTTCGGTGTTTCCTGACTATTTCGCGGCGGCCGGAGCAAAGTTCACCGTGACTTCGATCTCCTCGGCCATGCCCTGGTCGGGTCCGGTCAGAACATTGGTAACTCTCACCGGTATGGACACCCTCTTTTTCCCGGCGAGCGTGTCCGACTTGCTCCGGATGGGAACGATCACGGTCTTTCCGGCGGGAAGGGTGATACCGCCAGGGACGCTGACCAGATCCGATGCGCCGTTGGCGGCAAGCACGAAGGTGATATCGGAGTTATTCCGGATCCTGAGATTGGCCGTTCCCTTTCCGGTGATGGAAACTGTCGGGGTCAGGACTTCCACGCACTCGTTGAACAGGGGACGAAGCCAGCGCTCATCCCCGATGAGCATGCCCCGGGTATACGCCACTGTTCGGCGAGAGAAAAGTGCATCCCGGACCGCCTCGGGAGTGTTCTTCTTCACGAAAACCAGCTCATGGGACGGAGCGCCCCGTTCGCCACATCGTAATCGAACTGCACCAGCCCATGAATATCGGTGTTGCTTATCATGGTCAGCTTCCGTTCCAGACACCACCCGTGGACTTCGTTGTAGTAGTCCGGGCCGTTCACAACCTCGACTCCGTGGAGATGCCCCGCCTTCACCAGTTCATCGTGCTCGGGAACCCACTGCTGCTTCCCTTCGGGATGGTGGAAATTCGGGTGGTTGTAAAATATGAACGCCCCCTGGTCCGCGGCGGTCTTGAGTGCGTCGCGCCAGTCCGGGGTGTCCAGCGGGGCGGCATCCCGGATGAAGATGGCGTTGAGGTGCCCCGGCGGCATGCCCCGGGTAATCTCAACTCCCCGGATGAGCATGATGTCCATTGCATCGGCTACGGGTTTCGCCAGTTCATAGCTGCGATTGTGATTGGTGGGAATATCCCCCTTGTGCGGCTGATACTCGATGTGGTCGGTGATGGAGATGACATCCAGTCCCTCGCGCCAGGCTTCCTCCACCCTTACTGTAGGCCAAACCGACCCGTCCGAAAACACGGTGTGAATATGGAAGTCGCATTTCAGCGTCTGATAGCCCGGAACATCGGGGATGCGGATTTCTCGCCGGGAATTGAGCTGGGACTCGGCTGTGCGGGGATGGAGAACAATGGCGGCCAGAAGGGCAAAACCGCCAATCGCAAGATAAAGGAACGGCCTGCGGGACATGATTTCCTCCGGTGAAAGGGTGCGTTGCTCTGTTGGTACACGCTTACCAGAGAGAATACGCTGTCTGCCGGAGGAAATCAAATGAGTTTTCGGTTCATGCATTCTGATGGTGCCAAAGACCGTTGTTCCGCCCATTGAAACTGTAACTGGATCGAATCGGGAAGAATGAGCCCATCCCGTCCGCTCCGGGCCTCACCCTCCGGCCCCCTCGCCAGCCAAACTGGAGAGGGAGACCAAGGGAGTGAACCACGTATTTCATGGCGTCGACCCGATATGTTGCAATCCGAAGCCGGTATCCGGTCAGCGCGGATAAGCAAAAAGCGCGGAGAGGATGATCCGCGCTTTTTGCTTTCCTTGAACAGCGGTCCCTCTTAGATCAGGCCCTGATCCATCATGGCGTCGGCCACCTTCTTGAAACCGGCGATGTTCGCGCCCTTGAAGTAGTTGATATAGTTGCCTTCGGTGCCGAAGGCGACACACTGCTCGTGAATGCGCCGCATGATTTCCTGCAGACGGGTGTCCACTTCCTCGCGGGACCAGGACATCCGCATGCTGTTCTGGGACATCTCCAGCCCGGAAACCGCGACTCCTCCGGCGTTTGCCGCCTTGCCCGGGGCGTGGAGAACCCGCCCTTCCCGCAGGACGATGATGGCGTCCGGGTCGGTGGGCATGTTGGCGCCCTCGCTCACAGCCATGATGCCGTTGCGCACCATGTTGCGGGCGTCCTTGCTGTTGATCTCGTTCTGGGTGGCGCTGGGGAAGGCGATTTCGGCCTTGACATCCCAAAGCGGGTTGTAGTCCGCGCCGGGGTCGGCTGGGGTGTACGTCGCCTCCGGATACTTCTCGGCATACTCCTTGATCCGGCCGCGACGGACGTTTTTCAGTTCCATGACGAATTTCAGCTTTTCCGGGGTGATTCCCCGCGGATCGTGGATGAAACCGCTGGAATCGGAGAGGGTGATCGCCTTCCCTCCGAACTGGTTGATCTTTTCCACCGTGTACTGGGCCACATTCCCCGATCCGGAGACCAGACAGGTTTTCCCCTCCAGGGACGCGCCCCGGGTCTTGAGCATCTCCACCGCAAAATACACCGCTCCATACCCCGTGGCCTCGGGACGAATGAGCGACCCGCCCCAGTTGAGCCCCTTTCCGGTGAGCACGCCCACATATTCATTGGTGATCCTCTTCCACTGGCCATAGAGAAACCCGATCTCCCGTCCGCCGACCCCGATATCTCCCGCGGGAACATCGATATCCGGCCCGATGTACTTATACAGCTCGGTCATGAAGCTCTGGCAGAAGCGCATGACCTCGGTGTCGCTCTTTCCCTTGGGGTCGAAATCCGAGCCGCCCTTACCGCCGCCCATGGGCAACGTGGTCAGCGAGTTCTTGAACACCTGCTCGAAGCCGAGAAACTTGATGATGCTCAGGTTTACCGAGGGATGGAACCGAAGTCCGCCCTTGATGGGACCGATGGCGCTGTTGAACTGTACCCGGAAGCCCCGGTTCACCACTACCTCGCCCTGGTCGGTCATCCAGGGAACACGGAACATGATCACGCGCTCCGGCTCCACGATCCGCTCCAGGATTTTCGCTTTGCCGTAACGGGGATTCCGGTCGTAGAATTCCTTCAGGTCAGAGACTACTTCCTGAACTGCCTGGAGAAATTCCTGCTGATTGGGATCGCGAGAGGTTACCTGAGAGATGATTGAATCCATGCGCGCTTCCTCCTGTGACTCGTAGCCAGAACGTGGTCCGGGCCGAAACATCCCGGCCCGGTAAACAGTGCTTCCTATTTAAGATAGGCCAGCGGCGCTCCGGATTCAAGATGCATATCACATAAATCGTGATATCACATAATCCATTTCCGGCCCGAGTACCGCAAGCGGATGCAAACCAACGGAAATGCGTGCCGATGGGTTATCATCCGCTTGTATCCCGCTTCTGTCCCGTGCATTCCGGTTCGGACAATATTTGGTTCTTCGCTGTATTCTATGGGTAAATGAGCGTGAAGAGAGAAAGGGGCAAGGGCACAAAGGGAAAGACCGTAAGGGCAAGGCACGTCTCTCCCGCCCTGAATCGCTCCGTTATTGGCGGCCGGTTTCCCTTCCCCTGACTCCTTCTTTCTTCACTCGTTTCTCCACTCAAATCCGCGAAGCGCCCCTTCTTTTTCACCTGCTTCGCCCGGAATCCCGTCCGAACCACCCGGTTCTACACGGTCCGGTTCGCCGCCCAGCTTTCCAGCCAACGGTAGTGCGGACGAAGGTACATGGCGCGCATGGAATCGGCGCCATGGCTGAGCGTCCGGAGAAGCTGTTCTTCCTCTTCGGAAATCCCGTGATTGTGGGCCGAGTCGAGATTCGCGGCAAGTTCCGCCATGCTGTTCATGGCGGGCATGGTGCAATCGATCATCTCGTTGGCATAGACATGCCGGAGCATGGCATGGCTCAGCGAGGGACCTTTCCGGTCAAAGTAGCCGTGGGTTGCGGCATAGGCGACCATGTCGTCGCTGCCCATGGGCTTGATACCGAGAATGCCAAGATTCAGCCGCTCGCAGCGCGGGATAAGATCGGTGTAGTCGTTGGGATTGTGCCCGGAATTTTTTTTGGGACGCCCGATATTGTGGTGGAAGTTATAGATGATCATGACGAAATCGAGGGTTTCGGAGTAGCGCTCGACATAGTTCGCCATCTCGTTCGCGTCGTGGGAAACTACTCCGATAGCCCGGATCTTTCCTTCCCGCTTGCACCGTTCGAGCGTCGCGATCCGGTCGTCGTCAACCCGCTGCACCCGATAGAGGTCTATGTAGTCGGTGTGGAACTTCCGGAGTGCATCGCCAATCTCGTCCGGCATCTTCGGAGTGGGAGCAACCGAACAGAGCGAAATGAGCGTTTCCCGCCGGAAGTCCCGCAGGCTCTTCCCCATGGGCTCGAACTGCTCATACCCGCCGTGGTCGTAAACATCAAAGAAATAG
>JAWLHT010000233.1:0-8901 GCA_041690195.1 Candidatus Latescibacterota bacterium
GCAATCCTGGCATCGGAAACTCCGGGTTATCGGCATGGCGGAGATGTCCGAACTCGGGTTGAATACTCGCTTTGTGGTGACCAATATCCTCGACTTACGCCCCGTTACCATCTATGAAGTCGCCTACTGCGGCCGGGGACAAATGGAGAACTTCATCAAGGAACTCAAGCTCCGTCTCAAAAGCGACCGGACCTCCTGCCATACCTTCCTTGCCAACACCTTCCGATAGTTCCTACACGGTTTCGCCTATGCGCTTCTCCATGCCTTCCGCGATACGCTCCTGGCCAATACCGCGTTCGCCAGCGCCCAGTTCGATACCATCCGTCTTCGCTTTCTCAAGATCGGCGCCGCAATCCGCGAATGGAAAACCCGGATTCAGTTTCGACTCCCCCAATCCTATCCCCTGAAGGACCTGTTCGCTCGGATGCACGACCGTCTGGCGCTCCTCATGTGACCCGATTCCGGCTCCGTTCCTCTTGCATCCCACCCCGCCGCACCACCCAAAGGGAAACCTCTGTCCCTGAACAACGCTTCAGCCCATCCGGGGCCGCCGTGCTCAACGTTTACCTCAATCCTTCTCCCCAAAATCCCACTTCTACCCATCAAACACCTTCCTTCCGTTCGCTCTCCATTCCATTTCCCGCGCTCCCACGCTCCCCTTTATCTTTTTTATGCATAATCCGGGCTAACCGGAAAATGCTGTTTTTACGTGAAATTATTAGGTATATTATTATTTATTACGGTTATCGGGTTGAGTCAGCAACGAACCGAAGCAGCACAAGCAAGACTTGCGTGCGTGAGAGATGTCTTTTCCTGCCCCCTGCAAGGGGGAAGGTGGCCGTAAGGCCGGAAGGGGGTCTTGGCTGCGCTCGCCATGATTTGGCCCTGTTTGCGTACCAAACCCGATACCCATATTATTTATTGATGCTTTTCGTACCACAAAACCCACCGCTCATCTTCATGCGTGTTGCTCGCGCTTTCAGGCGATACGTCCGCGGACCAGGCTTCGTCCTCGACGGAGTGGAGTGCAGCAATGGACCCGCCGCGCCTTGTGCCGGAGGATGAATGTCGCAGCCGTGCAAAGGGCGGGTTAATCCGGTGGTGAGATCTCCTGGACCCGACATCTTCCGGTACCTGCATTTGCACTCGGCAAGGGGGCTATCCTTCGGCTTTGCGCATCCTTTCGCGGCCATGCACGCGCCGCCGCCCCGGGCTTTCCGCTTTGTGTAAATCCGGCATCGTCCGCTGCAAGCCGTTTCTTCCGGTCCGGTCTGTTCTTCCGGAGACCGGCTCAAGACGATCCATTCAGGCACAAGGAGCGTCCCATGATCCCCGGTGCTGTTTTCCTCACCGAAACCCGATGCCGTTTCACTGTCTGGGCTCCGTTCCGGGACGCCGTGGCCCTGGCCCGGGAGGATATCCGCATTCCTCTCGAGCGCGCCGACCATGGGTACTGGACGGTCACTCTGGACGACACTCCCCCCGGAACCCGCTACCGGTTCGTTCTTGACAACGAAACGGAACGCCCGGATCCGGCATCCCGGTTCCAGCCGGAAGGCGTCCACGGTCCTTCCGAAACGGTTGACCCCGCCCGAATCCCCTGGACAGACGCGCTCTGGCGGGGAATACCGCCGGAGCGCATGATTTTCTATGAAATGCATGTGGGGACGTTCACCCCGGAGGGGACCTTCGACGCCGTAATCGAAAAGTTGGATTATCTGGCCGGACTGGGAATAACCGCGCTCGAAATCATGCCCGTATCACAATTCCCCGGCGAGCGGAACTGGGGATATGATGGCACATATCCGTTCGCCCCCCAGAACTCCTACGGCGGACCGGAAGGATTGATGCGGCTGGTGGACGCCTGCCATGCCCGGGGGCTCGCGGCGGTTCTCGATGTCGTATACAACCACATGGGGCCGGAGGGAAACTACCTCCGGGACTTCGGACCCTATTTCACGGACCGGCACCGGACACCCTGGGGCGATGCGGTCAACTTCGACGGTCCCCACAACGGGGGTGTCCGGGAGTTCTTCATCCAGAACGCCATCTCCTGGTTCCGGGATTACCATTTCGACGCTTTGCGCCTGGACGCCGTGCATGGCATATACGATCTGAGCGCCAGCCCGTTTCTCGCCGAACTCACCGGACGGGTCGGAGCGTTCTCTCGCGAAACCGGCCGTCGGGCCTGCCTCATCGCGGAAAGCGACCTCAACGACACCAAGGTGATGCGCTCCCGCGACCTGGGCGGCTATGGATTCGACGTTCAGTGGAACGATGATTTCCATCATGCGCTGCACACCCTGCTCACCGACGAACGCGCGGGATACTATATCGATTACGGCCGGACGTCACACCTGGTCAAGGCTCTCCGGGACGGGTTCGTTCTTTCCGGGGAATATTCCCGTTTCCGGGAACGCAACCACGGCAATTCATCCCGTGACATCCTCGCCAGGGGGATCGTGGTGTTCTCCCAGAATCACGACCAGGTCGGCAACCGCATGCTGGGCGACCGTCTCGCCTCCCTCGTCCCCTTCGAAGCGCTCAAACTCGCGGCGGGAGCGGTGATCCTCTCGCCGTATCTCCCCCTCCTCTTCATGGGGGAAGAGTACGGTGAAGACTCGCCATTCCTCTACTTCGTGAGCCACACCGACCCGGAACTGGCCCGGGCGGTCAACGAGGGGAGAAAGCGGGAATTCTCCGGATTCCTGCACCAGGGGGAACCACCCGCGCCGGAAGACCCGGATACGTTCCTTCGTTCGAAACTCCGCTGGGATATCCGGACCGAAGCCGGTCACGCTGTCCTCCTCCGATTCTACCGTCAGCTCATCGACCTGCGGAAAACCGTTCCCGCCCTCGCCCGCCTCGACAAGGACGCGGTGGAAGCCTACGGTTCGGATACTGACCGTCAGGTTCTCGTGCGTCGCAATCATGAAGACGGCGATACGCTTTGCATCCTGAGCTTCTCCGACCATGCCACCGAGTGGCGCTGCGGCCGTCCGGAAGGAAAATGGCGGAAGCTGCTCGATTCATCCGGTCCGGAATGGATGGGTCCCGGTTCACGGCTCCCGGAACGTCTGGAGGCGGATTCCCCGGCGTTTCTCGGACCCTACGGATTCGCCGTATACCTGCAGGAGGAGATACATGAATAGATATGTATGCATTCACGGCCATTTTTACCAGCCGCCCCGGGAGAATCCCTGGCTGGAGGAGATTGAGCTCCAGGAATCGGCCCACCCGTACCACGACTGGAACGAGCGCATCACCGCGGAAAGCTATGCGCCCAACGCCTATGCCCGCATTCTCCGTCCCGACGGCCGAATCGCGGACATCGTCAACAATTTTTCCCGCATCAGCTTCAACGTGGGACCGACCCTGTTCCAATGGCTGGAACACAACCAGCCCGATGTATACAATCGTCTCCTGGAAGCGGACCGGGAAAGCCGGGACCGTTTTTCCGGCCATGGGTCCGCCATGGCCCAGGCCTACAACCACCTGATCATGCCCCTGGCCAACTCCCGGGACAAACGTACCCAGGTAGTGTGGGGAATAGCCGATTTCGAGTACCGCTTCGGCCGCCGTCCCGAAGGCATGTGGCTCCCCGAAACCGCGGTGGATCTGGAATCCCTCGACATCATGGCCGAGCAGGGCATCCGTTTCACCGTACTCTCCCCCCATCAGGCGAAACAGATGCGATGGTCCCAAAGCGATCACTGGATGGATGTGACCGGGGGACGTATTGATACACAGCTCGCCTACCGGTGCAATCTTCCCTCGGGGCGCAGCATTGCGATATTTTTCTATAACGGCAAAATATCCCAGGAAGTCGCGTTTACCCGCCTGCTTTCCGACGGGCAGCGATTCGTCAACCGTCTGCTCGGAGCATTCCCGAAAATCAGCGACCGTCCCCGGCTGGTGCATATCGCCACCGACGGTGAAACGTACGGCCATCACAACCTCTTCGCGGACATGGCGCTGGCCTGGGCTCTCCAGAACATCGAGGACCGGGATGATGTGCAGTTGATCGACTACGCCGAATTCCTCGAAAAGGTCCCGCCCGAGCATGAGGTGGAAATCTTCGAAAACACCTCCTGGAGTTGCGCTCACGGGGTGGAGCGCTGGCGGAGCGACTGCGGCGACAACACGGGAATGCATCCCGGCTGGCATCAGAAATGGCGAACACCGCTCCGGAATGCGCTGAACTGGCTTCGCGACGAGCTCATCCCGTTCTATGAACAGGAGGCCGCGGGGCTCCTGCGCTCGCCCTGGGAGGCACGGGACGACTACATCTCGGTTATCCTGAACCGCGAGCCGGAACGGGTGCGGAAATTCCTGGAGGCCAATGCCGGGCATCCTCTTTCCCCGGAGGAAACCGTGCAAGCGCTTCGTCTCCTGGAACTCCAGCGTCACGCCATGCTCATGTTCACGAGCTGCGGGTGGTTTTTCGACGAGATATCCGGCATCGAAACCACCCAGGTGATGCTCTATGCCCTGCGCGCCATGCAGATCGCCCAGGAACGCACCGGCTTGGACCTGGAGCCGAAGTTTATGCAGCAACTCGAAGAGGCTCCCTCCAACATTCCGACGTACGGGAACGGCGCGCGGGTTTTCGAGGCTCTGGTAAAACCCGCCCGGGTGGATTTGCACCGCGTGGCGGCCCACTACTCCATCGCCTCGCTCTTCGGGGAATACGAGGATGTGCAGAAAATTTTCTGCTACACGATTTCCCGAGACATTTCCGCCTGCTATGAAGCGGGCGCGGAACGGCTCCTGGTGACAAAGATCCGTGTCCGCTCAGATATCACCTGGGAGGAAGGAGCCATTGACCTCGCGGTGGTCTACCTCGGTTCCCACAACTTTTTCGGAGGAACGCGGGATCACGACACCATGCCCTTGTTCGCCATGATGCGCCGGGATATCCGCGCTCCGTTCCTGCAGGGCAATATTCCGGAAACCATCACCCGCATCAGCAAACAATTCAAAAACAAGAACTACTCCCTGTGGCACCTCTTTCATGACGAACAGCGACGGATATTCGAAAAGGTGCTCGAACACGCCTTCGATGAGGTCGAGTTCTTTTTCCGTCTGATCACCAGCCATCATTTCCCGGTTATTCAGGCCATGCGTCAAATGAATCTTTCCCTTTCACCGGCGCTTTCCACCCCGATGGAGTACATCACGAACACCGACCTGCGCCGCGCACTCGAAAATCCGGAAATCGACCTGCGCCGGGTGAAGGATATGGCCGAACGATTCGAGGAATTCTCCATCCAGCCCGACCGTTCCACCCTGGGCTTCGCCGCCCGTCGCAAGATCACGGCCCTCATGGCGCAACTTTCCGAAAATCCCGAAGAAACGGATATCCTCAGAACCCTCGATTCCCTTTTCCGGATTCTCGCCGACCTGGACCTCCAGCCCGACCTCTGGGAAGCCCAGAACCTGTTTCTGACCATGGGCAAAAAGCACTACTCCGACCACAAACGCCGCGCCGAGTCGGGGGACGCTTCCGCCGGAGAATGGGTTGAGTCTTTCTTGAAAGTGGGGAATCACTTCAACATGGGAGAGGTGTCCTATGAACCCGCCTCTGTCGTCGTATAGACTCCAGTTCACCCCGTCCTTCGGGTTCCGGGATGCGCTGGAAATCTTGCCGTACCTCGCCGAGCTGGGTATCGGAGCGGTGTACGCCTCCCCCGTTTTCCGGGCGGCGAAGGGCAGCACCCACGGGTATGATGTGACCGACCCCGCCGAAATCAACCCCGAGCTGGGCGGCGAGGAAGCGTTCGGGCTGCTTGCCGGACGGGCGCGGGAACTCGGTCTCGGGTGGATTCAGGATATCGTTCCCAACCACATGGCCTTCAGCAGCGAGAACCTTCTGCTCATGGATGTGCTGGAAAGCGGCCCGGACTCCGCCTATTTCGAGTTCTTCGATATTGACTGGGATTCCCCCCGGGAAGGTCTGCGGGGGCGTCTGCTCGCGCCGTTTCTGGGAAAGTTCTACGGCAAGTCACTGGAGGATGGCGAAATACGGCTTGAATACGACCGGAGCGGAATCACGGTGAACTATTACGACTTCCGCTTTCCCCTGAAAATCGAATCCTACGCGTCAATCCTTACCACCCGTCTTTACCGGCTGCGGAAGCAGCTCGGCCGTGACCACCCCGAGTTCCTGAAAATCCTGGGCGCCCTGTACGTGCTCCAGAACCTTCCCGCCGGCGACAACACCACCGACCGTCGGGACCAGCTCCACTTTGTCAAGCAGATGCTCTGGGAGCTGCACTCCTATGTCCCGGATTTCGCCGCATGGTTCAAGGAGAGCATGGAGGCATTCAACGGCCGGAAGGAAGAGCCGGAAAGCTTCACCCTCCTGGAACGTCTGCTCGCCGACCAGTACTTCCGCCTGGCGTTCTGGAAAGTGGCCACCCAGGAAATCAACTACAAGCGGTTCTTCACGGTCAACAACCTGATCTCGCTCCGGGCGGAGCTGGACCGTGTGTTCGGGCATATTCACTCCCTCGTGCTCCGTCTGACCGGCGAAAACGTTTTCACCGGCCTCCGGGTGGACCATGTGGACGGGCTCCTCGACCCGGAAAAATACCTGGACAAACTTCGCAAACGGGCCGGTGACATCCCCATCCTTGTAGAGAAAATCCTCGGCCCGGAGGAAGCGCTCCCCCTCACCTGGCCGGTCCAGGGAACCACGGGCTATGATTTCCTCAACCATGTCACCGGGATTTTCTGCAACCCCAGGAACGAACGGGTCATGGACCGCATATACAGAAAGTTGGCCGGAGTGGAGGACAGCTACTCCGATATCGAATACCAGGAAAAAAAACTCATCATCGAAAACCACATGGCCGGCGACATCGACAACCTCGCCAGTCTCATGAAATCGGTTTCCAGCAGTTCCCGCCACGGATACGATATCACGCTCTTCCACCTGAAGCAGGCCATTGTTGAGGTCATGGCCCGCTTTCCGGTGTACCGCACCTACATCGGCGGAGGAGTCGAACGCCTGGAAGACGGCGGCCACATCCGTTCCGCGACACAGGCGGCCGCGGCGGAAAACCCGGCGCTGGACTACGAAATCGATTTCATCCGCAATTTCCTCCTCCTCAACTACCCGGATTCGCTCCCCGGAGAGGACCGGGAACGATGGGTGCAGGTGGTCCGGCGGTTCGAGCAGTTCACCGTTCCCCTGATGGCCAAAGGGGTCGAGGATACGGCGTTTTACTATTACAACCGGCTGCTGGCGCTCAACGAAGTGGGGGGAGACCCGCGACGGTTCGGCATCGCGCCCGAATCATTCCACGTCTTCCTGAAAAGCCGGAGCGAATCCTGGCCGGGAGCCATGAACGCCACCGCGACCCATGACACCAAACGGGGAGAAGACATTCGCGCCCGGATTGCCGTGCTCTCCGAAATCCCCCGGGAATGGGAAGCCCGGGTCCGCGCCTGGAAAAAAGCCAACTACCGTCTGAAACGCCGCATGGGGCGACGGGCGGTCCCGGACGGCAACGAGGAATATTTCCTCTACCAGACCCTGGTGGGGATGTTCCCCTTCGGCGAGCCGGACTGGGAAGCGCTCCGCGGCCGCATCTCGGAATACCTGCGCAAAGCCGCCCGCGAAGCCAAGGCCCACACCACATGGCTTTCTCCGGATACGGTGTATGAGGACGCGCTCCTGTCATTCGCCGAATCCCTCCTCAGTCCGCCGGAAACCTCCCCCTTCCTTGAAGACTTCCTCCCCTTCCAGCGGCGGGTGGCCTGGTACGGCATGCTCAACTCGCTCGCCCAGACCCTCATCAAGATCACCGCGCCGGGGTTCCCCGATTTCTACCAGGGCTCCGAATGCTGGGACCTGAGCCTGGTTGACCCCGACAACCGCCGTCCGGTCGACTTCCCCCGCCACCGCGCCGCACTCGACGATATAACCGCCCGCTACGGCGATCTCCCCGCGCTCATTGCCGATCTCTTCGCCTCCCACGCCGACGGCCGCATCAAGCTGTTCCTGATCCACCGCGCCCTCCGGACCCGTAACGAACACCCGGATCTCTTCTCGTCAGGACGCTACATCCCCCTGGATGCCTCCGGAAAACGGAAATCCCACCTCTTCGCCTTCGCCCGCGAACGGGACGGCGACTGGGCGGTCACCATCACCCCCCGCATGGTCACCGGCCTGGCCGAGGAAAACCGTCTCCCCCTCGGAAACGAAACCTGGGAAGACACCCGCCTCATTCTCCCCCCCGCATCTCCCCCGCACTGGCGAAACGCCCTTTCCGGTGAAATCGTGCCCGGCGGAAAATCACTCCGTCTCGCGGACGCCTGCTCACAATTCCCCGCCGCTCTGCTGGTGGGTGTAATGTAACCGCTCCCGTCCACCGCGATTGTGAAATGAGAAATGGATCGAGTGGGGAGTGATTCAGGCATCAGGCCGGGCACAGGGAGGGGGGACGGGGAAGACAGGCTTGGGGGGGGATGGGGAGGTTCGGATATCACGCAAAGTTTTCTTCCCCATGTATAATAACAAGGCCAACGGGCAAGAAACATGGGCACCCAGATTCTGCGACATGCATTAATCGGGTTAGCAGTAATTCTTGTAAAACGCTTCAGCCGTGAACTTGACAAACTCTTCAGTCTTGTTTGCGCTTCGGCTAATTACCTGCCATGGCTCAAGTCTGGCAATCTCAGTCTGAAGTTCCTTGGCTGTCTTGCTGTTACATCCAAGAATCTTCTGAACTGAGTTAGCGGTTACCCCCTCGCATTGGAAAATGTAGGCAAACTCCAGCAACTCTTGGAAGTTAAAAAAATCTTGTTGGTAGTCGTTGGGCGATTGGCTGGCAAAGAACACCACTACGCCTTTCGAGCGACCCTCTCGGATGATACGTTGCAGAAAGATGTTTT
>JAWLHT010000234.1:0-8895 GCA_041690195.1 Candidatus Latescibacterota bacterium
GGCGCGACCGGGGAGATTCAGTCCGGGGTTAATCTCCGCGATGGCGGGGGCATCCCAGGTTTTAATATTTCCGAGAAATATCCCGGCCAGAACCGCCGGGGTCAGCTTCAGCGCCCCTGGCTCAATTCCGGATACATTTACCACCGGGACCACGCCGCCCATAATCATTGGAAACTGTACCAGCCCGGCGGTGTCCAGCTCTTCCTTTGTCAGCGGTGCGTCGGAGGCTCCGAAATCCACCGTTCGGGCGGTGACCTGGGCAATTCCCGCGCCGGACCCGATGGACTGATAGTTGAGGTTCAGCCCCGAAATCTGACTGTATTCGTACGCCCACTTGGAGTACACCGGATAGGGGAATGTCGCTCCGGCGCCGTTCAGGGTTCGCCTGGTCTCCTCTCCTTGGGGCGAGCAACCGGCGAGCAGTATGAATACCGCCGTCAGAACACCGGCAGTACCGTACCATATGTTTTTTACCGACATGGCCGCCTCCTGGGCAGATTGGGATGAACACGCGTGTTTGATACCCACGGCAAATGAGATTGATAATATGGGGTTAAAGTGTTAGAAATCTGTTAGCGCAGGATTATGATGCCGTTAATCTGGGGCTGGGGAAGGAGCGGCGGCTCGGTTGCCGATCTTTACCGACCCATGGCGCGGGGCATGTTCCGCGTGTGTGAAGCGGGTCCCATGCGGAACTGAACATGCACGGGCTGCTCACGCCTGATCCGGCAGATGGATGGTAAAGGTGCTTCCCTTGCCGGGTGTGCTGGATACGGTGATGTGTCCGTTATGCGCCTGGACAATGTGCTTGACAATGGCCAGCCCGAGACCGGTTCCGCCCATTTCACGACTCCTGGCCTTGTCCACCCTGTAGAACCGTTCGAAGATCCGCGGCAGATGTTTTTCCGGAATTCCGATGCCTTCGTCCTCAACACGGACCGATACCTCGTTTCCCCCGCGACGGATGGATAAGGAGACGGTGCTTCCGGGATTGCTGTACTTGATCGAGTTGTCCACCAGATTTACCGTGGCCTGCTCTATCAGGGCGGAGTTTCCCAGGAATTTGATGTCTTCGGCGTGTTCCGTGCGTATGGTGATGTTTTTTTCCCGGGCTTTCCGCTCGCAAACCTGGAGGACATTCCGCAGAAGGTCTTCCGCCCGCACGGTTTCGACTGGCATGCTGTCGTGTTCCGATTCCTGCTCCACCCGGGAGAGACTCAGCAGGTCCTCAATGATGGAGTTCAGACGGTCCGTGTGCCGCAGGATGATCTCCAGAAATCGGCGGGTGGTTGCGGGATCCCCCATGGCCCCGTCCCTGATCGTTTCCACGAATCCCTTGATGGAGGTGATGGGGGTTTTGAGTTCATGGGAAACATTGGCCACGAAATCCCTGCGGATGTTTTCCAGCGTTTTAAGACGGGTTATATCGTTCAGCACGATGAGCGCCCCGATGGCCCGGTTTCCGGAATCCCGCAGAAGGGTGCCGTGCGCCTGGAGGAAACGATCGGGTTGAAACTGGAGTATGATGTCCTCGGAAAGGGGAACCGGGCTCGAAAATACGCTATTGATGAAGTGCTGAAGGTGGCTGTTTCGGACTGTCTCCTGGATTGTTCTTCCCCTGGCTACACCGAGGGATATTCCAAAGAGAGTTTCGGCGGCATGATTGCAGTTCATGATACGTTCATCGGCATCCACCGCAATCACCGCTTCGGTCATGCTGGCGAGCACGGCTTCCAGTTCGTTGCGCTGACTGGTGATTGTCTGGATGCGTCGGTTCAGTTGGTCGGCCATGCTGTTCATGGTTTCGGCCAGGCTGTCGATTTCGGCGAAGGATTTTATGTGGAGCCGGTGGTCCAGATCACCCGCCTAAAACCGCGCCGCTCCATGCTGTATTTCCTTGAACGTGCGGCCAAGGCGAAGGGAAAGCATGATGCTGAAAAAAAGCGCCAGAAAGACGAGGATCATTCCTCCGAGTGAAATCTGGAGATAAAAGGAGGCCAGGGTGCGGGCCAAAACATTTTCCGGGATGGATGTTCTCACCACCGCGGTCGTCCGGCCATTCTGTTCAACCGGAATGGCGACATACATGAACGGCTCGCGAAGGGTGAAACTCAAACGGTTGGTCACACCCATATCACCGGAAAGAGCCCTCCTGATTTCGGGTCGGTCGGCGTGGTTGGACATGCTGGCCGGATCGGCATTGGAGTCGCCGATAACTTTCCCGGAAGGAAGAATAACCGTGAAACGGGCGGGTACGCTCTCCCCCGCCTCTTTGCAGATGGAGTTGATCCGCTCGGCGTTCAGTCCGGGTTCTTCAAAAAGGATTGTTCTTCGAAGCATCACCGCTTTCCAGTACAGATCGGACCGGCTGCTTTCCAGATAATAATTCCGGAATGAGCCGGAAGCGTAGAGTGTCACCGCAAGTATGGAAAGCAGGACGATGATGACGTGATACGGAAAAATCCGCCAGAAGAGACGTTTGCTGCTGGGCATCCGTTATTCCTTAAACCGGTATCCGATACCGCGGACAGTCTGGATATGCTTGCCAGCCTCACCGAGTTTTCTTCGGAGCCCGACAATTTGCACGTCGATGGAGCGTTCGGTAACAGGGTAATCGTCACCCCGGATAGCGTTGATGATCTGGTTGCGGGTGAACACCCAGCCGGGGCGTTTGGTAATATAATACAAAATATTGAATTCAGTGGCAGTCAGTTGCACGGAATCTCCGTTGGCGAGAACCTCCCGGGAGGTCAGGTTTATCTCCAGGTCGGAGGTGCGGACAACCACCGGTTCCTCGGAAGGCTCCGAACGCTCGCGCCGGAGGACCGCCTTGATTCTTGCCAGCAACACACGTGGGCTGAACGGCTTGGTGATGTAGTCATCAGCTCCCAGTTCCAGACCGGCCACAATGTCGGCATCCTCGCCTTTGGCAGTGAGCATGACGATTGGTATACGGGCGGTAATCGGGTCGGTTTTAACCTGACGGCATACTTCGAGTCCATCAATACCCGGAAGCATCAGGTCTAGTATCACCAAGTCGGGCTTTTCGCGACGAATCTTCTCCAACGCTGACTCGCCGGACTTGGCGGTATCCACCAGATACCCGTCACGCATCAGATTGTAACCGATCAGTTCGAGGAGGTCTTCCTCGTCGTCGACGACCAGAATGAGTTCTTTTGCCATACAGTCCTCTCATATGAGTTATTTTTCGCTCATAAAAATATAATTCATCGGTTAGGGCACTGTTGTGGAAATGTAAGAAATATGTTAGCGCCATGGAGGGTGATTCCGAAAAAGCGGTTGAACACAGTAAGTTGCGCAAGCAACGCCTGCCCAAATAATGGCAAGCGGCGTTTGAGGATTCTCCAATGTGGTATGAGCAACGGGAACGGAGGGTGAATTTTTCGCTTGACAAGGACTTGGCAACGTTGTATTTAATCATGAGTCGAACAAAATAAACATATTGAGCATTATGGGTCACGATTAAAGCAAAGGAGACGGCGATGAAGTTCCCAGGCATTTCGGTGGTTTCGGTAGTATTCCTTGCGATTGTTCTCGGCCTTTCCGGATGTTCCGGTGCTTCCAGAACACGGCCCCAGGCCTCGAGGCCGGGCAAGGTCACTCTGGATTCCGGCGACCAGTTGGAAATCCGTTTCTTTACCACGCCAGAATTGAATGAAACGCAGGTGGTGCGTCCCGATGGTAACATCAACCTTCAACTGGTCGGTGAGGTAGAGGCTCGCGGGTTGACTCCCATGGAACTGCAGGACCGTCTGGTTTCCCTCTATCGCCGTCACCTGAAGAATCCCGAAATTTCTGTTGCCGTCCGTATGTTCTATAGCCGCCGGGTCTATGTGGGCGGTGAGGTAAGGGCCCCTGGATTTGTCGAAATGCCAGGTCAGATGACACTGCTTGAGGCGGTCATGTCGGTGGGGGGATACAATACGCAAAGCGCAAATTCGAGTAATGTTATGGTAATTCGCCAGCGAAGCGGCACTCAGGAGCGTTTCAGGATTGATCTTTCAAAATGCCTGAAAGGCAAGGAGTTCGAGCCTTTCTACCTTGAGCCCTACGATATCGTTTTTGTTCCCCAGTCCGGCATAACCAAAGTTAACCAGTGGGTGGAGCAGCACATCAACCGGGTGGTCCCCCAGTTCGGTCTGATGTATACCCGGCCCATGGGCGAGGGCAATCTGGGGGTGGGCAACCGGTACTGACAATGCTGCCGTCCCGTTGCGCCAGATGGCCGGCGGAACCTGCAGCGCCGAGAGCATTTGATGAATGACTTCCGTTGAAAAAACAGCCCGGACACATCTTCCGGAGGCTTTGCAGACGGAATCAAACACACATTGACTGAACGGATGGAAAAGGAGTGAGCGATGGCTCGTGTCACGGATCTGACCGACGTGGACTACATTGAAATCACCGAAAGTCTGAATACCGGGATGCCGGTGAAGGCGCAGCCCCACAGCGAGGAAAAACGGCATTTTGATGCGTTGCCGGACAGCATTCTGCAGTTAATTAAGGACAAAAACAAGCGGCCCTTGATGTTTGCGCTTACCAGTTGCTACCGTCGGGAAGGGGTGAGCACGGTTGCCGCGAATCTGGCCCGCTTTCTCGCACGCCGAGGCAAAGAACCGGTGCTGCTCGTCGATCTGAACATGCATGATCCTTCCATCCATACCATGTTCGGCAAGTCCCTGTCTCCCGGCGTGTATGACCTTGTTTTCAGCAACCCGGTGGAATTTTCCAGTGTGCAGAGCACAGATGTGGAAAACCTCTTCATTCTTCCTGCCGGCGAATGTTTGGACGACTATACGGGGCTGTATGATGTCCAGGGATTGAGTGAGCTTCTTGAACTCATGAAACGGGACTACGAGTATGTGATTTTCGATACCCCGCCGGTCTATGAAGATAATATCGCGGTACGAATGTCCGAGCTTGTGGATGGATTCATTCTGGTAGTGGAAGCGGAACGGGTCCGGTGGGAAGCCGCCCAGCGCATGAAAGATCGTCTTATTCAAGCCCAGGCCAATATTCTGGGCGTGATCCTGAACAAACGCAAGTATCACGTTCCGGACTGGGTTTACAACCGCATGTAATCCAACCGGAGAATCCGGCTGGAGTAATCCTCTCGGTATGTGCGCCGGCCATCGTATGCCGGGCCGGCTCAAAATATCACGATTCCAGTATATCGTTGCGAGTGAATAATCTCCGCATTGTGCCGGAAAAAACAGGGGTTGCCTTTTTTCGCCTGCTCACGCCACCCTTGAATCCGGAACACGGAGCCCGGTGTGTATCCCAAAGCTACAGTGAACACCGAGTCAGAAAATGTTCAAAACAACGGCTGTCGCGAGGCGCGAGGGGTCGGGAAAGACGGTTTTTATGGTTGCAGCATCAGAAATGGAACTGTTTGCATCTGAGCAGTGTGCAAACGCAGGGGATTCGGCTCCGCTCACAAGCCCGGAGACTTTGTTGTCGGCGCATCCCGGATATGCGGGGGAAAACTGGCTGGTCACCGGGGGCGCCGGATTTCTCGGGAGTAATTTTATTCTGTCAGCCCGCGCGGAACGGTCGGCGCGGATATTCAATCTGGATAAACTTGCAGAAACCGGAAACATGGCCAGCCTGGATTCGCTCCACGACGACCAGGACCATGTATTCATCCGGGGTGATATCAGGAACCGCATCCTTGTTGAGCGCCTTTTGCATGAATACATGCCGAGTGCGGTGATACATTTTGCCGTGGAAAGCCCCTCTGACCACTCTTTTCTCTCACCGGACGCCTTTGTCCAGACTAATGTCCTCGGCACATTCAGTGTATTGGAAGAGGTCAGGCTGTACTGGGAAAGCATGGAAGGGGAGAAGCGGAAACGTTTCCGTTTTCTCCACGTATCGAGTCCGGAGGTGTATGGTCCCCTTGGTCCGGAAGATCCCCCGCGGAGTGAAACCGCACCCTATCAGCCGGCCGGAGTGTTCGCTGCGTCAAAAGCCGCCTGCGATCATCTGGTGCGCGCCTATCACCGCACCAGCGGGTTGCCCGTGCTCATTGCCAACAGCACCTGCTGTTACGGGCCATTCCAGTTTCCGTACGCTCCGATTCCCCGTATAATCCTGAATGCGCTGGAGGGAAAGGAGATTCCGCTGCTCGGAGGAGAGGGAGCGTGCCGGGACTGGATTGCGGTTGAGGACTGTTGCCACGCGCTTCGTACCATTCTCGACCGCGGGCGACCCGGGGAAACCTATCATATCAGCAACGGGACTGATGTTTCCGACCGGGATATCATCCGGATGATCGGTGAAATCCTGGATTCCCTTCGTCCTGATTCATCCCACCGCCCACACGGATCTCGTACGGTTGCCTACGGTACACAGAGCGCAATGTATCCACGGTATTCTCTCGACGGAGAAAGAATCCGTCGCGAGTTAGGCTGGATGCCCCGTGAAACACTGTTGAGCGGACTCAACCGGACCGTCCGCTGGTATCTCGAAAACACATGGTGGATTGATGCGGTTCGCTCCGGAGAATACCATGACTGGAGCGGACGCCATCATGTGGAGCGTCAAACCGGGGCGGATTGACACGATCCTCCGTCCGGTGGCGTGCTGTTTCACCTGATCCGGAATTGAAAAAGAGGGCTCTCTGCGGTTTATGGGCAAACGATGGATACAAGAAGGAATCGGGAGCCGGAAGCCGGGAGAAGGTCAACGGTCGTCCGTGCAGGAGTGCGGTTCAGCACATCATTTCCCTTGGAATTGGGGCTTTGGGCTGTTATCCCCCTCTGTGCCTTTGCTCCTTTCTCTCTTTACTTCGCACCGTTCGCCCGCATGTACCCATAGAATACAGCGCAGAGCCAACGATTTTTCGGGTTCTTTCCGATGACTTTGTCCGCGCTTCCTCCCACCAAAAGGTAACTCACAAAATCATCTCTATCGGCTGGTGGCCTGTAATGAGACTCCCAGATTCTCCACCGTATCCGCTGGTGATAACTCCAATGCTTTCGGCTGCAACGAACATCATGGAATTTGGATGAGAGTATCGTCGAACCTCTGGTATTGGATGGCCCCCTGTTTCATACGGCGTATACCGTTGTCGTCAGTCGTATACATTCCGCTGGTCATTCCGGCACGGACCGTGCCGCCCTCCGCCTCAAGCATGACCCCCTGCACTCGCGTGTTTCACGGGTAATCCATGCCAGGGTCACAATCCGGGCTGGCCTGTATGTTTCCACGCGGGTTGGCAAGAAGCGCTCTCACAAACATAACCCCGGATTCGGTCGGAGTAGAAAGTCTTTCCGTCCAGCGAAGTGGCAGCGTTTCCGGACCGTTGCCACTTCGCTTCACTGTCCGGTGTCCATAATAAACTCCGCCCGCCTGCATTCCCTGCATATAGTCCAAAGCTGCAAACCGTGAGCCTCCGGGCTGCCTGACCCCAGTCACGAACGCCTGGGGCTCGAATCCGTCGTGGAGGCGCACCCAGGTGTGCTCCTCCCTGCTGCGGCAGACACACCATTCCATTCCCGCCCATGCTGTATTCTCATTTTTTTCGAAACCGAGCATATCAAATGCGGATATCAGGCAGGGATGGCAGCCGCTTCCGTGCCGTGGAGGTCTTGCTCTGTTGTCTCCCGTGACACGGGAGATGTCGCCGGAGACGGCAGCGGATTCAGCCGCGACGGGAGAACGGGAAGCGAGTGCTTCCTCCCGTCCTGCGGGCTCAATCCGATATCCGTGTTCCCGAATAATGCAGTCAGGATGAAATAAAGCCGCCGGTCTTGACGTCATATTCTATGGATGATGAAATGAAACCTTCCCCATTTCAATGCTTGCCGGATTTGAATGAATACCTTTGAAACGATGCGGTTATGGATTGGAGGATGACAATGTACACCGAACTTGAAAAGAGCATCGCCGACCTGACCGAAGCGATGCGGCTCATGACCCGTCGACTGGAAACAAGACTGGTGCGTGAGCGGGCCGAAGCGGACCTGCGGGCCGGACTCCGGCGTACAGTGCAAACCGTTCCCCGTGAACGGGTGTTCTGACCGTTTCCCCGGAATTGGCAATATCTCCTCCTTCTTTCTCAATCAGCTCATTCACCGCCGCTCCCACTCGTTTCTCCTCCTGTACGTTTTTTCCATGTTCCTTATCCGCGATGGTGATCCTGCGCGTGTTTTCACTTGCTTCCGGAATGCTGTGCATATATTTTCCAATGGTATTTGGTCAGCATTTCTTCAACCGTTCAAGGAGGTATGATGAGCATCGCATCCGGATCATCGGGTAAGGCCGTCTACAAAGTATTCTTATTCCTGGCAATAGCGTCGCTGGTTGGGGTGGTCGCCATGGTCTCCACCGATCGGACTGCGGACGCCGGCATCTTCGCCATGGCCATGTTTGCATCGCTTGCTATTTACGTGCGGGGAAATAACTTTCTCAAGGGATTCGCGTATACCATCTGGATTTTTACAGCGGTAACCGCCGCCATGTTCTACCCGGGGCTCTTCAATACCTGGGGAGGATTCAAGCTGACGCGCCTGATTGTGCCGCTGATGCAGATCATCATGTTCGGCATGGGTACCAACATGAGCATCGATGAGTTTGTCGGTGTCATCAAAATGCCGAAGGGTGTGTTCGTGGGTGTCCTGTGCCAGTTTACCATCATGCCGCTTGTCGGGTTCACGCTGGCAAAAGTGTTCGCGTTTCCTCCTGAAATCGCCGCCGGCGTGGTTCTCATCGGCTCGGCTCCGTGCGGGCTCGCCTCGAACGTGATGAACTACATCGCCGGAACCAATCTTGTACTGGCGGTCACACTCACCGCGGTGGCCACGATTCTCGCGCCGATCATGACCCCGCTGGCGATGAAGCTTCTCGCCGGAACCATGGTCGAAATCGTCT
>JAWLHT010000235.1:0-8871 GCA_041690195.1 Candidatus Latescibacterota bacterium
GGTCAAGGGCAAGTGAATCATCCGATACTGCCGGATGACCCTTGACCGGACTCCATTCCTGCCTCATTGGTAACATACAAGGGGATGACCCGTTATCGGCTCTCTTGGCGCTCCCTGTGGCTTGATTCCCCCTCTCTCGGGAGCTTGTCATTACCCAAATCTACAAGTATAGATTGTCGGTGTTGCCGGGAGTGAAAAATCCATGTTCCCATCCAAGTAAAGCGCGGAATAGAGGTAAAGCCATGCTGGACAGAACTTAACGCTGATTTTTACGATTCTCTCCCCAAAAAACGTCGGAGAAAAAGGAGGGTGCCGGTTCGTTTTTGTACCGGGAAGCTCACTTTTCAGTCTGAATAGAATCATCTCATCGAGGCAAATTGTGTGACGATAATATCGCCTACACTCAGTGCCCCAATGCATTACGATTCACTCCTCGCTCCGTCAATTACTCCCATAGATTTGGGTAATGACAAGCTCGGGAGAGAGGGGGCCAGGGGGTGAGTTACCGGTCAGCACCTCCACTGATTATATTTAGTACTCATGCGTGCCCGTAATCTTCTCTTATCTTTACGACAATGCCCCTCGTTCCCCTCTCTCCAGAGAGAGGATGACTCATTGCAAGACTTTGAGTTACACGATACGATTAAGATGCACCACAAGTCCGAAGCTCTTTCGCCCATCTTCAAAAACTTGGGTATTGACAAGCCTGGTACTTCCGGTATTCGCCGAAGCGGAAACATCACCGGTTATGGACGGGAAATCCGTTTCCTCGTCCCGTGACCGGCTTCACTTCCCCCCGAAGTTCCTGTCCGGCAATATTCCGCTGCGCCTGACTTCCCGGCCGGAGCGTATAGTCATGCCGTTTCGGGGCATTTCCCCCTTCCTGACGGAGGGCGTAGACCAGCAGGTTGACCCCCAGCCGGAGCGCCGCGCCACCGCCATCTTCACTGTCCCAGGCCTTGCCGTACCCGTGATTGGACAGTACCAGCGCCAGCCGCCCGTCAATCCACGCGCCCTCCAGCCAGGGCAGCCCCCGGCCCAAGCCGGCGCCGTACAATCTCGTGCCGGAGGATGTGACCGGCGGCCCCTCCGGGAAGTCGAAGTAGCAGGAATAGATGGGATGGTCCTTGGGGATGGCCTGGAGCCGTATCCGTGGCCCGAGCGCCTCTTTGATGAATTGCCGCAGCACACGTTCCGCCGGATCGAATTCATCCTGGAGGTTCGCTTCCAGAAAAGCGAATCCTCCCCGGCGCAGATACTCACCCACGGCACGGGTTTCCCAGGAGTGGTATTCCCAGGGGCCGGAGCAGGCCAGGTATATAAAAGGATAATGAGTCAGAAAGCTTTCCGACAGGTAGACATGCCGTCTGTATCCGACTGTCAGGTCGGTATATTTTTTGATGCCGTCGGAGAGCCCCTGCATGCCCACCGAACCCAGCACGGACGATGAGTACACGACCGGCAGCGGCACGATTCCCCGAATGGCCAGCTTGTCTCCGGGGTTGAACTCTATCATGCCGGTCCTCATGCCCTCCCGTGACCACTCGAAGTCCTCCCCCCGGAGCATCTCGCCGCGGAGCGGTTGATCGTGCGGAATGACACGGCCCGGCGGTTCCATCGTTCCGGGAGCTCCGGGAAAAAAAGGATGCAGGCCGTCATCCGTCCCCGGAACAGCGGGATCGGGAAGATCGGGGCGATAGGCATAGGGGAGTTCGCCCGGAATGGAGGGACCATAGGGTGATGCGGGAGCGGACGCACCCGGTTCTTCCGGTCCCGCACCGGGCTCCGGTATTCCGGGACGGATCGCCCGGGGCACGAATCTGGGACGTTCCATGATAAAGGGGGCGTCCGGAGGCGCCGCGGGAATTTCGATGATGTCTGTGCGGATAATCCGGTGGAACGACCGGCGGGAGGGAGCCGGAACAAGCCTCCGGTAGGGGATGATCGTGGCCAGTCCGGCATGCACGAGAACGGCGACAAGAAGCGCAATGAAAAAGCGGCGGCCGGAGCGGTCGAGCGCCCCGGGGTCAAGGATGCGGGAAAAGCCGGTGGGAATGGGCTGCTGCATTGTAGCGTCTCCGTCTCGCTTCCCGGAAAACCGGCGTTTCCCGGAAGGGATTACCGCTCCGCGCCCCCCCGGACCATGGGAACGAACCGGACCGGGGTAATGCTTTTCACATCCAGCCCCCGTTCGGTCTTCACCGCGAGCAGCAGTTCCTGTGTGATGCTGCCGACCGGAATGACCAGCCGGCCGCCCGGCTTGAGCTGATCCGCCAGAGCCTGGGGAATGCGGTCCGGCGCCGCGGTCACGATGACCGCGTCAAAGGGGGCGGCTTCCGGCCACCCGGCGTACCCGTCGCCTGCCCGGACCCGGACATTGCCATACCCCAGTTCGGAAAGAATGCTGTCGGCGCGGGCGGCCAGTTCCGGAATGATCTCGATGGTGTACACCTCGGCGGCGAGCCCGGAAAGCACCGCGGCCTGATACCCGGAACCGGTTCCGATTTCCAGCACCCGCTCCGTACCTTTCAGCGCCAGCAGTTCGGTCATGAGCCCCACGATGTACGGCTGGGAGATGGTCTGGCCGTGTCCGATGGAGAGCGGATAGTCTTCATAGGCGCGGGTGCGGTCCGCTTCCGGCACAAACCGGTGGCGCGGCACATTCCCCAGAATGCTGAGCACCCGGGCGTCTCGAATCCCCCTCGCCTCGATCTGGGTGGCCACCATCCGGTCCCGGAGTCCGTCATAGAATTGTTCCGCCTCCATGCCCTCCGGAAGCTTGTGCTCCCTCCCGCAGGCGGTCAGAACAATAAGAAACCCTGCGGCCGCGAAGCACAGAATCCGAAATATACTCACTGCCGACCGGCCATTCCCCTGTATCATGCAGTCCCTCCCCTGTTCGGTTGCCGCTCCCGCGCATATCCTTTCCGTAGTATAATCAAACATGTGAAGCGAAGGAAAGTTCCGATGTGCGCCCGCTCACCTTCCGCCCGCCATTTGGGGGACACCGCGCTCCCGCTGCCGTACGAGACCATAGAGGACCAGGTTCACCCCCATTTTCGCCTGCTCTTCGTATTTCTTCTCCGAAGCCCAGCAGAGGCCGTAACCCCGGTCGGAAAAGACCGCGACCAGCGTATCCCTGATCCAGACGCCTTCGAGATGCGGCTGCACCCGGAAGTCTATCGCGCCCAGTTCCTGTCCCGCGCCCTCCGGCGTGTCCGCGAAGTCGAAGAAACAGTGATAGAGGGGATGACCGCGGGGAATGGGCTCCATCGGAGCGCTCCCCAGCACGCCGGAGAGGAACCCCCGCAGTTCGTTCCGGAGCCCTTCGTTGCCGGGACGGGCGTTTTCGACGACGAGGAATCCCCCGCCTCTGACATAGCGCAGCAGGCTCCCTCTCTCCGCCTCGTTGAGGAAGGGCTTCCGGTCGAACAGAAGGTAGACCAGCGGGGGACGAAACTCGAAGAGGGAGTCCAGGGAGATGCCGTGCTCTGACGGCGCTTCCTTGATCTGCATGAAATTGGGGCCGTCGTAGAATTTTATCGGCGCCAGCGGGGCATCCAGCACGGCGGTGATGTTGGTGTGACGGTTGATGGCGGCGGTCAGCCCGCGCAGGCTCCGGATGTACTTTTCGGTTTGGGGGGTTTCCGGCTCGGCGAACCGGATGAGCGGAATGTGGACATACCCCTGGGTGGCGGTCCTGTCCTCCGGGTTCCAGACGATTTCCGCGCGGAAGGGGCCCGGATCGGGCCCAGTGTCGCGGCGCAGGGGAATCCGGCCGTCCGGTCCCCGGGGAACCCCGGCATCCACATCGAGCGAGCCGTCGAACCCCCGGGCGATTTCTTCCGCTTCGCGGCCAGCATCCCGGTCCGGGCGGGGCGCATCGATGTCCGGAATTCCCGGAGCCGTCCACCCCGGCGCTCCCCGCGGCCGCGCGGGAAAGAACCCGGGACGGCGTAGCGGACGCGGCGGGTGAATGGAGGGCCGGGAAACAAACGGTCCGGCGGGCGGGAGCGCGGGCAGTTCGACAATATCCATGATGATGGTCCGGTACGATTCCTCTTTCGGCCGGGGCGTCTCCCGGAAGAGCGGGGGACACAACACGGCCAGAGTGCCCAGCGCCCATGCGGCTACAACGAATCCCGTCATAAGACGGCGGCGGTTTTCCCGATCGTACCGGCGGAGGTCTATAATGCCGGATACTCTCGAAGCCGGCGCTCCGCTTGTATACTCCTCCATATCTGTCTCCTTGCCGTAAAACCGGGCGCTTCAGTTTTTTGGCGGCGCATCCTCTCCGGTTATCCCGAGAGCATGGAAAATGAGGTTCACCCCGAACCGAAGATGCACCGCATTCTTACAGTCGTTCCACAGCGCGGAGTATCCACGGGTGGAAAAGATACGCGAACCGAGTCGGACCGGAGGACCGACCCGGGCCCGGACAGCGGTCCACTCGTGCAGAGCTTCCCGGAGATTGTCGAGCCCCCGTGCCGTCACCAACTCCGGGCAGTTTCCTTCGCGACATCCGGGCTACCTGAAAGAGCAACTCACCCCCTGGCCCCCTTCTGTCACCCATGCAAGCAAAGCTTGCACGGGGCCATCTATCCCCGAGAGAGGGGGCCAGGGGGCATTGTCGTAAAGATAAGCGATTTGTAGTGAACGGGTGTCTTGCGGTTCAGGCCTGCAAATATTACTCACCCCTCGTTCCCCTTCTGTCACCCCCAACCCTGGAATCCAAGGTTGGGGACCCCGACTCTCGGTGAGACCGGGCCCCATGCGGGATTCTCACGCATGGGTGAAAGAAGGGGATGACTCGTTATCGGTTGTTTCTGCTTGTTCTATGGCTCAATTCCCCCTCTCTCTGGAGAGAGGGGGCCAGGGGGTGAGTTACCAGCCAGCACCTCCACTGATTGGCATATAGTACTCACGCGTGCCGGTGGTTTTCCCTTATGTTTACGACTATGGGGCAAGGGGGTGAGTTGCTCTTTTCAGGGGGTTTAGCTGCCGCCCCCTCTTTAGATAACTATTTATCTTTTAGTGGTGCTTGCTGTTGATTCTGCGCATGCCATCCGTCTTGGGCAACGGAATCACTTATGTAATTTCATGTTCCGTGTGGTCAGATACCGAAAGAATGGTGTCGGCAAGTGTAAAAAATGCCCCTCATTTCCTCTCTCCCCGGGGGGACAGGGAGAGAAGTGCGTCCGTGTGCGGGCGAGAGGGTTTCCCGGGCGCGGAATGATCGGGAGGGGCATTTTTACACTTGCCGACCCGTGACGGATGATTCGGGGCGGGGTTTCTTCCGAAACGCAGACCGGGAAACCACCCCGCCCCCTTTCCGCGGTCGTGTTACTGCACGGCGGAGAAGAAGTCCATCTTCTGCTGGGAAATGCCGCCGGTCTGGGTGAGCGCGAACACCACGAAATTCACGCCGATCTTGAGCTGGGGCTCGTTGTTCGACATGTCCTTCCACTTCTGGCAGTACCCCTTGTCGGAGTAGACTGCCACCAGGCGTTCGTCCAGCCAGATCCCTTCCAGATAGAGCACCTGCGCCGCCATGGTCTTGCTCCGGGCCTCATACCCCTGCAGCGCCGCCGTATCCGTATCCACCATCTGGATTTCCGCACCCTGCACCGGGCCGTCGAAGTCATAGAAGCAGTGGTAAATAGGATGGTCGTTGGGAATGGGCTGGAACTTGGCGTCCGCCCCCAGCGCGTCACGGAGCATCTGCTTCAGCGCGGCTTCCGCCGCCCCGTACTCATACTGGGGGGTGCCGTTGTCCACCAGGGCGAACCCGCCGTTCCGGAGGTATTCCCCGAACATCCTGCGCTCCACCTCGGTCAACTCGAATGCCTGGTCCGTGGTGATATAGACGAACGGCGTCTCGAAGATCTTCCGGGAATCCAGGAAGAGATGGTAGTCCACCTTGGCGTTGATGTTGGTGTAGCGGTTCACCGCTTCCACCAGGTTGATCACCGCCCGTTTCAGCGTGTCCGGGGGACGGAGCTGGGCGCCCCAGGCCGTGGCGATGTAGACGAACCCCTTGATGCTCTGTTTGTTGTTGGGGTCCTGAATGACCATCGCCTTGAACTGCCCCGTATCCAGGTCGTCCAGGGAGATCATTTCGTCCTTCATCGAGATTTGCTTGTCCGGCTCGCGGGCCGCGTTCATCTGAATCTCAATGCCGATCGGAATGTTGACGTCCTGATCGATGTTGGTGTTCATCTCGCCGCCGTAATCGAAGGACATCACGCTGCCCAGGATCTCCGAGGAAAGGCTTTTGGTCTGGATTTCCGCGGTGGGCTTGCGCTGCTGGATCTCTTTCTTCTGGAGCACCCGCTGGGCTACCCGTTTCTTCTTGAACTCGAAGGCCTTGGTCATTCTCGGCCGACGAATCACCAGTTCCATTGAGGGAGGTCTGACCACCTTCACCTCGGTCTTCTTGAACATGAAGAAGGCCGCTGTCGCCGCATAGAACGATACACCCAGCAGGAGTCCCATGTAGAACACCTTGCGGGTCTCATTCTCCAGCTTCTCCAAATCGATGGCATCTGAGAATCCGGAAAACCGATTTTTCATCTCTTCCGCCATACCGATCACCTGCCTTTCGGTGTTGAGGGTTCGAAGCGCGTTCCGTTACTGCACAATCATGGCAGAGGTTCGCAATACTCCATATACCTAATAAGCAAATGTCGGGCCATATCACTCAATATATTGCATTACTTACAGTTACAAAAACCCATCCATAAAAACCACCCATAAAAACCGTCCGGATTCGGACAATGCTGTCCGAATCCGGACACATCCTGTCGGGCGGTATCCCAAACATGTTGGCAGACACCACGCCAATTCAGTAGTAATACATTGCATTGCATATCATTATAGAACATCAGCCGTCCGGGCTCGTGGAAAGGTCTGCCGCCAAACGAAGAAAACGGGTGTACGCATGCGGACACATGGGTGTCCGCGCCGGAAACACCGCACTGCTTCGCTGACCGATTCATTCTCAAGCGCCACATTCTTCTTTTTTATCTCATTGCAGCGCCATATATTTCTCCCGTCCGGCAAACTTTTTTACAGTTATCGGGTTGAGTGAGCAACGAACCGAAGCAGCACAAGCAAGACTCACGCGCATGAGTGGTGCTTTTCCCGCCCCCTGCCAGGGGGAAGATGGCCGCAAGGCCCCCGGGGCCCCCATTCATACCGCCCCTGGTACGAAGGGGGTAGAGAAAGGGGGTCTTGGCTGCGCTCTCCCTGATTTGGCCCTGCTTTCTGACCCAACCCGATACTCATAAATTTTTTTCAGGAGCGGCAGTTCATGACCGACATCATCATCGCCATCGCCGCCGGGGCGGTTGCCGGCGGAGCCGGAATATGGTTCGCCGCCCGGGGAAAATCAGCACTTCTCACCCGCCGCATCCGGGAGCTGGACACGGACCGCGACGCCTTCTCCCGGGAACTTTCCGGGGAGCGGGAGCGACGGGTCCGGGCCGAGGCCACTCTCGACGCCGAACGCCGAGCCGCCGAGGAGAAGGGACGGCTCCTCTCAGCGGCGGAAGAAACCTTCCGCAACGCCTTTCGGGCGCTCTCCGCCGAGGCGCTGGAATCGAGCAACCGCCGCTTCCTCGACCTGGCCGCCACCGCCTTCGAGAAGCACCGCGCCGACGCCCGTCATGACCTGGAGCAGCGCGAGAAGGCAGTGGAAAACCTGGTGAAGCCCCTGACCGAAGGACTGGCCCGTTACGAGTTCCATCTGCGGGAGGTGGAGGACAAGCGGAGCACCGCTTACGGCGCCCTGACCGAGCAGGTGAAATCCCTCCTCGCCGAGCAGGAGCGACTCCGCTTTCAGACCGGGAAACTGGCCGACGCTCTCCGTCGTCCCGAGGTACGGGGCCGATGGGGAGAAATCCAGCTTCGGAATGTCGTGGAAATGGCCGGGATGCTGGAGCACTGCGACTTTCTCGAACAGCAGTCTTCCACCGGCGACGCGGGACAAGTCCGTCCCGACATGGTGGTGCGCCTTCCCGGCGGACGGCGCATCGTGGTGGATGCCAAGACTCCCATCAACGCCTATCTGGAATCCCTCGACGCCCCCACGGACGGCGAACGGGAGGAGCGGATGACCGCCTTCGCCCGTCACGTCCGCGACCAGGTCCGGGGCCTTGGTCGCAAGGACTACTGGAAGCAGTTCGAGGACTCCCCGGACCTCGTCGTCCTCTTTCTCCCCGGCGAGGCGTTCTACACCGCCGCCCTGCGCATGGACCCCTCGCTCATCGAGGAGGGAGTGGCCAACCGGGTCGTGCTCGCCGCGCCCACCACGCTCATCGTGCTCCTCCGCATCGCCGCCCTCGGCTGGCGGGAGGAACGCCTGGCCGAAAACGCCCGCCGCATCAGCGATCTCGGCCGCGAACTCCATTCCCGTCTCGCCACCCTCTCCGAACACTTCTCCGAACTGGGCCGTTCCCTCCAGCGCGGCGTGGAGCATTACAACCGCGCGGTCGGCTCCCTCGAATCCCGGGTGCTGGTCACCGCCCGACGCTTTACCGAACTCGGCGCGGGATCAGAAAAGGAAATCCCCCCGGCCGAACCGCTGGACGTGCAGACGCGGATGGTCGAGGGGAGGGGGGCTGAAGGAGACGGAGAGTGAAGCTGACTGTCTGCACAATACGAGATAAATCCCCGTGGCGTTAACAGAACGACACGTCTTATGCATTTATGAGTACTATAAGATAATCAGCAGAGGTTTTGGCCGGTAACTCACCCATAGCCCCATTGTCGTAAAGATAAGAGAAAACCGCAGCACGCATGAATACCAAAGGTAGTCAATGGAGACTAGGGCCGGTAACTCACCCCCTGGCCCCCTCTCTCCAGAGAGAG
>JAWLHT010000236.1:0-6820 GCA_041690195.1 Candidatus Latescibacterota bacterium
ACCGGACTCCATTCCTGCCTCATTGGTAACATACAAGGGGAACGAGGGGTGAGTTATATTTTCCGGCCCAGGCCGCAAGACGCCCGTTCACAATGAACAAGGCGAACGTACCATAACGCCCCGCTCCTACATGACCGAAACATTCTTCGGGATGACAATGGTCTTGAGTTCCATGTGCTTGTACGCGTCGCCGTATTTCGGATCCCGGTATCCGCGAATGGGATCGTGGGATCGGATCCGGAGATAGATTTCCACCTGACTGACCTCGTTCCTGGTGAGTTCTCCCGCATCGACCGTATCCTGCCACTGGCCGTTCCGCATCCGGAATCGGACCTGGAACTGTTCGATATCACCGGCCAGTACCTGCGGAGGATGTACCAGGGTGCGGACCATCAGGTTGGGATTTCCATCCTCATCGGTTTCCACAAAAAAGGTATAATTGGAGACCGCGGTGAGCGTGCTGCCCTCGGCATAGCGATGATCGAGCTTATTGTCATCGTTCCAGGGCGGCGATGTTTCATGAAAGAGATGATCCGCCTGTATTCTGGTGATCTGAAACAGTTCGGAATGGGTGCCGTCGGAAATGTACACCACATCGTTGGGGGTGAAGATGTCCTCCAGCGGTACAGAGGGCGTATTCGCCTTGTCGGAGCACTTGATCTGGGATCCCTCGTTTCCCATCGTCTGGTCGAGGGTGATGACCACCGACTTGAAGCTTCCGATGATGCTCAGAGAGTCTGGGTCGCCTCCCGGACCATCGAAGTTTTCAACAACCTGGCTACCCGTTTCATCCAGAAGCACCTGCGGGACGTTGTTTCCGGCCAGACGGACGTGCTCGGAGATGAACTGCATCGCCCAGCGCAGTTCCTGCTGCATTTCGGCATTTTCCCGGCTCTGGAGAAAACTGTCCGACTGTGTGCCAAAAAACCGGAAGACAGCCGTGATCAGAATGCCGGAAATGATCATGGCCACAAGCAGCTCGACAAGGGTCATGCCCCGTTCGCCGCGATTGACCGGATCGGGTGTTGCCTGGGATTTGACAGGGGACATCGGAACCTCCGGTAACCTCTGGAACACGGATTCCCGAGAATGCCCGGGTCCTTAGAGTATACGAAACCTCTCTTGGGAAATCCAGCGGATTGTGCGGCCGCGCATACGTTCCGTCCACGAGGCCCTGATTCGGCGGAAGATTGCAAAGATTGCGCCAAGGCTTGGAACGACAATTTACACGAATTATATCCGGTTGTACCTCTGTATGTTACACCTCTCCCGGGCCGAGAATGGTTCCCACCGCCTTGCTGTGGCCAACGTGCCATTATGACCTGCTCGTCACTGGTGTTGCCTGAATGCTTCATGAAAACGCTTCCGTTCAGTCCGGATTCATCAGTACGCCGGAAGCCGGCCAGCCCCAGCCAGTCAGCAGCGGGTTATGGAAATTATCACCCCTGCTCCCAAGACAGTCTCGCCGCATGCGGGAAATTGAGACCGTATGACGCCCGAACGTAAACCGGCCTGCGCCCACGGCTTCGACCCGGCATTTCCTCCACGCCCCCAACGTCTTCCGCCACGGCGCAAGCAGCGGGAAATTAACTTGATTTCCCGCGAACCCCGGTGTATGTTCTTCACAGAAGCGCATGGAACAAACCACTTCAGATCAGGGAGGTATCACCGAATGCCGTTCAGAAAAACACTCGTTGCGGCAATTCTTTTGCTTGCCTGCGCTCCCGTTTTCGCGGCGGAAATCACTTCTCAGGATGTAAAGAACGCCCTCGGCGGGAATCTGTCGCACCCCTATCTCTATTTCTCCGAGCAGGATAAACCAGCCATACTGGAGAGGATCAAGAGTGACCCCGAGTGCCGCGACATTATGGCCCAGCTGACAGCAGAGGCCAACCGGCTGCTCTATACCCCGGTCGACCCGCAAGCTCCGGTCCAGGAGAAAAACACGCGCTATTCCAGCACCGGAGAGTATGACCGCTATTACTACAGCAACCGGGGCAACGCACTCACCCTCGCCTTCGTCTACCAGATGACCGGGGACCGCCGGTATGCCCAAAAGGCTTTCGAGTTCGCCGACGCGGTCTGCGACCTCCCCACCTGGGTAATCCGGGCCCATGAATTTCCCATCATCTACAGCCGGGTCTGGCCCTGGAACTGCAAGGACGATCAAGCGGTGTTCAGCTTCGACCACGTCAACGGGGACACGGCCCGCATCATGGCCGCGGTATACGACTGGCTCTACACCGGGCTGGACAAACCCCAGCGGGACCGGATCCGCGGCGCCCTGCTGGAAAAAGCCATCACCCGCGTCCGCGGCAACTACGACTACCACTGGTGGGCCGCATCCTACCGCTGCAACTGGTGCGGAGTCTGCAACTCCGGGCTGGGGCTGGCCGCGCTCGCGCTCATGACCGAAGACCCGCAGCTCACCGATGTTGTCGCCGAATCCTACAACCGGATAACCCGGCTTTTCGACGAGATCGGGCCGGACGGCGGCTGGCAGGAAGGAGCCGGGTACTGGTATTACGGCACCCATACTTCGGCGTATTTCGCTGACGCTTTCAAACGGCTCACCGGCGGAAAACACAACCTCTTCGAGCACCCCCGGCTGAAGAACAACACGGTCAACTTCCCCGTCTATTGCCTGATTCCGCCCCGCAAGACCGTGGACTTCGAGGACTCGGGAGGGAATGTTGTCGGCTCCAGCCATTTCTACAACAAGCTCGCCTCGGAAACGGGAAGCCGGGAAGCGGCATGGTATCGCGAAACCATGTTCGGCCAGAGCAACAATCTCTTCGATATCATCTGGCCCCGGAGCACGGTGAAAGCGGAACCCCCAAAACAGCCGTCCATCCATTTCCGGGGAATCGACTGGGTGATCATGCGGAGCGATTTCACCGACCAGTCCAAAGTCATGATCGCAACCAAAGCGGGAATGAACGATGACCCCCATCACGGACACCTGGACAACGGGCATTTCATAGTGTACTGGAACGGGAAAGGCTACATCTCCGAACCGGGGCATTCCGCCTATGACGAGAAATTTTTCGACGAAGCCCGCTACGATTACCCCCAGGCGTCGAGCGTCGGCCACAACGTGGTCTTCGTCAACGGTGAACTGCAGATGATCGCCAAGAAAAAGGATACTCCCTGGCGAGAAGGCGTCGGCGGCAAGGTACTGAATTTCCGGACTTCAGCGACCCGAGACTACACGGTAATGGATCTGACAAACGCATATCCGAAGGAAGAGCTGAAAGGCTGGCGCCGTCACATCACCCTCGAAAAGCCCAATATCACCGTGGTGGTGGACGAGGTCCGCTCGGCGCCCGGCGCGGAGATCGAAGCCCGGTTCCATTCCGAGGTCACCCAGCGGGAAAAGAATGGGTACGTGCTTCTCGACGGCGATACGGGAGATATGGCCCTCATTCCGGTCACGGACGGCGACTGCTCCTTCCGGCCCGGCAGACACGCCATTCTGGCTGTCCAGAAGAACGCCCAGTTCAAATGGGTGCCGTACACGGGAACAGTCCTGAAAGCATCCGGCGACCGTACGGTGATCGCCACCGTCATTCTCCCCGTGTCGAGTGACACCGAAGCGGAACAGATTGTCCGGTCGGTCAAAAAGTCCACTGACAGCGCCGGGAACTATTCGCTCTCTTTCAAAAAGGGCGGAAAAACTTACAGTTACCGGTACGGCAAGGACGGCGACGGAATGCTGCTGGAGTAAGCCATTGCGCGAATGAGAGATATACCCTGCCGAAGCGGGGGAGTGAGCACAGTTCCGTATCCGGCCGCTCGCTCCCCCGCTTCCGTTCAGAACGACACGGCCGGTCTCGTGGTATATTTATTGCTATATAAATACCCGAACCAGAAGTCCGGATAAGGCGAACCTCTTCGTCCGGCATGCACCCCACCCGGGGGAGCCGGTTCTGCAGGCATCGCGGCAAGCGAAAACCACTGTTGATCCCTTCGCCGGGTCGACTGCTCCGGAGCGTAAAAACATCAATATCAACCAGTGGCATGGGGGAGGAGTACATGCGTTTGACGGTGAAACAGCAGATTCTGGCGTTGGTGCTCGGCGCGGCGCTTCTGCCGGCCGGGACGATGTTCCTCGCTTTCGGAATTCAGACGGGAAAACTGACCGGAGCGGTCTCCCCGGGGACAACGGCAGCCGCGGAAGCTCCCGGAGGCAGCGCGGCGAACCGGTTCGGTTCGATTGCCCTCTGGTCGCTTCTCGGCGGACTTGCAGTTGCCGCGGGCGTGGGCGGAACGGCGTGGGTGTTGACCGGGAGAATCCTGCGGCCGCTGGAAAACGGCGTCGATATGGCGAGCAGGATCGGGACGGGAGATCTGCGGCACCGGATCGAGTCCACGGGGGATGACGAGTTCGGAAAGCTGGCGCAAACACTCAACGGCATGTCCGGAACGCTCCAACTTACCATCAAAAACGCGGTGCAGATCGCGTCAACGCTCTCCTACTCCGCTCAGGATCTCTCCGGAACCGCCGACCGCATCTCCCAGGCCACGGACGACCTCCGTTCCCTGAGCCAGAACGTGGCGAGCGCAACGGAGCAGGTGAGCGCCAACATCGCCACGGTCGCCGCCTCCGCCGAAGAATCGTCCTCCGTGACAGCCGAAATCGCGTCCATGAGCAAAAAAATGGCTTCTGCTGTCCACACGGTTGCTGATCTGGCCCGAAGCACCGCACGCACGGTGGAAGATATGGCGGCGTCAGGACGGGAGATGTCATCTGCGGTCAGTAATGTTGCCGCGGCGATTGAAGAGATGACTTCTTCCCTGGCTGAGGTGGCCGGAAGCACGGCGCGGGCCAGTACGGTTTCCGCCCAGGCACGCCGGAACGCAGGAAATGTTGATGCCAAGATGCAGGCGCTGGAGCAGGCTTCCCGCAAGATCACCAAGATCGTGGAAATGATCAAGGACATCGCCGACCAGACCAACATGCTCGCGCTCAACGCGGCCATTGAGGCAGCGGGGGCGGGCGAAGCGGGCAAGGGCTTCGCGGTCGTGGCGGGCGAGGTGAAGAACCTGGCGCTCCAGACCGCCGAAGCAACCGACGAGATCGCCGACCAAATCGGAAACATTCAGGTGAGTGTGACCGAAGCCGCCGAAGCGAGCGGTGAAATCCACAAGATCATTGACGAGATCGCCGGAATCAACGAAACAATATCTCTCTCGGTCAAAGAGCAGACCAGCACCATGAACGAAATCGCCCGGACTGTTTCCGATACCGCGAGCCGAGCCGACCGGGTTGCCCGTGACGCATCCGCGGCATCAGGGTATGTCAGTGATATCGCCCGTTCCACCGACGAGGTGTCCGTGACCTCCGGAGAGGTTTCGCGGAACGTGACGGAAGCCTCATCCGCCATCCGGGATATCGCCCGGGCGGTAACTGAAGTTTCAGTCGGCGCGGGGGAAATATCGCGGAGCATCCAGAGCCTGAACCGGGCTGCAACCGTCATCGCCATCGGCACCTCCGAAACCGCCCAGGCCGCGCGGGATATGGCCTCCAATTCGGGTAAACTCAAGACAGTCGTAGGGCGTTTCAATGTCGGCGAAGAAAAGTTCGATGTCGGGCGGATCAAAAACGCCCATCTTGCCTGGCGTTCCCGTCTGGAAGGGGTGCTCCGGGGTGCATCGAGCCTGCGCCCGGAGGAAGTCTCTTCCCATCACGAGTGTGAATTCGGAAAATGGTACGACGGCGAGGGGAAAGCTCGATTCGGAAATCATGAACTGTTCAAGGAAATTGGAAAGATTCACGAAGAAGTGCACACCCACGCCCGAAACATCGTCAGCCTTCACCATGCGGGCCAGGTGAATGAGGCGAATGCCGGGATGAAGAAGTTTGAGGAAGCGCGTATGCGCCTCTTCGAAGAGCTGGAAGAACTGTACGTGATGTGATCCCGGCAAGGCAGATTCCGGAAAATGATCCCGAAGGACGGGGCATGTCTTTCCGCATGCCCCGTCCAAATACCGGGTGGCGCACCCCTTGCGGCCATCGAAATACACCCCGTCGCCTTCAGACTCGTCACACGCCCCTCCCGCGAGTCCCGTCACTTTCACTCCCCTTCATTGGTGTATCGGAGAAATATTATGCCGCATAAAGCTTTCTGGAGTGTTGCCCTCCTGTTACTCGCTGTTTCGACGACAGGGCATGGGCAGGAATCCGTCACCACCCATCGTGATGCAGCCGGAATCCCGGTCACGATTTCAATCGAAGCGGGTCCGGAGTGGATTCACACGTTCCGGATCGCGGGGCTTATCCCGGTAAAAACCCCGCCGCAGATCGCGGTATGGGCAGAAAGCGCCGATGGCATGTATCTCGCCACGCTTTACGTCAGCAGCCGGTCCGCCACCCAGAACTGGAAAGGCGGCCAAGCGGCTCGTCGCCCCGAAGCCCTGCCCTGCTGGTCCCATCGACGGGGAGTGCGGTACGCCGACGGGCTCTTCATGCCCACGGCCGACGACCCGCTGCCCGATGCGGTAACCGCGGCCACGCCCCGGGAGAGCTTCGAGCTGCACACAACGCTTCCCGCCGGACAGGAGCGGCTGGTCATCTTCGCCGAGTTCAACCAGTCCTTCGACTACAACCCTCACTTCCCGAAAGACGCCGCACCCGGACAGGCAGGGTATTCCGGTGTGAGCGGCCAGCCGTCGGTGATCTATTCGGGAGAGGTCAGGCCCGGTGCGGATGGAGAAGCGGGAAAACTGGAGTTGAAAGGGTACGGCAGTCCGGACGGCACTGACGGGGAAATCAGGAACGACCGGACCGTGCTGACCACGGCGGGAAAAATCGTACGAG
>JAWLHT010000236.1:6830-8753 GCA_041690195.1 Candidatus Latescibacterota bacterium
GGATAACTGTAAAAAAGTAGTTCTTCGCTGTATTCTATGGACGAGTTGGAGTGAAGAGTGAAAGGGGCAGGGGCACAAAGGGAAATACTTTAGGGGCGAGGCATGCGTCGCCCCCACGAAATCAGGCATGGGCCGGCCGTTTTCCTTCTCCTGACCTCTGACTCATGACTCCTTCTTTCTTCACTCGTTTCCCCACACAAAACCGCGAAACGCCCAAATATCGTCGGAAACCGTCGGAGGGTTCGCGGACTATTTTTTCCGCTCGCAGGAAGCGTAAGCGTTGTGGTTGTGAATGCTTTCCTGGCTTTCAGCCTCGATCCGGTACCATGTCACCGGCGCGAACGCATCGAGCTTGCGGGCGACCTCACGAACCACATCTTCCACGAACATGGGATGATGAAAGGCATACTCGGTCACGAACTTCTCGTCCGGACGCTTGAGTATGGTATAGAGTCCCCCGCTGGAAGATGCTTCCACCAGGTCCACCAGTTCTTCGATCCAGACGTGCTTGTCATACCGGACCTGGAGCGTGACCGTGCACCGCTGGTTGTGCGCTCCATGCGCGGATATCTCCCGGGAACAGGGACAGAGGGTTATAACCGGAACCACCACGGTCAGGATGAAATCCTCTCCGTTCCGGTGCGAAGCCGCGAACCGGCAGGTATAGGACAGCGGGCTTTCCAGCTTGCTCACCGGAGCCGCCTTCTCGATGAAATAGTCGAACTCCACCTCCATGTGCGCCTCGGCGGCGTGCAGCGATTCCCGGATGCGTCCAAGAATCTCTCCCATGCGGTCCACCCAGGCAACATCCCGGTACTCGTTGAGCACCTCCGCGAACCGGCTCATATGCGTTCCTCGGAAGTTGTGGGGAAGATTCACCGAAAGATTGATCGTAGCCACGGTGGACTGGGTTCCCCGCTTCCGGTCCAGCACGCTGACCGGCCAGCGAAGTCCCTTGATGCCGACCCGGTCGAGTGGAATGTTCCGGTGGTCGGGCAGCGACTGGATATCGGGAAGATTCTTTGATTCGGACATTCCGGTCTCCGGGGGAAAGCAGTGAAACACGGGGCAGCATGCCGGGGCTCCAAACTTCGCACCATCCCGGCCATGACGTCCGGCATCCGCCGACACGGGACGCCGTACCCGCCTTTTCAATAATAACCATTTTCACGGCCGGACAGAAGCGGAAAGATGGGGTTGTGCTATTCGCTATTTCTGTATATACTATGTATAATAATATTGCCACACACATCACCCGTCCACTCCATCCAATTCCCCAAAGGAGATTCCCATGGAACTGCACAGCAAGAACGCCCTCCGCGCTCTCGAATACGCGTCGGAACGTGAACTGGAAACCAGGGATTTCTACCAGCGGTGCTACGATCAGGCGAAAACTCCCGGAGCCCGGGAAATCCTTTCGGGCCTTATTACGGATGAACAGCATCATCATGACATCCTCATGCGGATTATCACCGACGCTACCCGGGGGAAGACGCCCTCCCCCGAACTGATGCATACGGAGGCCGCCAAAGTGCGGGTCGCCCGGGCGTTCTCCAACATGTCCATAGAAGATCCGAATTTCGAGCCGGACCGTGAAAATGTCCGGGGCATCCTGGAAAAGGCGCTGGAAATCGAAAAAGAAAGCTTCAGCAACTACATGAAGGCGGCGGAAGAGTGTTCAACCCCCGAAATCATCGCGGTGTACCGGTATCTCGCCGGGGAGGAAAACAAGCATTACATCATTCTCGACAACCTGCTCAGCTACCTTGATGTTCCCGGCCGCTGGTTGTACTATGAAGAGAATCTCGTTTTCCAGAACGGCTGATTCCGGGGAACGCTGCGGCAACTGAGGAATCGTATAAGCGGTATCACCCCGGAACGGATATGTCCGGGCAGCGGGGGCGGCCGCGGGCTGGCAGAATG
>JAWLHT010000237.1:0-8744 GCA_041690195.1 Candidatus Latescibacterota bacterium
CAGGCATTACGGAATTTCATCCCGTCTTTACAGCCTGGAAGAGCTGGGGCATGAGTTCCGCTTTTCCTCCGGCCGCTCACTCCGGTTTTTCAATACTCCCCATGCGCATCTGGAGGGGAGCTTCACCACCTTTGATGAAAAAACCGGCATTCTGTTTACCTCCGACCTCTTCGGGAGCTATTCCCGGCGGTGGAAACTGTTCTTTCAACGGGACGAGGAGTGCCGAGCCTGCACGGATGTGTTTACCTGTCTCCGGGGGCGGAGCATCTGTCCCGTTCGTGAAATTCTGCAGTTCCATCGTAGCGTCATGCCTTCCGGGAGCATACTGCGGTATGCAATGGAAATCATTCGCGGGATTCCCTGCACCATGGTTGCTCCCCAGCACGGGAGCGTCATTGCTCACCCGGATGATATCACATTCGTGCGGGAGTTGCTCGCTTCCCTTTCCGACGTGGGTATAGACGGGATCATCAATGGAGAGCCGGGGGCCCACAAACATGCGGAGAGCTGACCTGCGGAAGGAAGCGATCCTGGCCGGAATGGAGAGTGGCCAGGAGAATATGCAGATGGTTCGGGTTTTGCTGGAATACGCGGCGGCGGAAAAAGACCATGGTGTCCGTGCTTTGCTGCTGCGCGATCTGGTCATGCGATATTCCGCCGCGGAAATCCGGCTCAAGGAACTGAATGACCTGAAGGACCGCTTCCTCGGGATCGCCGCTCACGACCTCCGCAGTCCGCTCGCGTCGATCCGGGGGTTCAGTGAAGTGCTGCTCGATGAGGATGCGGGACCGCTCACCGATGAGCAAAGGGAGTTTCTTGCGGTTATTTATGATGCGAGTGAGTCCATGCTGATGCTCGTAAACGATCTGTTGGACATATCCGTAATCGAAAGCGGTAAACTCGATCTGAAACTCCAGTCCGCTTCGCTTCCGGACACTGTCCGGGAGCGGGTGCACATGCTCGAAATTCTGGCCCGGAACAAAGGCGTGTCTATAGGGACGCAGGTCGTTCCCGAGACACGTCCCGTCCGTTTCGATCCTCTCCGCATCGGGCAGGTGGTCGATAATCTTGTCGGGAATGCCATCAAGTTTTCCCCGCCCGGCTCCCGCGTCCAGGTTAGCGTTTTGAATGAGAATCACGGTGTTACGGTGGGTGTCCGCGATCAGGGGCCGGGCATACCGCATGAAGAGCAGTCGAAACTCTTTACTGCGTTCCAGAAACTCAGCGCCAAGCCGACTGGCGGTGAAAAAAGTACTGGACTCGGGCTTTCCATCGCCAAAAAAATCATGGATGCGCACAACGGTTCAATCGGGGTGGAGAGCACTCCGGGTGCGGGTGCGGTATTCTTTTTTTCACTGCCATATGCGAGCGACGAAACCCCGACGGAATGAACAGGTTTTCCGGAAAACCGGCTGTACCGAATCCGGTGTGTACGTCTCGACACATACAGCTCATGGACGGATGCGGTTTGGGTGTTTTGGCCGCGTAATTCCCTACGCAGGAGGGCCTTTATGCATAACAGAAGACTGTTTCTCCGGAGCGCCGCCCTGGGAACCGCGGGGTTGGCGCTCGGTTCTCCCGTGCGGTCCGCCCGTGGGGCGGAGCGAAGCGCCGACTTGGTCAGCCGGGTTTCCCTGGTCACCGGGAATGACCGGCGTGACATGATTCGGCAGGTTCTGCAGCCCTTTGAAAAAGAAATCCGGGAAGGCATTCGCGGAAAACGGGTGGTCATCAAACCCAATCTTGTCTGGGACGGCAATCCGTTTTGCGCCACCCACCCGGATGCGGTGCGGGGAGTGCTGGATTTCCTGGCACCCTTTCACAAGGGCACGGTGACCATTGCCGAATCCACCGCTTCGCCCAAGGGCACGATGCACTGTTTCGGGGAATACGGTTATACCGAAATACCCCGGGAGTTCAACGCCCGTCTGGCGGATCTGAACAGCGATTCCTGGACGCCCATCTGGATTCAGGGGAGCGCATTGCGGCCCAACGAGATCAAAGTCATAGACACCTTCCTCGATCCGAAGGTCTATGTCATCTCGCTGGCCCGGATGAAGACCCACGACTGCGTGGTGGCCACCCTGGCGTTCAAAAACATCCTGCTTGCCGCCCCGCTCAATGTCATGCCGGGTCATCCCCAGTTCGTGAAGAACCAGCACGAGAAAGCAAAAATGCATCAGGGCGCGGGGGAAAACGGGGTCAAGGGGATTAACTATAACATGTTTCTTCTGGCCCCGCATGTGCGGCCGGATTTCGCGGTCATAGACGGGTTTGAGGGAATGGAAGGGAAGGGACCGACCGGGGGAACGCCGGTGGACCACCGTATTGCCCTGGCCGGGCCGGACGTTGTGTCGGTGGACCGGATCGGATTGGAACTCATGGGGATCGACTATGCCGATGTCGGATATCTCCAGTGGTGCTCCGAGGCGGGAATCGGTCAGGGCAAGCGGGACGCCATCCATGTCATCGGTCCCGACCCGAAGGCCCACGTTCGGAAATACCGTCTGCACGACAACATCGAGTGGCAGCTCAAGTGGAAAGCGTGAAGAATGTCAATGTACGGTTATAAGCAAGCATAGGCGAGGGATTGGTTTCCCGGACGTTTCCGATTTCGCTTGTGTCCGGAGCCGGGCAGGTATATCTTCGCCTTTCCTGTCCGGACAGCAACTGCCCCGGTGGCTGACACCAATTGCGAATCACTATCGGTTAAACCGGCTGTCGCTGTTATAAACCAACGCGCCCGGGAACGGGGTAACCCCTCGCCCGCCGGGCGGGCGAGGGTGCGGGGAGAATGAGGGCCGGGGCTGGTGGAACGGGCTCTTTTTTTCGGATTTTGAATCGAAGTTCGTATGAACAGTGAAAGATATTGTGGGTGACAACGGCTCAGCCGCGGATATCATGCGGGCCGTAGATTTCACCATGTGTCCGCTATCCGCCGGAGCGGTAAATCTTTGGCAATGCGTCCCCTGTCTGAAAGCGAGCCGGTTCCGCAGTGAGTCATCGTTTCGCAGTTATCCCCGTCCGGGTCTGGCTCATGATGGCCGCGGTTGTCCTCATATGGGGATTCGCCGGCACGGTGGAAGTTTTGACTCTGCGCAGACTCACCCCATTCCAGTTCAGCGCCTGGAGCACCCTGGCCGGAGCGTTCGGCACGCTGGTCCTGCTTGTGCTGCGCGGCCGGGGCTCAGCGCTTATGACTTTCCACCCGCGGGACCATCTCCGGCTCCTGGTCATTTCACTCCTCGGGTTCGGCGGTTATTTTTCCATCAAATACATCGGCTATACCACAGCTCCGGTGGCTCAGGCCAGTGTGCTCCAGTCCACCTATATGATCTTCATCGCCCTTTTTGCCATCCCCATACTCAAACAGTCCGCCGGAGCGGCAAAGCTGTTCGGGATATTCATCGGATTTGCCGGGGCGGCGCTCATCATTTCCGGAGGTTCCATCGACGGCTTCGCCTCGGAGCACCTTCCGGGGTATCTCTGCGCCCTCGGTGCGGGAGTATCCTTCGGACTGTTCAGCGTGCTTTCGGAAAAGGCCTCTTTCGACCGTCTGGCCGCTCTCTTCTACTATCACGCCTACAGCGCGGCCGCTCTCCTGCTCCTGCTGGTTCTGCGCGGCGAATTGGCCATGCCTTCCGGGCCGGGTGAAGTCGCGGGCATTCTGTACAATGGGCCTTTCGCCAACGGCCTCGGCATTTTCCTCTGGCTGACCGCCCAGAATTCCACCGACGATGTCTCTCCTCTCACGGGGATGCTTTATTTCGTGCCGTTCATCTCGCTTGTCTGCTTCGCGGTGTTCCTCCATATTCCCGTTCCGCTCCATGCATTCCAGGGACTTCTCCTCATCGTGGGCGGCATGGCCATCCACACGGTCCGCATCCGCCGCGTGGCGGTGTCGGGCTCTCCCCGGGTCTGATCGGGATGCGGTCTAATGATTGGGTTCTACCCGCCGCTTATTTCACCAGCATCAGTTTCCCGGCCTGACGGTGCGGGCCCGCTTCGATGAGAAACAGGTACAGTCCGGCCGCGTTTCTCCCCGCATTCCAGGAAAACGAATGGGGACCTGGTGAAAGCGCGGAATTGCAGAGAGTAGCCACTTTCTGCCCGGCGGCGGAATAAACGGTCAGCCGGACACGGGAGGCTTCCGCCAGGTCGAAGCGGATGGCCGTGGAGGGATTGAAGGGATTTGGTGAAGGCGGATGGACGGTGAATGTCCGGGGCGCGGACGCGGGTTCCGCTGAAACACCGGATTCCAGTCCGTACTCCCGTCCGCCGACCCGGGCGTATTCGAGGTCGAGGAATTCAAAGTCCCCCTGGTCGTTCCCATAACCCGTTGCGACCATACCCACGGGCGGAGCGATGGTGTGCGTATCGGTAGTGAGGGCATCGAACCAGTCGTTCCGGCGAAAAGTGAACCCGCCGAACGTTCCGGCGGGCACGGACAGCGTCGTCTCCCAGCGCAGGGAGCCGATGGGCTCCTGACCGCAGTCCGCGACACCGCAGGGACGGAAATCGTATACGACATCGCCGTCGGACCAGACCCGCCCCTCGCCGTCGTTCCGAAGAGAGCGGCCATCGAGGAATACCCGGTGCAACGCGCCGTCCACGGTCACCGTATCGACCACGGTCAGCATTACCCGGTCGGTGAATTCGTCTCCGTACCGGTTGGTGAGCCTGCGACGATATATCCAGATATCACCGGTGTGGAGGGGGAACCAGTCGTCGGAGTCACCCCCTTTCCTGAACGCCGGAACAGCGGACGGAAAAGTGCGGGCCGGTTGACCGGTTGCGCGGAGTACACCGGGAGGCGGATCAGGAGTATACCGGGCCAGCCCGTTTGCCGTATCTGACTGGAAAAACAGCAGGGAGCCATCCGGAGACGCGGTTATCCGGTCGTACTTGCCGGGCGAGTTGAGATATTCCGGCAGACTCGCGCCGCCATCGAACCGGATCAGTGCGTCGGCCCCGACAAACCAGACTCTCCCCCGCGGGTCGGCGGCCACCGCCTGACCGGCGAACCGGCAGGAGCAGGAAGTACTCCAGGCCGTGCCATTGAACCCCGCCACCCCCATCGGTCCGGCGGACCACACCATGCCGTCGGCGTCTTCCGCGATGAATTCGGTCCGCTGGAGACGGTCGTGGTTATACCGGGTCCACCGCGCGCCGTCGTACCGGCAGACCACATCCCGGCCCGAAGCCTGGCCCACCCGGACCCAGACCTCTCCGGAGCGTCCGAATCCGGCCACTTTCCCCGGACCGGCGATACACCAGGTTGTCCACTCCGCACCGTCGAAGCGAGAGAGAGTACTCTTGCCGGTTGACGAAACCCGGCCCGCGGCCCAGAGATTGCCTTCGGGGTCCACGGCGACATTGCCTCCGGCGAAGTACCCAGAGTTCTGAAAAAACGATGACTCCCACCGGCCATTTGAAAACCGGCAAAGCCGGGAGCCGGCAACAGCCCAGACCGTTCCCCCTCCTGAAGCAAGCGATTCGATCGCTCCCCCCGGAAGGCCGTCCGCCGTGGTGAACGTCCGCCAGGAATCGCCGTCGAACCGGCTGATCTCGCCTCCCCTGTCACGATAAGCGACCCAGACCGAACCGTCGCGGTCCGCCGCGACAGCGGAAACGGCGTCGGAGACAAGTCCGCTGTTTTCGGCGGTATAGAAAGTCCAGGCACCGTCGGCTTGAGCCGGAGCGCCAAAAAGGAAACAGAGAATCAAAAGGATTGGAACAGTTTTCCAAATCACGGTGGACATGAAACGCTCCTCAACGGGGAATAGGCGAAAGATAGTGACTACAGGCAATGGTGCCGGGTGGACACAGAGGATATACAGCAGTGATTACCATGCATATTCCTCCCATGCCCCGCGAATCGGACGGTATACTGAAATTAGTTCCCGAAGAAGCGGCGTGTCAAGCACTGAACCCCGGTTTGACCAAAAGAGACACATCAATGATCGGACAGAGGTTAACGAACCGGGAGAATTTGACTTTTCCATCAGCTTGTGTCCGGCCTATCCGGAACTCCGGTCAATCCGATACGATTTGGCGGGAACTGCACGTCTGAATGCGCTTCAATCCGCCCTGGAGTCCGGACCGATTTCCTTTTCCGCATCCGGGGCTTCCATGAGAATCCCGGACTTTGCTTGCATTCGGAAAAACGATAGCGTATTTTACCCTGTCACCGTGAATAGCGTACCTGAAGCGGACCCGCAAACGACGGAGATAGAACATGCCGAACACACACGCGAGCCAGAAAGCGATCAAGGCGGGACAGGAGTTCAACGACGAGGTTATGGCGGAGATGACCGAGGTCGCCGGGATGCTCGGGCTTTCCGATATTTATGTCAGGAGATTGCGGGCGCCGCAGAAGACGCTCACCCTGCATCTCCCGATCAAAATGGATAACGGCGAAATCGAGATGTTCGACGCCTGGCGTGTGCAGCACAACCTCTTCCGAGGTCCTTCCAAGGGAGGCGTCCGCTTCCATCCCGACGCTACACTGGAGAAGATCAGCGCCCACGCCGCGCTCATGACCTGGAAGTGCGCCGTGGTGAATATTCCCTTCGGCGGAGCCAAAGGTGCGGTTTGCTGCAACCGGAAACTTATGAGTCCCGGGGAGCTGGAACGCCTTACCCGACGGTATACATGGGAAATATCTCCCCTGATCGGTCCGGAAAAGGACATTCCCGCCCCCGAGGTCGGGACGGATGAAACCACCATGGCCCAGATCATGGACGGGTACAGCTCGTTCGCCGGATACTCCGTTCCCAATGTGGTTTCCGGCAAGCCGCTGTCCATCGGCGGGACGGAAGGCCGTCAGGGCGCGGTGGCCCGCGGACTCATATATACCCTCAAGGAAGCCGCCCGCGACCGGAAAATGTATCTTTACAATTCCACAGCCGCCATCCAGGGGTTCGGTACTGTCGGCATGTCCGTGGCGAGATATCTGGCTGAAACCGGATGCACCATCGTTGCCATCTCCGATTCCGTATGCGGAGTGTACAGCGAGGAAGGCATCAATATAGATGCCGCCATCGAGTACAAGAAGTCGCAGGGCTCGCTGGAAGGATTTCCCGGGTGCCACCGCATCACCAATGACGAACTGGTGGCGCTGCAGGTGGATATTCTCATTCCCGCGGCGCTCGAATACACCATACACAAGAAGAACGCCCCAAGCGTCAAAGCTTCCATTGTGGTGGAAGCTGCCAACGCCGGCATTTCCCGGACGGCTCACAAGATTCTCGATGACAAGGGCGTGTTCGTGTTGCCGGACATCCTGGTGAACGCGGGCGGAATCGTGGTGTCCTATTTCGAGTGGGTGCAGGACAAGCAGCAGTTCTTCTGGGAGGGCCTCGAAGTCGAGGAGCGGTTCCAGAACATTATGGTGGACAGTTTCCGTCAGCTTGAAAACATCATGCTCAAGGACAAGGTGAGCATGCGTACCGCCGCTCTCAAACTGGCTATCGGACGGGTGGCCGAGGCGATGAAGTTCAGAGGCCTTTGCCCGTGAGGATAACGGCGGCGCCGGGAGAGAATGATGACCGGAAGCGATCTGTTTGACAGCATGAGAGTCCGCCAGTGGATCAAGAATATTCTCCTGTTCGCGGCGCTGGTCTTCTCCGGTCATGCTTTCGATCCCCTATACCTTTTCCGGACAGTACAGGCTTTCATCGTATTTTGCCTGATATCCGGCGCGGTGTACGTTCTCAACGATATCCTGGATGTGGCAATGGACCGCGAGCATCCCGTCAAGCGGCTCCGGCCCTTTGCCGCGGGGCGGCTGAGCATGCGGACCGGCTGGATGCTGTTCGGCGCGCTTGTCGTGGTGGGTCTTCCGTTCTCTTTCCTCCTCGGACTTCCATTCGGCGCGGCCGCATCGGCCTACTTTCTCCTCCAGATTGCGTATACGGTTCGGCTCAAGCACGTGGTCATTCTGGATGTGTTCATCATCAGCATCGGGTTTCTCATCCGGGTGGCCGCGGGGGCGCTGGTCATCGGTGTTGACATTTCCCGGTGGATCCTGGTCTGCACCATGCTGCTGTCGCTCTTTCTCGCCCTTTCCAAACGGCGGCATGAACTCGTTCTTCTGGAACGCAGGGCGGATCAGCACCGGGTTTGCCTGCGGGAGTACACTCCCTATCTCCTGGACCAGATGATCGGTGTGGTGACTTCTGCGACTCTGGTGACATATCTGATCTTTACCCTTGCGCCGGAAACCGTGGCCAAGTTCGGGGGAAACATGGTGCTGACCGTACCCTTTGTTCTCTACGGTATTTTTCGGTATCTGTATCTCGTGCACGCCAAAGACGGCGGCGGGCGACCGGAGGAAACGCTGCTCGCGGATATTCCGCTCCAGCTGAACATTCTGGCGTACGGCTTGGTGGCGGTGCTGGTGATTTACTGCTAAGCCGTCAAGCACAAAACCCAATACGCCAATGTGCAGTACAAGCCCAAGGGGATAAGACGAATTGAGCCGTTATTAAGCCGGTGAACAAACATTAAACGATACTGGGTGAATGGGTCAGGAACCGGGAATCGAAAGCCGGATCGGGAAAAGGTATTGATACGGCACACAGCCCGTCGTTCTCCGGAATTCCGCTCTTGTTCCCGGCTTCTGATTTTGGACTCCTGATTTTAAAGGGTGTAGACTCAATTGTACCGATGGAGTAAACGTGGGAGGAAAAAAAGAGGACTCCAAAATCTGTCGTGGAGGTCTAAGGTGTGCAAGCACTTAG
>JAWLHT010000238.1:0-6548 GCA_041690195.1 Candidatus Latescibacterota bacterium
CAGAGAGAGGGGGAATTGAGCCACAGGAAGCACCGAGACGGCCGATAACGAGTCATCCCCTCTCTTGCGAGAGAGGGGAACGAGGGGTGAGTTATATTTCCCGGCCTGAACCGCAAGACACCCGTTCATCGCCCCTGGCTTACGTTTACGATTATGACCCGATACCCTAAAAAGCTCGAACCCGGGTTGCGGAAAACGCGGGGAAGTATCACCGGTAGGCCCCCCTTCTTTCCGAATACAGAGCGGCGCGGAGACATTTCCCCGCGCCGCCTCGCAATTCCGTTTTCCGGCACAAGAAAGCAATTTTACAAGTCGGGCATGATAACGTCGTTCCGGCGAATCTCGTCCCTGCCCTCGATGATATCCGCCTTGGATATATGATCGCCCCACACCGTTGTCACCGTAATCTTGCCCACCGGCACCCCCGATTCGGAGGTGTACACCCGGTACCGGTCACCCGACTTGACACCATCTCCAGAGCCCGCGTTGATGGTAACCACTCCCTGCTGGACATCGAGCACCCGGAATTTCTTATAGCTGTACCAGTTGGTGTCGGGAAGGGAAACCACCGCCCGGATATCTTTCTGGACTTTGTTCAGAGTCTCCACGGTCGCCTGGCCCATGAGAGAGGAAAGGAACCCCTTGGAGCCGAAATCGAGACTGTCCAGGCTATAGAACTCCACGGTCCGGGGGCGTTCCTTGCCGAAAAGTTCCAGCCCCAGCCCCTTGTCGCTGCGGTCCGTTTCCGCGTTGATGGTACGTCCGAGCTGCTGACCGTTGGACACGTTCAGGATGCGAACCTGTTCAACGTTCACTTTGGCACTGTAGTAGCGGTATCCGCCGATCATGGGTTCGCCGCCGCCCATGTGCTTGTAGGTGAAGTCCTCCACAAAACCGGTGATGACAATGTCGCCGTCGAGATCGCGGGCGATGGCCAGCACCTCACCGTCGGACAACACCTTCTGCCGTTCTTTACGGTTGGAGAAAAGGCCGAGGAACTTTTTGAAAAGCCCGGGCTTTTTCGGCTTTTCCATTCGGGCGACCACCGAGTCGATCGGAACGATCTCATAATAGTCGTCCATTAGCATGTCACCGAGCATGGTCGGTACTTCGTACCGGAGTTCCCATGGCCCACGGTATCCGGACTCGTCGTAGAAGGGCATAAGGACTATCCGTTTCCCGGACCCCGCCGCGCCCGGCTGCACAGCGGCGACGGCGACCAGAAAAACGGTTACAGCCAGAATAATCTTTCTCATGAGATTTCCTTACATAATGATCCGGTTCCGGCCGGAACAAACCTTCGAACTTCTCGCTATCCACACTTTCCGCCGGCCCCGGGAAAGCGGGTGTCGCTCACTGGTCGCAGAGCGGCTTCCCATCCTGCGAAAGTCCCTTGCAATACATGGGTTGATCGAAGTAGGGGCACCGTGCGTCATCCCCGGCATCAGCCGTTTCCGTTCCGGCCGCCTCGGCTCCGGCTATCGTTCCGGCGGATAGCGCAACTCCCGCAACCGTCGCATCTTTCATGAATTCACGCCTGGTATGGCTCATTGTTCCTCCATTTTTTCATTCCGGACGCATTTTTCCACGGTATCAAATATAAACGTCCTCCGCGCCGGAATGCAAGGACAAAGACCCTGGCCTTGTCAGCAACGCCCTCCGGGCGGGGAACGCCGCCCCTCTCCCGCTTCATCCGTAAGGGGAAAAGACCGCTTTACAGCCCGCTTTCGGGCATATTCTCCCCGGAAGTGTTTGCGTACCCTCCGGTGAATTGTATATATTTTTTTCCTGCAACATCCTCCGGAAATCCATGCCGGGCGGATTCGCCGTTCCCGGCCCACCGGTCAAACCTTTGCGGCGCCGGCTGACCGGCCTGGCCGGAATGAATACGCACGCGCTCCCACCATAAGAAAGGACCAGCCGTGGCTTCCAAACCCAAAACGCCTCCCCGGCCCGAAAACCGGCCCTCGCCGGAACCGGGACGTCCCGGGTTCTCCCCCCGGCGGCCCGCACTCTGGGCGGCGGGGCTGTTCACGCTCTTCGCCTGTATCTTCACCTTTCCACTCGTCTTCCGGCTGAACAGTTCCATATATGGTTTTTACGACCACATTTCCACTGACCTTTTCGCATCGATCCACTACTACTTCTGGTGGATGCAATATTCCTTCACCGCACTCAGGACTTCGCCCCTGGTCATCCCCTTGTTTGCCGCTCCCTTCGGGTCCCGGATGTTCTTCGCCAATTTCACCGGCTTTCTCATGACTCCCGTTTCAGCCGTCTTCGGATTTCTTTTCAGCTACAATACAGTCATCCTGGCGAACCTCGTCCTCTCCGGACTGGGAATGTTCCTGCTGGTGCGCCATTTCACGAAGCGCTCCGCAGCCGGACTCATCGCGGGCATTGCTTACGGGTTCTGCACCAACATGCTCGTGCGATCCTACACCACTTTCGACTCCACCCAGGTGCAGTGGATTCCCCTCTACACCCTCTTCGTGGTTCGTTTTCTGGAGAACCGCACCTGGAAGAACGCTCTGCTGTCCGGGCTCTTTCTCCTCTGCAATATCCTGCTCGCCATGCCCTACTATCTGGTCTATCTGCCGGTACATACCGTTGTGCTCCTGACGGTGTATGCCGTGTGGAACATCCGCAAGCACCAGGACGGGGCCGCCGGATTCTTCCGGGACCTGACCACCCGTCCGGCGCTCGACGCCTGGACGAAAGCCGGAGTCACTTTCGCTGCAGTGGTGATCGTTTTTCTGGCCTATTATACGGTCATCATCGGCGGCAGCCCAACATACGCAGGCGCAAGGCCGTGGGAAATATCAGACCTGGCCGGGCTCTCCCTTCAGCCCGCGGACTATTTCGTCCCCCACCCCAGGAGCGCGCTCCTCAGCGGCGACTTCAAAACCACCTACTGGGACGTGGCGCCCCGCCCTGAAAAGAACGCCGACAGCAATGTCGCCTATATGGGCTATCTGGCGCTGGCCCTCGCCATTCTCGGCTTCGCCAAAGCCAGGAAAACCCCTGCCAAATGGTTCTTCCTCATTGGGGCGCTCGTTGCGTTCTGGTCCACGCTCGGACCAACGCTGCTCGGTCTACCGACCCCATCCTGGCTTATCCACCAGTATGCTCCCTTTGCCCGCCGCATCCTGCTTTACAAAACCTATGTCCAGTTCGGTGTTGCCGGACTGGCGGGACTTGGAATGGCGGCGCTGCTTGCCGGAACCCGTTCAAGAATCATGGGGACCGTACTGACCGGACTGGTGGGTACCGGCATGTTGCTGGAATACTCCATTGTTCCCCCCTTCCTTTCCGTCAATCTCTCCGACACCCCCGAGGTCTACGAACGGGTCAGGGCTCTGCCGGAAGAAACGAGCGTCATCGAGGTCCCGCTCCGGCGTGCCAACGGCAATCTTTACCAGGGGTATGTGTATTACCAGACCTTCCATCACAAGCCGCTCTTCAACCCCTACATGGGACTGAACCGGGTGCCGGAACACATCCGGCCGTTCTACAACCAGATGGTCGCGCCGCTGGAAGCCGCATCCTACGCCAATCTCGCCGCCCTGCGGAGTCTTGGGATCAGCCACCTGGTTTACCATTTATACATCGGAACCCGGACTGTTCGCTTCCTTTCCCTGGCGGCGCCTCCGTTCATGGCCGACAGCGTGTCGGTCGAGGGGCTGAACAGAATCTATGCCGCCCCCCGCAGCATCGCGCCCGCCTACGAGAGCCCCTATGACTACACCTTCGCCGATCTGTACGAAATCACCGCGCCACCCAGCTCGGCCGCCCTCGTATTCGATTATCGCAGCCCCTTCGAGGCATACCCGGAAGCCGGGGGTCAGGACGGCATGATCGATTACGGCTGGTATTCGGCGCTTCTCGACCCGGAGCCCACCTTCTACTACCCCCTGGCGCGGGGAACCCGCCTGGAGCGGGTCATGAAAGGCGCGGGCGAGGTCACCGCAGTCAATCTCACCGAAGCGCCGGTTACCATTGGAATCCGGTTCACCGCGTACGCTCCGGATGCCCGTACCCTGGAAATCCGCTGGAACGGGAATCCGGTCGGCTCGGTCGAGATCGGCCCGGAGCCTTCGACGCTCACGGTGGGGAATCTCTCTCTCGATGCAGCGGGAACGGGAGAATTAACATTCTCTCCCACGGGATCGCCTTTCGAGTATCCCCTGACAGTCGGACAATCCACTATCCCGCTGCCGGCAACCGCCATATTCACGGACATGCGGATAGTGGAGTGACGGAAAGAAACGTTTCGGGGATTTGCGGGTAAACAGAAGGAATCAGGAGAACGGAACCGGCCGCCAATTCCGGAGTGTACGGTTCAGGCCATAGTTTCCCTTGGGCTTTGGGCTGCCATTCCGTTCGCGTTCCGCACCGGCATTCTGAATGCAGTACATACACCGGAGGAGATTATCATTGGCACACCAGATTGACTACACGCTCATCGGCGACGACATGCAGGCGGCCATCATCGTGCTCGATCCCGGCGAAACGGTGCAGGCCGAAGCCGGAGCCATGATGTTCATGGAGGACGGCATCGAGATGAACGCTTCCATGCAGGGCGGCGTTTTCGGCGGAATCAAGCGCATGCTCGGCGGTGAATCCCTTTTTGTGACCACATTCACCAACAACGGACGGGACCGCAGGAAGGTATCCTTTGCGGCTCCTTATCCGGGGAAGATTCTCCCGCTGGACCTGACGGAAACCGGCCCCATGATCTGCCAGCGTGACGCCTATCTCTGCAGCGCCTTCGGCATCGAGATTACGGTGACGTTCACGAAGCGGCTCGGCGCGGGATTCTTCGGCGGCGAGGGATTCATTCTCCAGCGTCTTGCCGGCGACGGGCTGGTGTTTATCCACGCGGGCGGCGCACTCATCCGTCATGATCTCGGTCCCGGCGAAAGCCTGAACGTGGACACCGGTTGTCTCGTGGCGTTCCAGGATACGGTGGATTACGACATCAAGTATGTTGGAGGCATCAAGAGCATGTTCTTCGGCGGCGAAGGCGTCTTTTTCGCCCGGCTCACCGGTCCGGGACGGGTGTACCTCCAGACGCTGCCCTTCTCGCGACTGGCGGACAGGATTATCGGCGTCGCCGGACTCGGTTCCAGAGGCGAGGTGAAACGCGGCGGCCCGCTGGGCGGCATTCTGAACGGAGATTGACCCGTTCCCCGGCTGCGCACCGGAAACGGCGGTCGCACCGGAGCTGAGGCGGGGAATTTTTGCCTTGCGCTGCCGGGAATACAGGTGTTCATTACCATAATCAGTTTTTCACCCGCGGGGTTCACCAATCGCGGCAGTTCAATCAGCAACAGGGGGGAAACGATGGCCAGACTCTCGAGGCGGAATGCCCTGAAAACCGGCGCGGCGATCGCGGCCGGTGCCGCGGTGATGGGAAACGGTGTACATAACGCCGCAGCCGCGGACCGTGCGGGCTCCAAATACAACTGGGGCCATACCATGGATTTCGGCGAGCAGTACTACGTTCGGGTAACCGAAATCCTGGATAATATCCGCCGCAACGAGATGCAGCTCATCGGCGATATATCATCCCGCATGGCGGAGACGAAGAAAAAGGGCGGTACGGTGTGGTATGACGCCTATGTGGGACACATGGGCAGCATTGAGTGCCGTGAGGAGAACAAGGGCAATCCCCGCATCATCAAGAGCAACCCCAAGGAGATCCAGCACGACCAGATGAAGTCCGGCGACGTGCTGGTCACCAACTCGGTGAACGAAAAGGTCCGCGCGGCCCGCGACCGTGGCGTGTACGTGGTCGGGGTCCCGGTGAACTACGTTGACAATGAGTGGACGCCGCGCGGGTTTGTCAGTCCCAACGTGAACGACTGGCTTTTGGGCGATGTCTCCAGCGTCATTCTCCAGAGCTACATTCCCTACACCCAGGGCGTGGTGGACTGCCCGGAAATCCCGGAGATGAAACTCTGCCCCAGTTCCGCCAACTCCGTGTGCTCCCTGTTCTGGATGTTCCAGGCGGAGCTGGCCAACAAGCTCAACAATCCCAAAGCCAGGCCGGTGGACAAATCCGCCGAGATTCTGGACACCATTCTCGGCCGGGTCGCCGAAGCCTATCGCATGCAGAAGGACTACATGTTCGACCATGCCGCCACGGTGGCCAAGATGATCGGCGGCGGAGCCCATTACCACGTCACCAGCGATCACGGCGGCGTACAGAGCGAGTCCAACGGCGTGGCGATGGGGCCCATGATGACCAACGCTTTCCGCAAGGACATGAAAAAGGGTGACGTCCACCTCGTCGCCACCATCGAGCCGGATTCGCAGAAGATCATCGACGAGGCGAAAAAGGCCAAAGAAATGGGACAGTTCGTCGTGGCCATCGCTCCCGGCAATTCCCTGCAGATCCGGCGGTACAGCGACCTGTTCATCGACAACCTGAGCCCCGAGGGCGGCGGTCTCATCACCATCCAGGGGCTCGCTGAGAAGGTCGGGACGGTGAGCGGAGTCATCAACAACTTCCTCATGTGGATCTTCACCGCCCAGTTCATCGA
>JAWLHT010000238.1:6558-8736 GCA_041690195.1 Candidatus Latescibacterota bacterium
GATGGTGCGCCGCGGCTGGGTGCCCTGGTTCTGGCTGGGATTCTATCAGACCGGCGGCCGTGAATACGACGAGGCGGTGAGACCGTTCTTCATGAAGCAGGGATTCTGAACCGCGCCGGAGTTCCGTCATGAAGCTCCCGGGCACGGGACGAAGGGAATGGAGAATCATCCGCGGAGCAGGGAGCAATACCGAGTCGCCTGCTCCGGCGCCATAATATTAGGGGGGAGAAATGTCCAATTTTTCGAGACGGAATATTCTGAAATCCGGGGCGGTGCTCGCCGCCGGAACCGCGGTCATGGGGAACAGCGTACCCCGCGCCGAAGCAGCGGACCGCGCGGGTTCCCGGTACAACTGGGGCCATACCATGGATTTCGGGGAACAGTACTATGTTCGGGTGACCGAAATACTGGAAAGTATCCGCCATAACGAGATGAACCTCATCGGCGACATCTCCTCCCGCATGGCAGAGACGCTGAAAAAGGGCGGAAACGTGTGGATGCAGGCCCAGGCGGGACACATGGGCTACATTGAATTTGATGAGCAACACAAGGGAAACCCCAAAATTCTCCGCAGCAACCTGGTGTGGAACGGCGGCGATTACGACCAGATGAAATCCGGCGACGTCCTCATGACCAACTATGTCAACGAGGACGTTCGGGCCGCCCGCGACCGGGGCGTATACGTGGTCGGCGTCCCGGTGAACTACGTGGATAACGAGTGGGCGCCCCGCGGGTTTGTCACCCCCAACGTAAACGGCTGGCTTCTCGGCGATGTTTCCAGCGTGATCCTGCAGAGCTACATCCCCTATACCCAGGGCGTGGTGGACTGCCCCCAGATCCCGGAGATGAAACTCTGCCCGAGCGCCGCCAACTCCCTCTGCTCCCTCTTCTGGATGTTCCAGGCGGAAGTGGCCAACAAGTTCAGGAATCCCAAGGCCAAGTCCGTGGACAAGTCCGCCGAGGTGCTCGATATCATTCTCGGCCGTATGTGGGAAGCATACCGCATGCAGAAGGACTACATGTTCGACCATGCCGCCACCGTGGCCAAGATGATAGGCGGCGGAGCCCATTATCATGTCACCAGTGACCACAGGGGCGTGCAGAGCGAGTCCAATAACGTGGCGATGGGCCCCAAAATGACCAACGCCTTCCGCAAGGACATGAAGAAGGGCGATGTCCACCTGGTGGCCACTATTGAGCCGGATTCGCAGATGATCATAGACGAGGCGAAAAAAGCCAGGGACATGGGCCAGTTCGTCGTGGCCATCGCGCCCGGCAACTCGCTCCAGGTCCGCCGGTACAGCGACGTGTTCATCCATAACCTGAGCCCCGAGGGCGGCGGCCTGCTGGAAATCCCGGGATTTAAGGAAAAGGTCGGCACGGCGGGCGGCGTCATGAACAACTTCCTGATGTGGATATTCACCGCTCAGTTCATCGACGAGATGGTGCGCCGCGGCTGGGTGCCCTGGTTCTGGATGGGCGGTTATACGGTCGGGGGAAGCGAGTACAACAAGGGCATGGATCAGTTTTTCAAAAAGCAGGGGTTTTAACGGAAAGTGTACTGACGCCCGAGTTGAGAATCGCAAGGGGTGACTGATATCCGGGCACGGAGCCCGATACGGGATTTCAGGTCAACACCTTCACGGCAAGATGACAGTCCCTCTTTTCTTTGGTATTCGGGCGCTTTCACACTTTCACACTTCCTTTTCAGGGGGAAAAATGCAGAAGCTTTCGAGACGTTCCATTCTGAAGTCCGGGGGAATGCTCGCTGTCGGAGCAGCGGCCATGGGCAGCGGTGTCCGTCATGCCGCAGCTGCGGACCGCGCGGGCTCAAAGTACAACTGGGGCCACACCATGGATTTCGGCGAGCAGTACTATGCCCGCATGTCAGAAATCCTGGAAAGCATCCGCCGCAACGAGATGCAGCTCATCGGCGATGTTTCCGACCGCATGGCCGCTTCCCTCAAGAAGGGCGGGAACGTCTGGATGCAGGCGCAGGCCGGCCACATGGGCTACATTGAATTTGACGTGAAGCACAAGGGAAATCCCAAAATTCTCCAGAGCAACCTGAATTTTGGCGGCGGCGAATACGACCAGATGAAACCCGGCGACGTCCTCATGACCAACTACGTGAACAAGGAAGTACGGGCCGCCCGCGACCGGGGCGTGTACGTGGTC
>JAWLHT010000239.1:0-8717 GCA_041690195.1 Candidatus Latescibacterota bacterium
CCATGGCCACGTTTCCGCCGCCGAGTACCACGACCCTGCGGCTCTTGGGCATGGGGGTGTCGTAATCGTCCCGGTAGCCTTTCATGAGGTTGGAGCGGGTGAGGTATTCGTTGGCGCTGAAAACGCCGCCCAGGTTTTCCCCGGGGATGCCGAGGAACACCGGCGCGCCCGCTCCCGTGGCGACATACACGGCGTCGAAACCCTCCTCCGTCAGGAGGTCGTCAATGGAGTCCACCCGCCCGATAACGCTGTTCATCTCGAAGCGCACTCCGAGACGGCGCAGATAATTCACCTCGGCCTCAACGATGGCCTTGGGCAGCCGGAACTCGGGGATGCCGTAGACCAGCACCCCGCCGGGCTTGTGCAGCGCTTCGAATACGGTGACCTCGTGGCCCATTTTCGCCAGATCGCCCGCTGCGGTGAGCCCCGAGGGTCCCGAACCGACCACGGCGATCCGCTTCCCGGTCGAAGGCGGAATTTCCGGAGTCCGCACCTCACCCGAGGCGCGCTCCAGGTCCGAGGCGAACCGCTCCAGGCGGCCGATGGCCACCGGCTCGCCCTTTTTGCCGCGCACGCACATGGCCTCACACTGCTCTTCCTGGGGACAGACCCTTCCGCATACCGCCGGGAGGGAGTTGGTCTCCTTGATCTTCAGGGCGGCCTCGATGAATTTCCCCTCGGCGATGAGCCCGATGAAGCCGGGGATGTCTACTCCCACGGGGCAGCCTTCCACGCAGGGCTTTGTCTTGCACTGGAGGCAGCGTTCCGCTTCGAGCATGGCTGCCTCGGGGGAATAACCGGCGGGAACTTCGAGGAAGTTTTTCACCCGCTCTTCCGGCTTCTGCTCCGGCATGGGCTGACGGGGGATCTGCATTTTATTCTTCATCGGCAACCCCGCGCTTCTTGATGCAGTTGGGGTTGCCGCCCTCGACCCGATACTGCGCCATGGCTTCCTCGTTGCATTCGTCGAACATTCGCAGACGGTGCATAAGGAGATCGAAATCCACTTGGTGGCCGTCGAACTCCGGACCGTCCACGCAAACGAACTTGGTTTCGCCGCCCACGCTCACCCGGCAGGCGCCGCACATGCCCGTGCCGTCCACCATGAGCGCATTGAGGCTCACCAGGGTGGGGATGCCCAGTTCCTTCGTGAGCCGGGAGACCGCCCGCATCATGGGAACGGGCCCGATGGCCACTGCGTAATCGAAGTGTCCGCCGTCCTCGACGAGGCCCCGAAGGACATCGGTGACGAACCCTTTGCGTCCGTACGAACCGTCGTCGGTGGCGATATGGACCTCGTCCGAAGCCGCCCGCAGGAGGTCTTCGAGGATGACGAACTCCTTCGAACGTCCTCCGAGGATGGACGTGACATGATTCCCCGCAGCCTTCATGGCCTGGGCGATGGGGTGCACCGGGGCAATGCCGATGCCCCCGCCGATGCACACCACACGGCCGTAGTTCTCGATTTGGGTGGGGTGTCCCAGGGGACCGACGACGTCGGGAATGCCCCGTTCGGGGGGCATGTCCTCGAAGTAGGCGGTGGATTTGCCCGCGCGCTGGGAGATCACCGTGATGGTCCCAGCCTCGGGGTCGGCGTCGGCGATGGTAAGGGGAATACGCTCCCCTTCTTCATAGAACCGCAGGATGACGAACTGGCCTGCTTTGCGCCTCCGCGCGATTTTGGGCGCGACGATCCGGGCCATAGTCACTCCCGGGGCGATGAGCTGCTTTTCTGCGATCACATACATTCCGGTGAACCTTTTCTTTCGGATGCTCCAACGATTTGCGAAATATGGGGAAAGATACTCGATGGAGGCGGGCTAATCAATTGAAAAACCCCGCAGGAATGGACTCCCCGGAATGTGAACGGTTCCGGCGGAAAAGGAGGATGACGGATCAAGAAGGCAAATTGCAATAAAGGACAAAGGTACAGCGGGGATAAACAGCCCAAACCCAAGGGAAAAGATGGGCTGAACCGCACCTGCCGGCGTTGGCGGCTGTTTCCCTTCTCCTGACTTCTGGCTCTTTCCTTTTTTGGCGCATCTTGCCACAGGTCATTTGCATGCACAAATTCGCGAAGCATTAAAAAATATGGGCGGAGGTCATTTATCCGTTGCCTCCATTTTGAATATGGAGTAACTTACGATGCTTGATAAAAGGCCGGAACCGGGATGCTTTCGGAGCGTCCGTTTCGGAAACCGTACCCTTCACCGAGCTGCCTCCGGTTCATCCGGACAGCCTACCCCGAAAGCGTATGTTACCCGACCCTTACCCATAGCGGCATAACGAAAGCGGACCCGCGGTCCGCGGCGACATAAACGTCTTCCCGGCGGTTTTTCGACGTTTCCGGGAGGGCGCGGCACCCAGGATGAAACGCCATGATAACGATTTTCAGCTACAACGTCGCGGAAGGAACGCTGGCATCCCCCTCGCTCGAAGAGCTGCCCGGGCTGGTCGAAGCGGAAAACGTCGACCTTTGGGTCGATCTTGAAGCCCCCACGGAAGAAGAATCAAAAATCCTCAGCACGGTTTTCGGCTTTCACGAACTCGCCATCGAAGACTGCATCGCGGTTGATATCGAGGAAGCGAAAATCGACAATTACGAAGATTACCTGTTCCTCGTTTTCCACTCGGTGGTGTTCAACCACGAGAAGCTCACCTTCGATTTCAACGAACTCGACATTTTCTTCGGTGTGAAGTACGTTGTTACCTATCACAGCCGTCCCATCCTGGCCATCAATCAACTCCGTCGCCGTCTGGACCGTGACATCGGCTTCATGTCGCAGGGGACCGACGAAATTCTCCACGCCATCATGGACGGCATCGTGGACAATCTCGGCCGTTCCTTTAAACGAATGGAGCGGGCCATTTACAAGCTGGAGAGCGAGATACTGTCCGATGCCTCCCAACGGACCTTCAATGATCTCTTCCGTATGCGGCGCGGGCTTATCAATCTCCGCCGTATCCTGGCTCCCGCGGAGGAAGTGGTCGAGGACCTCGGGTCCACTGAGTATGATCTCATCCAGGAAGAGAACCGGGTCTACTTCCAGGACGTCCACGACCACATGTCCACCATCCAGGGCCTTCTCGGCTCCTACATGGAAATGGTCGGCGGAACCATGGATACCTACGTCAGCCTGACCTCCCACCGCATGACCAGTGTCATGAAAACCCTGACCATTGTCTCGTTCATCATGCTGCCGCTGACACTCATCGCCAGCCTTTATGGCATGAATCTGAATCTGCCGCTTCAGGGGGAGTCTTACGGATTCTATGTTGTTGTGGCGCTGGAGCTGATAATCGCCGGGATTTTGCTCTGGTACTTCAAGCGCCAGAACTGGTTCTGAGATGGGGAGACAAATCCTTGCCCGCCGGGAGCGGGCACATCTGGTCGGGATGTCGTCAGGAAATGGCGCCGATTACGCATGCAACGCGAGCAAAGCTGGTCTACCATGAATGTTTTCAACCGGGATACAGTTGCTGTCACCGATCTGGGCGCGTACCGGGACAATTTAAAAAAAATACAGGCCTTTATTGGTCCGGCGGTTCGGCTTATGGGCGTGGTGAAGGGGAACGCATACGGCCACGGGATGGTGGAATGCGCCCGGACCGCTCTGGACGCCGGAGCAGGCCTGCTGGGCGTAGCCTACGCCTGCGAGGGCATACAGCTTCGTGAATCCGGGATTGAGGCTCCGGTCCTGGTGCTTGCCGCGGAGGACCCCGGACGGATCGGCGACCTGATTGACCACGATCTGACCATCGGACTTTCTTCCTTTGAAACCCTTCTCGAACTAAAGCGCTGCCTTCACCGAAAAAGGGCCCGGTGCAGTATCCATCTGAAAGTGGACACGGGTATGGGACGGGTCGGTGTTCGTCCGAATGAAGCCGAGCGCCTCCTGCGGAGCGCACTCGACACTTCCGGAATCGCCGTTGAAGGGATATTTTCCCACTTCCCTTGTTCGGACGAGGAACGCGACGGCTACACCAGGGACCAGATCGATATATTCCGGGCTCTGCTGGAGGATTTGACGGCGAAAGGGTTACGACCGCCGGTCGCTCATCTCTGCAACTCCGCCGGCATTCTCAAGTTTCCCGAAGCCCATCTCGACATGGTGCGGCCGGGTATCATGAGCTTCGGGCTCCCGGCCTGTCCGGGCGGTTCGGAAATCCTGCCGCTCCGGCCGGTACTCTCCTGGAAGAGCCGGGTCGCCCTGGTCAAGGACGTTCCGGCCGGATTTCCGGTGTCCTATGGCGGGACGTATGTAACGAAACGTCCTTCCCGACTGGCCACCGTGCCCGTCGGGTATGCCGACGGATACCGGCGTTTTCTTTCCAACCGGGGGCGGGCCGTGATCAGGGGAACCCTCGTGCCGATTGCCGGACGGGTGTGCATGGACCAGACCGTATTCGATGTAACCGACGCCGGAGAAGTCCGTCCCGGCGACCCGGTCACGCTTGTCGGTGAGGATGGGGGCGTCCGGATCACTGTAGAGGACCTGGCCAATCTCGGGGAGACGATCACCCATGAAATTGTTACCGGAATCTCCGGTCGAGTTTCTCGCTCCGTTATCCCGGCCTCCTGAACGGGTGTATGTCACGGAAATGGCGACACCTTTCGGCCCGCTGGTGTTGGCGGGGGACGGCGACGCGCTTTTCTTTGTCCGGATGGACGAGCCGCTGCCCCGGTTTATCCAAGACCTGCACCAGGAGTGGGACTGCGGGGTCACCGTTGACGCGGCTCCCTTCCGAGACGTTACCGGACAGATCCGGGCCTGGTGCGACGGATCGACATTGCCCCTCCGCGCCCGGGTTCGTCCGGTCGGCGCGACCCCGTTCACCGTCGCCATCCACCGTCAGATCGCCCGGATTCCTTTCGGAGAGACCATGTCCTACGGCGATCTGGCCGTGTCCGCCGGGTTTCCCCGGGCGTTTCGTGCCACCGGGAGCGCCTGCGGCCGGAACCGTGCGCTACTCATAGTGCCGTGTCATCGGGTGGTCGCCGCGAACGGCATCGGAGGGTTTGGCGCGCGGCTCGATCTGAAGCGGGCGTTCCTCCATCACGAAGGCGGACTGTAGAGGCCCAGGCCAGTGAAAGCGGGCCGGCGGTTTCGTCGTACTCGCGGTGCGGATGGGGGGTACACCGTTGGAATGGGTGGGGTTTTCCCTCTGCCACCGTTCCGCTCCGGTTCAGACGTATTTTCTCCCGGCGGGGAACAGCCGCGCTGCCGGTGAAAAGCCGGCATGCACCGTTTCCGCCCTTAATTACGGCTCCCATTCATGAGCATCCGCGATATTACTCTGGGCCGGTACGTCCACGGCACATCCATTCTGCACCGTCTGGACCCGCGCGCCAAGCTCCTGTCGTCTTTCCTGATCATGGGGGCGTTGTTCGCGGGAGAGGGCATGCGCCCCGCGTTCATCGCACTGGGGTTCACTGTGCTGGCCGCGGCGCTTTCACGGCTTCCGGCGTCCTATCTCCTCCGGAGCGTGCTTCCCTTCAAATGGCTCATCATCATTACCGTCCTTCTCAACGTCCTCTTCACCGGCGGCCATATCATTCTTGAGGCGCCCCTTCCCTATGGAGGCATCACCTCGGAAGGTCTGCAACTCGGCTTCCTTTACGGTCTTCGGCTGGGCATTCTCGTGTTTCTGGCTTCCCTGCTCACGCTCACCACCGAACCCGTGGTACTGGTGGACGGCGTGGAAAAATTGCTGCGTCCCCTGGCGCGGTTCGGGCTGCATCCGCATGATATTGCGCTGGCCATGGTCATCACCATCCGCTTTATCCCCGTGCTGCTCGATGAGGCAGTAAAAATCCGCAAGTCCCATGCCTCCCGGGGGCTCCGCCCCGCCGGGCTCCGGGCCAATCTCCGTTCCGTTTCCCTCCTCCTCGTTCCGCTCTTCATTTCGGCGATTCGACGCGCCGAAGAACTGGCGGTGGCCATGGAAAGCCGCCTCTACCGCAGCGGCGTTCACCGCACCCGGTTCAGGGAAATTCGCATGGAATCATGCGACTGGCTGGCGCTCGCGACGGCCGCCTGTACCGCGGCGGTTATGATTATCCTGCGATGAAGGTGCGTACCGGCGGAATAATGTGGCAGGAGTATCCGGGAACAGCGGCAGGCGATTCGAATAAACCGGCTGATACCAATCCAGATCAATGCGGAGATAATCAGTTGTCGCCGATTCTCGACGATGACCTGACAGTGGGGCTTTCCCCGCCATACCCCATTCGTACCGAATTCAGGTACGAATGGGGGGCTGATCGTCTGTCGAACGGGAACGGGAATGGGAGGATGAGGGCCGGGGCGGTCGGGATGGGTTCTTTCTGCGAACTTTGAAACGAAACTGGTATAAGCTACATTCCAGGCGGGCCCCAAGCCTCCGGTCTCTCCGGACTGACGGAAGGTGGGTATGTGGCTCGTACAACAGCAATTTCAGAAGGGTAACGCCGTCGCGGCTTACTTCCCGACCCGGACCATGCGGAGCAATCCGCCCTGGGCCGCGGGTTCGGCCTCGGACGAGACCCGGACTGGTTCGCTCACCTGACGGATGTCCTCGATGGAATAGAAAGCCTGGGGATTGAATCGCTTGATCGTTTCGATGATTGTTGCCAGTTCGGTGCGCTTGACGATGGTGAAGAGAATCTTCACCTTGCCGAAAAGCCCCTCTGCGTTGACCGCGGTTACCCCATAGTTCCGGGATTTGAGGTGAGCGACCAGCGCAGAGGCGTCGGTGCGGGTAATAACCCGGACGAGTACAACCCCGAGCGCCATCTTGCGCTCGATGAACATGCCCACGAAGTTCCCGGTGGCGAAGCCCCCCGCATAGGCGATGTAGCAGAAAACGTTGGAGAGATTCTTCATGATCTGGGACATTGCGACAAGCCAGATAAGCACTTCGAAAAAGCCGAAGAGCGGGGCAAGCCACCGGTACCCCTTGGTGATGAATATTACCCGCATGGTGCCGATGCTGACATCGACAATCCGGGAACAGAAGATGAGGAGCGGCAGGACGATGTAGGCAAACGTCGCCGAATGATAAAAAGCAGACCAATCCACTATAATATATACCTCGGTAGTGTTACGGCGATCCAGCCCGGGGACAGGCGGCCGGCCCGGGAAACGCGAAACCTTAACCTCTCGGAGCTGATAATGGATGATGCGGCCAAGTCCTGTATGGTATATACCTTCTCAGGCCGCAAAAATCAACCCCGAAGCGCCTCCGGACCCTATACGCTCCTTTACGCTCCTTCGTTGCGGTCAGGCCCGTCGCCGGAACGCATCCCAGGTGTTTCCGAGGAGGTTCCCGAGACGGATCATGCGCAGGGCCAGTTCGATCGCTTCCGCCCGGGCCGGACCGTACAACGTTTCGAATTCGCGGCGGATGCCCGGCTCTGGAACGGCATCCCGTTCGGCCCAGTGAACGGCGTACCCGAGCGCGGCGGTTTCATCTGCCGGAATTCCGGACGTACTGCCACCGAGCAGGAGAGCGATTTCATCCGGCCCGATCCCGGAGCGAAGCGCCAACCGGGAGTGGAACCATGCGCAGTATCGGCAGCCGTTCACGGCGGTGACTGTTAACATGAGACGTTCCCGGAAGGCGGGAGTAAGCTCCCGTCGCAAAGCGGGTGGAATACGATGCATCCGTCGGAGAAGGAAAAGGGCTTCCCCGGCGAAAACCCGGAAACTGCCGTACGTACGTTTTTCACTGTGCATGCAGTTCGCCCTAAAACAATCTTGCGGTTACATAACACCCTGTACAACCCTGTCTCCCTGCCCCCAAAACTTGAGTGGCGACAAGGTTGCTGAACCCTGGGCTTGGTCTATGAAACAGTTGCGGCTGTTCCGGAACGGGAACGTCTCGTGTCCAGAGGAGTCTATTCCACAGTGAAACCAGAACAGCTCCGATGATCCCGCCTTCCGGATCCGGGTAACCGGCTGTGTACCGTCTATGACGCCGGAGCTGGCCAGTTCGTTCGCACCGATTTTCAAAGGATGCTCTTGTATGCGCATTTCAAGGAACATATTTTTTCTCGTGGTATCTGTTGCTCTGGTGGCGGGGTGCTCTCCACGCCTTCCCCGGCCGGCGCCTCCCGTCGCGTCCTCCCAAATCGAATGCCGGTTTGAAACCGATATCCCACGGCCGCTGAGCGGCGGGTATCTGCTCTATTTGCCGGAATCATACGACCGTTCGACGAACCGCTGGCCGCTGGTCCTCTTTCTCCACGGCGAGGGGCAGCGTGGCGGTGACCTGGACCTGGTACGCGGGCACGGGCTTTCCCGGTTCGTGGAAAACCGCCGCGATATCCCCTGTATAGTGGTTTCGCCCCAGTGTCCGTCCGGAAGCCGGTGGTCGGCCGAGTACCTTGATCTTCTCCTCGATGACGTCATGGGCTATTACCGGGTCGATTCGGAGCGGATATATCTCACCGGTACGGGTATGGGGGCGCGTGCGGCTTGGGAACTCGCGGCGCGGTCGCCGGGACGGTATGCGGCTGTTGCCGCGGTTTCCGGAGGGGGAAGTCCCTCCCTGGCACGGTCCCTTCGCTCTGTGGCGGCCCGGGTGTACCACGGTGACAAAGACCCGTCACCGGTAGTATCCGAAGCGAAATCCATGGCTGACGCCCTGGAGCGGGCGGGAGGGCCGGTGACACTCAGCCGGTACGCCGGAGACGCCGGAACAGCATGGTCCGCGGTATATGGCGCACGGGACTT
>JAWLHT010000240.1:0-8686 GCA_041690195.1 Candidatus Latescibacterota bacterium
CCCCGGCCCTGTGGAACAGGGCTGGGGTGACAGAAGGGGGCCAGGGGGTGAGTTACCGGCCAGCACCTCCACTGATTATATTTAGTACTCATGCGTGCCTGCAGTTTTCTCTTATCTTTACGACAATGAGACCAGGGGGTGAGTTACCGGCCAAAGTCTCACCCACCCCCTTTCCGCCTGCGGAAACCCGGCGGTCAGGTCCGGACCGTGGCCTGCTCCCGCTCTTTCATCCGGATATTGATTTCGGGGAGGCCGACGACCTGGAAGGTGGCGGAGGCCAGGCTGACCCTGTCCTGCGCCTTTTCGAACTCCTCGAGCAGACGGGTGAAAATCCGGTCCTTGATTATCCGGCGGCGTTTATAATCCACCACATAGCGCAGAATGAACTCGATCCAGTTGTCGTTTGCCGATATGGTCACCCTCGGCTCGAGCGGCGTGTCTTCGAGGATATAGATGCGCTTCATGTGCTCCCAGTCACTGTGTGCAACCGGCACGTAATCGCCCACCACCTCTTCCGCGACCCGGAGCAGTATCTCCCGGGTCAGACGGATGTCGCTGGCAAATGTGATCGGGATCAGGATCTCATCCCAGACGAAGGGGAAATTTGCGGAGTAGTTGAACACCGGCTCCTTGAAAATGAAGCTGTTGGCAACCCGCACGACCCGTCCGTTGTAAAGATCGGCGTTCACCCACTGCCCGATTTCCATGAGCGTGGTGCGGAGCATGCCGATATCGATGACATCCCCCTTGATTCCGCCGAGCTGCACCCGGTCGCCCACCTGGTAAAAATTGTTGAACGCTATGGCTATCCATCCCGCGACACTGGTGATGACCTCCTGCAGGGCGAAGGCGATGCCCGCTCCGAGAAAACCAATGGCGGGAATCAGCCCGCCCAGCCGCTCGGTGAAAATGAACGCCAGCGCGAACAGAATGGCGAGCCCGCCGAAAAAACTGACAATCTTGTGCTTGCGGTAGCGCACCGCCACATCTTCGGTCCGCCGCTCATACACGGCGTGCACGATGCGGAGCACAATGAGAATGAGCAGAATGGTGATCAGCGAAGCCACAGTTTTCTGGAAAAACTCATGGCGGATGATCGTGGATATGTAGTCGTTCATGGGCGCCTCTGGGAAAGATTGCCGTTGTGCATACCATATATACTAATATATCAACAAACAGCCCCAACGACAATTTGATTCCTTACGCCACGGCGGTCCGGGACCGCCGATTTCTCCATAACGGAACGGCCCCCTGTTCAGGGGGCCGTTCCGTTGGCTTTGCTGTCTTTGGCTCAGAACCGGTATCACTCGCCCGCTGACGCCGGGTATATCCGCGCGGCGAATCCCCCTCCCGGCTTCATGTCGATGGTCAGGGTCTGGTCCGGGGTCAGGTCCGCTTTCTGAACGGCGACGCTTTCCGCGTTCGTTCCCGCATCGTCGCCGTCGGCCCACATCTCGACAGTCCACGTTCCCTCCCCGAGGAAGTCCAGGGGAACCTCCAGCGTGCGGGGCGACCAGTCGGTGATGCTGCCGAGATACCATTCCTTACCGCTTTTACGGGCGATGGTGATGTAATCGCCCACCTCGCCATTCAGCACTTTCGTGTCGTCCCAGGTCGCGGGAACCACCTGGAGGAAATCCATGCCCGGCTTGCCCCGGTAGTTCGCCGGGTGGTCTGGCAGCATCTGGAGCGGGCTTTCAAACACCACGTGCAGGGCGAGCTGGTGGCAGCGGGTTCCCTTTGTCATGGGTCGCAGATTGCGGGAAACGAACTGCTCCTTCGTCGCGTTGGAGAATCCGCCCGGCGTGTAGTCCAGGGGGCCCGCCAGCATGCGGGTGAAGGGAATGATGCAGTCGTGGTCTGGCGATACCGCCTTGCCGGGCATTTCGAATTTGACATATTCCAGGCCGAGCACACCCTCCCGGGTGATGAGGTTCGGCCAGGTCCGGCGTGTTCCGGTCGGCTTGTAGGCGCCGTGGAAATCGACGAGCAGGTGGTGTTCGGCGGCTTTTTCCACCATACGTCGGTACATGTTCACCATTTCCTGGTCGTCACGGTCCATGAAGTCGATCTTGACCCCCTTGACTCCCCACGATTCGTACAGCGGGAACGCCTCGTCCATCTGGTTCACTGTCGGAATCCAGTGTATCCAGAGGATGATGTCCACTCCCCTGGCATTCGCATAACGGACCAGTTCCGGCGGATCAATTTCGGGGATCGGGGTGGTGATGTCGTTCACGGGGTCCTTCATGAGACCGGCGTTTCCCCAGTCGTAGCTCTTGTTACGGTACCAACCGGCGTCGACCAGCATGTACTCCAATCCCGCCTCGGCGGCGAAATCGATGTAGTACTTCATGGTGCGGTTGTCCATGCCGCCTTCGAATCCCGTTCCCTCGACAATCTGGCCGCTCCACCAGTCCCAGGCGGTCTTGCCCGGCTTGACCCACGACATGTCCGTGGCGGGCGGATCGTTCAGGTTCGTGACAATGTTCGATTCGATAAGCCTCCCGGGATTGTCCCCGAGCATGACCACCCGCCACGGGGTATCATGCGGCGCGGTGGCTTTCACTGCGATTCCGGGCTCCTCCGGCAGCGGGGAAAGACGGGTGGCCAGGTTGTACGGGTCTTCGCTGTCGCCGCAGACGTACATGCCGGCATAGTCGATGAGCCTCGCCTCGGTCACCGCCGCCCAGGCGGTGTCGCCCACCTTCACCAGGAACGGCAGCACGGCGAGGGAATCGGCCTGGAGCTGCGAAAGGGGCGCGTTGGTGTAATTGTTTTCGTACGAAGTGGTATAGCCCGGCACATGGAGGCCCCAGTACGCATGGTCCCCGGTGAACCGGAAGGACGTCCGCTCTCCGGCTATCCGCAGATCACCGCCCGTCTCCTGCGCGGGAATACGGTACCGGAACGCCACGCCGTCATCGTAGGCGCGGAACACGAGTTCCATCTTCCGCTTCGACTGGTCGGCCAGCGAGACGGTCATCTCGTTGTAGGCGTCATCCACCTCCGTCCGCTTCCCGCACTGCAGCCGATAGGTGTCCCGTCCGGAGCGCCGCGACACTCCGGTCACGGTCACGTCCGAACCGAACGTCCCCGCATCGGCGAAGTCTACGCCGAGGCCGCCCTCCCGGATGATCTCCGTTTCCCCGAGCATGACACTGTAGGTCAGCTCGTTCCCCGCCTTGCCGCCATTGGTCGCGACACTGACAGAAATATTTTCGCCGGGGGAAGTGAGCGCCATCCGGTCCCGCCCCCCGCAGGACACCGTGCAAACCGCAATCATCATCAGTATTCCCGAAATCACGTTTCCCGACCGAACAGTCATACTGCATCCTTTTTCTGAAAAAACACACCGGTTAGCGGTGAACGGGTGACCCGAAGGAGTAACTCACCTCCTGCCACATTGTCGTAAACATAAGGGAAAACCACTGGCACAGATGAGTACTAAAGGTCGTCAATGGAGACTTTGGCCGGTAACTCACCCCCTAGCCCCAGGGCCGGGGACCCCGTCTCTCCAGAGAGAGGGGGAAACCCAGCAACAGGGAGCACCGAGACAGCCCATAACGAGGCATCCCCTCTATAGGATAGAGAGGGGACCGAGGGGTGAGTTACTCTTTTCAAAACCCCCGCTCACCACTATCTGCTTATACTTACACCCATGGAACCAAGGAGCGAGGGCCGCCTTTCCCGCCTCAGATCTTCACCATTTCATCGATCGTGATTCTGCGGTTCTGCTCGATGCTGTGCCGCGCCCCGACGCCGATGAGGACGGACATGGCTCCGGCGCGGGTTCCCGCGGACTGTTCCATCGGGTCCGGCGCGCCGCGGAAGATCATGTCCTGCATTTTCTCGTCCGCGCCCCAGTGCCCGCCGCCGCCTTCGCCGATGCCGGTCTCGATGGTTCCCTTGAAGTGACGGGTGAGCCGGAGATCGCCGAGCCGCTCCACCTTCCAGGGCTGGCCGTGATAGATCCGGGCGTCAATGCGCCCCTTCGTGCCGTTGATGCCCACCAGGTATCCCTCATAAGGCATGCCCGCCACCAGGGAATAGTTGAGCAGGACATCATTGGCGTACTTCACCTGCACCGACATGTTGTCCCAGATGTTGATGTTCTCGCGGTACAGGCAGGAATCCCGGATATAGCCGTCCTCGGACTCGCAGTTGACATAGAGGTTCATGCTGGATTCGTCCCGGGTGATGTCCCAGTAATAGGGGCACTGGGTCTTGTGGGCGCACTCCCGGCAGTTCTTCCCCCGCATGTCGCCATTGAACCCGTAATACCGGAGATCCCCGTCGGCGTTGATTTCCACCGGATCGGAATTGAGCCACCAGTTGATGATGTCGAAATGGTGGGTGGCCTTGTGCACCAGCAGCGACCCGCTGTTCTGCTTGAAGGCGTGCCAGCGGCGGAAATAGGATGCGCCGTGGCCGGTGTCCAGGTACCAGTGGAAATCCATGGAGGTGACCTGCCCGATTTCGCCTTCGGCGATCAGGCTCCTGATCCGGACCGCGTCGGGAGTGTACCGGTAGTTGAAGGTCACCCGGACATCCTTCCCCGTCCGCCGCTCGGTGTCCCGGATTTCCTGGATCTGCTTCTCGTCGATAGCCAGCGGTTTTTCCGTGATGACATCGCAGCCCAGTTCCATCGCCCGGCAGATGTACTTGGCGTGGAAACAGTCCATGGTGGTCACAATCACCGTATCCGGCCTGGCCTGCGCAATCATGGCGTCAAAATCGGTGTACACCGGGCAGCCCACGCCCATGTACCCCTTCACATACTCCGCCCGCTTGCGGTTGATGTCGCACAGCCCCACAAACTCCAGTACATCGCTGTACTTCCCGGCCAGCGTCCGCCCCCAGAGCGTGCTCCCCCGGATGCCGGTCCCCACCAGGGCCACCCGCCGCTTCCCGGAAGACTTCTCCCCCGCCTGCCTGTTCGGTGCCGCGCCCGCCGCCGCGGCCAGCGCCGTTCCCGCCGCCACACTCATGAATGTCCGGCGTCCCATCGTTCCCGTTCTCTCTTCCATAGTACCGTACCCCCATCCTGTGACCTGATTAATCATTCCGGTTATGGAGGCAAGATACACCGCTCCCGCCGGGGAATCAACCGGAAAAGGTACGAGCGGCGGGGGTGGGAGAAGTCCTGATGGGGGAGGCGGTTAGAGAGGGGAGAGGGAATTCTTGGGGGGATCGGGAGAGTGGGGATTACGAAGAGAGCAGGGAAGAGCCGTTATTGGGCGCGGATGGAAAAGAAATGAGCGGCGGCACGGGTTACTTGCCTGAACAATTGTTAATCAAATAGGGATTTGACTGCAGCGTTTCCATGAAGCAAGTACATGATTTGACACAAAAACGCTTTCGATCTCTAAAGAATGGTGAGTGGGAGAGCCTGGGAAGTGCAAGGACAAGATATTGCTAACGTATAAGCACTTGTCATATCCCCACTTGGCAATTTATAAGCTGTTATTATTTGCCAAAGGATTTATAAGTATACACAGTATATTATAATATATATATTTATAATCCTATCGCGTTGTAACACTTGAACGACGAATAACACTCTCAAGATTATCACATAAAGGTATTGCTGACTTTCGGAGTTCTGGCTGTTGGGAGTCGTGAAGGTCTCATGAGGAGCAAAAAATGGATAACGGCAGAAGACGCTTTATACAACTGCTCGCGGGTATTCCGGTGGCTGCTTCAAATTGTGGAGATGGTTCCGGTCAAACAGTCCGGGATAGGGGGCGGGAAGAAATTGTCCCCAATATTGATATCCGCATGTTTGCCGAGCCAGGGAGTGTGTCGATCCTGCCAGACCGGAGCACTTCGGTCTGGTCGTATCGTGCGGAATTGCTCCAAGGGTCTTCCCAAAGTATCGACACTAAGACAGATAGCTATTTGGGGCCGACAATTCGAGTGAAAAAGGGCGATGCCGTGCGGGTACGGTTTGAAAACCGGATTCCCCAAATCAGCGTTATTCACTGGCATGGGCTTCATGTGCCGCCAGAAATGGATGGGCATCCGCGTATTGCCATTTCACAGGGAAAATCTTATGAATATCTGTTTCAGGTGAATGACCGTGCCGGAACATACTGGTATCATGCCCATCCGGACAAAATAACCGGATACCAAGTGTATCGAGGACTGGCAGGATTGTTTCTGGTCGAAGATCAGCATGAACAATCGCTCGGTCTACCGGGCGGAGAGTACGATATTCCACTGGTTATTCAGGACAGATCGTTCGACCGTGATGGATCGCTGGTCTATTTCGGACAGAACATGATGGGCCGTATGGTGATGATACAGGGTTTCCTGGGGGACACCGTTCTGGTGAATGGAAAGCCGAATCACCGGATTGCCGTGAAGCAAGGAGTTTACCGATTCCGCCTCCTGAACGGTTCCAATTCGCGCATATATAAACTTTATCTCGATACAGGGTCAGATTTCACGCTAATCGGTTCGGACGGGGGTCTGCTGAGCATTCCTTTGCAACGGGAATTCATTGTGCTCGGACCAGGCGAACGGGCTGAAAGCCTCATTGATTTTTCATCGTATCCTGCAGGTTCCCAAGTAGTGCTCCGTAGCATGAGATTCGATGGGGGGGCAATGGGACCAGGTATGATGGGTTCCGGCCCGAGGGGAATGGGTCGCCGCGGGATGGGAGGACAGGGAATGATGAATTACGGCCCCATGAATGGGGAAGAGGATTTTCCTGTTACCTCTTTTTCCGTTACCGATGAAAAGGGAACGGACTTTTCATCACCACCCCGCCTATCCGGAATTCCGGAGCCGGATGTGCGCGAAGCCGTGAATCGTGATAACCCACGAGAGTTCAATTTTGAGATGCGGGGTATGCAAGTGACGATTAACGGACGAACCTTTCGTATGACCTCGGTAGCACCGTGGGAGCGGGTAAAACTGGATACCGCAGAAATATGGGAAGTACGGAATGTCAGCCCGATGCCCCACCCAGTGCATATTCATGGTTTACAGTTTCAAGTGCTTAAGCGACGGAATCCTTGGCCCGATTTCAACGGTGGTTACCTCGATGAGGGATGGAAGGATACCGTTCTTCTTATGCCTGAGGAAAGTGTACAGCTTCTACTGAGATTTCGGGATTATACCGGATTATACGTATATCACTGTCATAATCTTGAGCATGAGGATTTGGGAATGATGCGGAATTATGAGGTCGTCTCCTGACTCTGAGCTACGCGCCCTGAAGCGCCTCCATGATCAGAAAAGGATTCGGCATCGTGTCCTCTTTACTTTGTGCAGAGAAGTTATCTCGGCAGAGTGGGAGAGCCTGGAAAGTGCAGGGACAAGAGACTTGTTAACGTATAAGCACTTGTCAAGTCCGTGTTTTACAACGCCAATATCGTGTATTACACTATATTATAATAATAGCCATGATGATTTATTGTATACAGGACGCAATCAAACGGGTTGCGGTGTTCATTCCATACAACAGAAGGGGGCACAGAATGAAAAAGTTTCTGCTTGTTTTCGGAGTTCTTGTTTTGGTAATTGCAGTGGTAATCGGCTCGGTAAGCACGGTTGACGCCGCAAGAAGGCTCAAAAATGTGTCAGTATCGGCAGTTATGTCTTCAACAGGCTTGGATGTTTACTATTCGTGGTATGGTTACCGGATAGTACGATATGAGATTGATGTCCAAAATACTGATGCTGCTGGTAACCTTCTCGGTGAGTACGCGAATGTAACCGTCACTTTGGACAAGGCAGTACGAGAGTTATCGGCTGTCTGGTCTCCTGTTACGGCTAACACCCTTGCCGAGCATTACCGTGTTAGATTTGAGGGCTGGGATAGCAAAGGCAATAGTTATGTGGCCTCAAAGTGGTACTAAGTATTCTCTGTACCATCCTACATATGAAAGAGAAATTATCAGAAGTCTCTTTCATGCCGAAGGGCTACGAGGGGTAAGTCTCTTCTTAGCCCTTTTACTTTTATGACTTATCGGCGCAGGTAGCGGTGACACAGTATTCACGGGGAAACGTGGTCCGGGGAAACCGGGGGGAGCCCGGTCCGACGCACGCGTATTACCTGGATGAACAGGCGGAAAACTGCGTGGTGGAAGGCAACCTGGCGGTTGACACCTCCTGGCCGAGCCATAATCACATGACAAAGAACTGCATCATCCGCAACAACGTGTTCGTGGACCGCGGCCCCCAGCAGATCACCTTCCCCCGCTCCGGAGGAGTCCGCTTCGAGCGGAACATCATCGTCGCGGAAGAGGTCTCCTTCGGAAGCCCCGCCGACGGGATCGTTTCGCTGGCCGGCAACATCGTTCACAGCCGTTCGGGAAAGACCACCCTGCGCGAAGTGGCGCACGACTACTCCACCGTGAAAACCGGGCCGCTGACACCCCGGGACGGTACCCTGTTCACCGACCCGCGCATGGAGGTCACGGAAGACAACGCCGTCCGCTTTCTGCCCGGCTCTCCCGCGCCGGGGCTGGGCATTGCGCCCATTGACCTCCGCCGCTCGGGCCCCGGACGGTAACTCACCCTCGGGCCCCATTGTCTTAAACATAAGCGGGGATATTGGAACGGATGTATTGTGATTCTGGCCTGAAAATATAACTCACCCCTCGTTCCCCTCTCTTGCAAGAGAGGGGATGACTCGTTATCGGCCATCTCAGTGCTTCCTATGGCTCAATTCCCC
>JAWLHT010000241.1:0-8624 GCA_041690195.1 Candidatus Latescibacterota bacterium
CCGTTCCCCGGGGAGCACCGCCTTCGGGCAGGAACGGCGCGTTCTCCATGGGCCGGGATACATCCGTGACCGTATCGGGCAGTACACGTTCACCATTTCTCCCGATGCCTTCTTCCAGACCAACACCCGTCAGGCGGAACACCTCTACAACACCATCCGGGAATTTGCCGGGCTTTCCGGAAAGGAAAGGGTCCTGGACCTCTATTGCGGCACCGGAACCATCGGCATATATCTGGCCGGAGACGCGGCAGGTGTTACCGGAATGGAGGTGGTGGCCGATGCCGTGGCCGACGCGGAAAGGAATGCGGCGCTGAACGGCATTGAAAACGTTGCCTTTATCACCGGCGCGGTGGAGGACCAGCTTACCGAGCATGTGGGCGAGTTCGATGTTTTGGTGTGCGACCCGCCGCGGGCGGGAATTCATCCTAGGGCGCTGGCGATGCTCGCCATGCTCCGTATTCCGAGAATGGTGTATGTCTCCTGCAACATCAAGGCGCTGCCCCGCGATCTGGAAACCCTCTCGCTGGCCGGATACCGGCTGAACGCGGTGCGAGCCCTGGATATGGCGCCCCATACGCCGCATGTGGAAACCGTGGTCGAACTGGAAATAAAGTGACGTACGGGTGTCGGGTTGTATCGGCAAAAGGTTCCGGCGGTAATGGGTATTCAGATGCCCGTTTCTCTCCGGGCATTTTGGTTCGGATTGCGGTACATCTTTGACCCATCGTGTAATTCCAAGCCTTCCATCGAATCATTCCCTTCTTTCACCCATTTACCGCAAACCCCGTTTTCACCAGTCCCCTGGCTTGAAAGAGAATTATCAGCTCATCAAACACCGCACGGTATCATCTCTGTGGAGGCGTAAACACCCGTAAAATCAATTATTGCACACCATTTGGGTAATCTATATACCTTCATGCTCATACTTTTGCAATTGGCTCATTAGATACGTTTTATATAATGTAACGGCGTTTCGCCGGTGATCGGTTCCGGGCATCTCAGTACGGGAAGGAAGCCTCCATGCATGCAAAAGCGATACTGGCGTCGGTTCCGGAAGTGTACCACGGCTTCCTTCCCGGTTTTTTCCGGGAAGCGGTAGTTCCCCCGGAAACCGCGGCGACCTGCGGCACGTGTTCCATGTGGCCGGAGGAGAATGCGTATTCCGTTGGGATTGCTTTTACCCGGGAAACAAAATGCTGCACGCATTATCCTGAAATTCCCAATTATCAGGTCGGGGCGCTCCTGGCCAACGAAGACGCCGCTCTGGCAGAGGGCCGGAAACGAATGCGCGAGCTTATTGCCGAGCGGGCCACCCCCCGCCCGCACGGTATTATCCGCACGGCGAAGTGGGAACTGCTTCTGAAGAATTCCTCCGGTTTTTTTGGCAGGAGCACGCATCTGGTTTGCCTCCTCTTCGACCGGCAGGCGGGCATATGCACAGTCAGACCGTTCTGGGATGCCGTGTGCAGCAGCTGGTTTTGCAAATTTACCGCCGGGCAGACTGGCCGGGATTTCTGGACGGCATACCGCAGGTATTTCGTTCATCTCCAGCGGGAGCTGGCCCGGCATGTTCTCTTTACGCTGGGATTCAATTCAGCCGTGATTCTGAACGAACAGGAGCGGAAGGGCGTTCTGACTCCGGAATCGGTCGACGACCGCGCTCCCGATGCCGGAACGTACCGGACGCTTTGGGGCGAATGGGAAGGAAGGGAGGAAACATTCTATCGCGAAGCCCATTCTCTCATCGCGGCTCTTTCTCCGGAGGAGTTCGAGCGGATTGCCGGAGCAACCGAGCGAGTGTTGCGCCGTAAACTGAGCGAACGGTATTTCGCCCTGATCTCGACCACCGTTCCCATATTTCTTCGGCGCAATCCCGAACTCAAGGTCGTCGGCGCTGACGGAGACGGCTTTGTCGTGATAGCGTATTCGCCGTACGATCCCCTGCAAATATCCGAAAGACTCTACCGCGTTCTGGACCGGTTCGATGGAAAACGGAACACGGAGGAGGTGCTGCGGGCATTGCGGGATCGTGGAGATGCGGCTCCTTCCGGGGACACTCTCCTGATGCTCTACCGGTTTCGCCTTCTTGTTCCGGTGGAGGCTCATGCACATTCGGTATAGCGGCGGTACGGCGGCAGAATCCGTGGGTAGATTCGCTTCAGTCCCGGCTCCTTACCAAACCACAAACGAAGCAGGGGTTCACAATTGTGAACCCCTGCTTCGTTGTATGGACGCCGTGTGCGTCCGGTGCGCAGCCTTGTGCTCTTCCCGTGTGCATCTCTGGTGTGGCCGAAATCGCACGAAGCCCCGCCTATTGCTCATCGACGGTAGGTATCAGCGACCGGTGATACGAAACCTGCTTCCACTTGCCTTCCCGCTTTGCGAAGGTATGCACATAGCGCTGGTAAATCGCCCGCTGGGGACCGCCCTTCTGCTTGGATGTGTACATCAGGTGACCCCAGGCCACTCCGGTGTTATCCACCACCATGTAATCGGCTGAAATCAGGGTAATGGTGAACACATCCATCATCGAATAAAACTCGGCGAGACCTTTCCGGAACGGGCCTTCGACCCGGATGGGACGGGGGAAAGCGGTGGAGTGCCCGAATCCGACCGCACCGTTGCACAATTCCACGATGGTCTCGATATCGTGATCGCTCCATGCCTTGAGCATTCGTTCGTGGGCTGCCTTGAGGCTTGCCACATCGGGATTATCAGGCGATGTGATCTGCGCCGCAGTATCGGGGGTGTTTGCCAGAAGCAGGGAGACAGCGAGGCCAAGCATGATGAAGAACTGGTTCATGATACCCTCCAACCGGGTTAGAATACGGCATGTCCCTGATGGGAACTCAATACGGTTCGTTTGAAGGGTACGGTATGCCCGGCGTTCTGGCAAGTTTTTTTGCAGTATCCGGATTTGACAGCGCAAATTTCTTTGGCTCTCCGCGCTTTCCTGTGGGAAATAAGGATGAAGATAAGTGGCAAAGGGTCACAGAGGGAAAGACTCTATGGGCGGGGAATGCCGCCGCCCACCCTGATCCATACACTCCGGCATTGGCCCCTGTTTCCCTTCACCTGACTCTTTCTTTATCTTCGTTTCCCCACACAAGTCCGGGAAACGCCAGTTCTTTCATTGCCCCACATGCCGGATGCGGTAGACCGCTCCGGCTTTGTCGTCGGAAACAAGCAGGGCGCCGTCGGGCATGACCAGCACATCAACCGGCCGTCCCCAGTCGCTGCCATTCTGGAGCCATCCCTCTGCAAACACCTCGTAGCTCTCCGCCCTGTTTCCATCCAGACGGACGAGGGTGACGCGGTATCCGATGGGAACCGTGCGGTTCCAGGAACCGTGCTCGGCGATGAATATCTGGTTGCGGTATTCCCCCGGGAACATGTCACCCGTGTAGAAACGCATGCCCAGCGCCGCGACATGGGGCCCGAGGGCGATCTCGGGCAGGGTGAATTCGGAACAGGAGTGACCTTCCCCAAACTGCGGGTCGAGAACTTCGAAGCCGTGGCAGTAGGGAAAGCCGTAGTGGAGGCCCGACCGTGGCGCGCGGTTCAACTCGTCGGGAGGAATATTGTCCCCCAGCCGGTCGCGGCCGTTGTCGGTGAACCACAGTTCTCCGGTTTGCGGGTGCCAGTCGAATCCCACCGTGTTCCGGACACCCCGGGAGAATACCTCGTATCCGCCGCCTTCCGGATTGATTCTGGTGATCGTGGCGTAGGGGTCGCTGACTTCGCAGATGTTGCAGGGCGCGCCCACGGGCACATAGAGCATCCCGTCTGGGCCGAACTTTATGAATTTCCAGCCGTGGGCGGATTGGCTCGGGTACTGCGAGGTGACCACCGCCGGTTCGGGGGGATCATTCAGGCGGGATTCAATGTCGTCGTACCGCAGGATACGGCTGACTTCCGCGACATAGAGGTCGCCGTCGCGGAATGCGACGCCGTTCGGGGTGTCCAGACCGCTGGCGAGGGTGATTACCTCGTCGGCGCGTTGGTCGCTGTTGTTGTCCACGAGCGCGTACACCCGGTTTCCGCGGGTGCCGACAAATACCGTTTCCTGGTCACCGAGCGCAAGGGACCGGGCGCCGGGCACATTCTGCGCGTAGTAATCGATGGCAAAGCCCGACGGAAGCCGGATTTCGGAAAGCCTCCCCTGAGCATCGGCTCCGTTGGTCACAGTATCGGAACAGTTGAACAAGAGCGGGAACAGGAATGGGGCGGCGAGGGCGGACGGGATGCGCATGGGCGCCTCCTGATGGTTGCGGACGGGGATTAATCCGGGAGGGAAGCCGGTTCGCTCCGGCACAGAATTTAGGTGGAATTGCTTTGGCATAAGTCTGATAATGCAATATACGCGCTGCTGGCCGCGAGGTCAACCACTCCCGGGCCAACCATCCGGCAGCGCCCATGCAGAAGGGGGGAACGCCAAGTGGCGTTCCCCCCTTTTTCGGATGTGCCGGTCCTGTCCGGCAGGGCGCTATTTCCGTGCCGCCACCGCTTCGTCCACCATGCGGCCGAGGACTTCCAGTCCCTCGTCTATGGCTTCCGCGGTGATGCAGAGCGGGGGCGCGATTTTGACGCAGCCGCCGCCGCGTCCCACCGGCGCGAACATAAGCAGTCCGGCTTCGACACAGCGGAGGATGATGTCGAAAGCCAGGTCATCATCCGGGTCCATGGTTTGCCGATCCCTGAGCGCCATAAGGGCATAGACCAAGCCCCGGCCCTGGAGGTCGAAAATTTCTGCGTGACGGGCCTGAATCGGCTTGAGCCCCTCGAAAAGGCGTTCTCCCACGACCCGGGCGTTTTCCACCAGGTTTTCTTTTTCGATGAGTTCGATGGACGCCAACGCGGCCGCCGCTCCCAGCGGGTGCCCGGAGTGGGTCGAGGTCATGGATCCGGGGCCGTAAAGGTTCATGATTTCCTCGCGGCCGACCACTGCGGCGATGGGCAGGGAAGAAGAGATGCCCTTGCCGAGGCACATGAGGTCCGGAACGATGCCGTGATGCTCGAATCCCCACATTTTACCGGTCCGGCCGAAACCGGCCTGGACCTCGTCAAAGATGAGCAATGCGCCGTTGCGGTCGCACCAATCGCGGAGGGCCCGGGCGTAATCGTCGGGGAAAAACCCGCAGTTCCCTCCCTGGTAGGTTTCGCTCATGACACCGGCTACATTGGCCGGATCAATTCCCTGCGCCGCGAGGGTGTCCTCGAAGAGCTGAAAACTCTTGTCCATGACAATGTTCGAGCCGGGGTGGGGAACCTGGACGAAGGTGGGGTCGAGATCGCCGATCCACTCCTTGAGGGACGGAATGCCGCCGGCGAGCTGGGATCCCATGGTACGGCCATGAAAGGATTCGTTGAAGGTTACGATGACGTTTTTTTCCGGTCCGCCGTTCTTTTGCGCCCATGTTTTGGCCAGCTTGACCGCGCACTCGGTGGTTTCCGCGCCGGTGGTGAGAATGAAGGCCCGGGTCATGGATTCCGGTGCAATCTCAACGAGCTTTTTCGCCAATCGCGCGCGGGCTTCGGAAGGGAAGCAATAGGTGTGCAGGAGCGGACGGCTCGCTTCGCGGATGACCGCCTCCGCCACTTCCCTCCGGCCGTGCCCGGCGTTGGCCACGAGTACGCCGCTGGACCAGTCCAGCCACATATTTCCGTTGGCGTCGTACACCTGGAATCCCTCGGCGCGGTCCCAGACCACCGGGGGCTGGCCGCGCATGGAGAAGGGCTCGTTGTCGCGGAGCATCCGGAGTGTGGGGATCGACTGCTCGGCGGGAATCGTTGCTGTCACAATTCGCCTGAAGCGGGTTTCAACCGGCTGAACCGGCCTCGGTACGATCGAAAATTCTTTGGATGCCATTTCCCTGTCCTGTGGGTATCGGTGAATGGGCGTATGCGCGATGCCGCGGAAACGCATGCGGTTGAATGAAAAAGATGGGGAAATATGCCAGGTTTTACCCGGAAAATCAACAGATTTGGACTTTTCGGCGGAATCTTTCCCGGCGGTGAGGCCGCCTTCGGTAACTGACCGGGGGATAGCTGCCGCCGTGTTTTACTGCGATTGGTGGTTAACTATGGATAACAGGGTGTTATATTGGTAAGTAGTGTATTTCTACTGCGCTTCGAAAAAGTGGAAATATGGCGTTTCGCGAATTTGAGTGGGGGAGCGAGTGAATATTGAAGGAGTCAGGAGCCGGATGACAGGGGGCAGGGGAAGGGAAACAGCCGTCAATGCCGGAGTGTACGGTTCAGGGCGGACGAGGCATGTCTCGCCCGCGACGGTCTTCCCTTTGTGCCGTTGCTCCTCTCCCTCTTCAGAAAACAGCGAAGAACCGGATATATGAAGGAGACAGCGTATGCACACGGCATACCTAAAACGTCCGGAAGGAACTCTGGCGTATACCGACTATGGCGGCAATGGCCCGCTCGTGCTCATGCTGCCGGGAATGGGCGCGCTGCGCGGCGAATACCGCTTTCTCGCGCCGGAGTTGCGCGATGCGGGATATCGGGCGGTGACTGCGGACCTGCGTGGTCACGGCGAATCGAGCGCCCCGTGGAAGACCTATGACGTGCCCTCGGTCGGAGGCGATATCCTGGCCCTGATCGAGCATCTTGGAACCGGAGCCGCCCATCTTGTCGGCACATCCTTTGCCGCCGGCGCAGTGGTGTGGGCGGACGCGGAACGCCCGGAAGCAGTGCGGTCGCTGACACTGATCGGGGCGTTTGTCCGTGATGTCAGAGTCAACCCGCTCATGAGCGCACTGTTCTGGCTCATGGTGCACAATCCCTGGCGTGTACGGCTCTGGGCCAGGTACTACCGCATGCTGTATCCGAGCCGCAAACCAGGTGATTTCGCGGAATACCTGCATCAGTTGAAACGGAACATGGCGGAGCCGGGACGTTTCTCTGCGGCGGTGATGCTGGCCCGTTCCTCCCGTCAGCCGTCGGCGGAGCGCCTGCAACGGGTGAGCGCGCCGGCCCTGGTGATCATGGGGACAAAGGACCCGGATTTTCCCGATCCCGTCGCGGAGGGGAAATTCATCGCCGAGCAGACCGGCGGCAGTCTGAAACTGATCGAGGGGGCGGGACATTATCCCCAGACGGAAATGCCGGATAAAGCCGGGCCGGTCATCATTGACTTTTTGAACCGTCAAATCCGCGACGAACCCGTCAGGCCCGGGGCGGAAAAAGTCAGGATATGGTAGAACGCGTCCAGAGGGCGCCCCCGCTCTGTGCAGGGTTTTCTTGACGACGGGACACCGTTGTTGTATACTGTTCCCTTTGCCGGTGCGGGTCTGGTGTCTGCTTTGAAACGGTTCATGATGGAGAGTGCATGCATCTGCGCGGGGTCACCATTCACCCGGAGCGGTTTCCCGTCCGGGACGTTTACCCGTTCAATCTGGACGTGTTCGGAAAATCTTCGGCGGTGGAGTTTCGGGTTCCGGTCACGTTTTTCGCCGGAGAGAACGGGGCCGGGAAGTCCACCCTGCTCCGGGCGGTTGCCCGGGCGTGCGGAATCCATATCTGGGGGGAAATCGAACGTACCCGTTACGAACACAATCCCCACGAGGAGTCGCTCCGCCATGCGCTGGATGTGGAGTGGGCCGGGGATTCCGCGCCGGGTTCTTTCTTCAACTCCCAGACCTTCCGCTCCTACACCTCTCTTTTGGACGAGTGGGCCGCGGCGGACCCCGGGCAGCTCGACCGGTTCGGCGGGAAATCTCTCATGACCCTCTCCCACGGCCAGTCGCTCATGTCCTATTTCCGCACCCGCTACCGCATCCGGGGAATCAATTTCCTCGACGAGCCGGAGACCGCGCTCTCTCCCCGCAGCCAGATGGAACTACTCGACATTCTCGCCGAAATGGGAGAATCGGGACACGCCCAGTTCATCATCGCCAGCCATTCCCCCCTGCTCCTCTCCTGCCCGGGAGCGGAGATCCTCTCCTTCGACCGTGTTCCCATCGCCCCGGTCGCCTACGAAGAAACGGAACACTACCGGGTGTACCGGGAGTTTTTTCAGGGACGCTGAAAAGCGGGTGCGCACCCGTTCCGGCTCACGGCCGGAAATCAGGGGCGAACGCCCTCGAAGTGCACCGCGTCCGCCGCCGCCCCGTTGTCCCGCTCCAATACCCGGGCTGCATTTCCGAAATCGTTCCCCGCAACCGTAATTCCGCGCGAGCCCGAGCCTTCGACCCGGAGGAGCGTGCGGGTTTTCTGTTTGGGCCGGAGGCCGTGGATGAGCGCGCCGTCAACGTCCCGGAGACGGATCATGGCCGGGGCGTCCCCTTCCGTGCGGGCGTCGAATCCGGAGATGTCCAGGTCCTTCACCCGGTCGCAGAACAGGGCGGGGCGGTGGTCCGGTGCGTCATAGGAAAGCTCGATATCACGGAACCGGATATTCTCCACCTCCCGGCAGAAGAAGCCGTACGCGGGGAGGACGCCGAACATCTTGTACATGGGATACTCCTTCGGCACATCGGGGATCTCCCTGCCGGCATCGGCCAGCGTGCGCCCGCCGATGAAGGAGATGCGGATATTCTGCAAGGTCACGTTCTCCACCCGGTGACCGGGAATGCCGGTGATTGCGCAACCGGTGCTGTCCACGCCGGTCG
>JAWLHT010000242.1:0-8610 GCA_041690195.1 Candidatus Latescibacterota bacterium
CTGGTTTTGGGCGGGGCTGGGGGGGGGGGGTCTCATTAATGCACGGCGCCCCCCGCGCCCGCATTTCCGCCTTCGTCCAAAGGGCGGCAGGACACTGTTATACTCTTTCCCGGACCGGACGGAGTTCATGATATTCCGATCGCCTTCGGCAACAAAACACTTGTGCCAGGGTATGATATCCGGTACTTTATGGAAACAGCAAATCAACCGTTTTCAGAGAATGGAAATGACTGGACAACGGATACACCGGGAGAAAAGAACCATGAAACGCAGGGAATTCATGCAGAAAGCCGCGGCGGGAGCGAGCGCCGCCTCTGCGCTCTACATGTGCGACATGATCAATACGCCGGATGCCGGAGCATACCCCACCAGCGGCGGCATGGGCATCGAGGAGTGCCTCGCCATTCTTGAGAGGGGAAAAGAGAAGAACACCCTTCCCGAAATCCGGCCCGAAGTCCGGGACAATCCGCGGGCAGTATTCCTCATCGAGACCCATGTGGACGCGCGGAAAGACGAGACCGGGCATTTCACCGAAGCCGTCCCCCAGCTAGAGGCCGAGGGCAAGCGCATCGCAAAGTACCTTCTCGTAAAGGGTTCGCGGAAGGGTGGATCGGTGTTCATCAAGCCGAACTTCACCATGGTCCTCGAACATTCCTATAACCGCACCAATGGCGTATATACCCCGCCGGACTTTATTGTCGGAGTAGCCCAACACCTCCGCGAGATCGGCAGCGGCAACATCGCCACGGGTGATGGCCCTACCGAGGCGCGGAACCGCCGTCTCGGGGGAGCCTATGACGCTTTCGACCCGGCCCGCATCCCCCTGATCGAGGCGGGATACGCCCGTTGGTCGGATTTCAAAAAGAACGAGCTCAACTGGAAGCGGGCGCCCAAAGAATCCCCTGTCTGGAACAACATTCCCTATTTTCGACCCATCGGCGACCCCGACAACTTCCTCATCAACATCTCGGCTCTCAAATGCCATCTCACCGGCCTGACCACCCTGACGGTAAAAAATCTCCAGGGCTGCGTTCCCAAGGGCTACGGACAGTTCTGCACCTCCTGGGACTCGCTGGAGCCGCAGGCAAAGCAGATGGGGATCGATTTCGACAAGGGGTTCAAGCGGGACTTCTACCAGCGGGTGGAAGCCGAATTCCTCAAGCACCGCGCGGCGGGATTCAAGCGCTGGGACCAGGACGGGGACTACAAACTCTACGAGGAGCGCGGCGGCTGGGAGGTTTTCCGGAAGATCAAGGACAAGCCGCAAGAGCGCGCCGAATTCCTCCAGGGCATGCGATCGCTTATGCGGCATGAAATGTGGATGCACCGGGGACTGGACAGCGCATATACGATCAAACCGGCCCTGAATGTCATCTGCGGCATCATCGGCCTGGACGGCGAGGAACTGCACCGTGACAAGATCGGCGAAGAGCGGCTCTGCAACATGGTGATCGCCGGTCTTTCCCCCTACGAGGTGGACGCTGTGGGGAGCTACTTCATGGGCCACGACCCCCGTGAACTCTGGTATACCCGCGTGGCCAGGGAAAAGGGATACGGCGAGTGCGATCCCGAGAAGATTAAAATTTACTGGATTCGGGAGAACGGCAATATTGAACCCCTCCGGAGCCTTTCCGAGATCAAGCGTCATCGGATCGGCCTGAACTGGGCCCGGATGAAGGATCCCGACCAGCGGCTCTTCTGGTAGTCCCGGTCAATCCGGGCAGGAACAGTGATCATACCCGGAGGCGTCGCCCGGAGCCGCCTCCGGACTTGTTATTTCAGTTCCCGCGGCGCCCGGCTCAGGCCGGGCCGCTTCCGGACGTCCGCCCGACCACCATTGTGTGAGGACGGATGCCCGGAAGGGGAGTTTTGCGGGCTCGAGCAGGCAACGCCCGCCGCGAAGCAGGTTTCACCCACAGCAGCATGGATGCACCACATGACGTATACCGAATCGGCCCTGTATCTCAGCGACCGTACCGCCGGGCGTGTCGTTTCCCTCGATGTTCTGCGCGGAATCACCATCTTTCTCATGCTCTTCGTAAACGATCTGGCCGGAGTGGCCGACGCCCCGGCGTGGATGAAACACGCCCCGTCATCGGTGGACGGCATGACCTTTGTTGACCTGGTATTCCCCGCTTTCCTCTTTCTTATGGGTATGTCCATCCCCGTAGCCATCGGGCGGAGGCTCGACTCCGGGCGGCCCATGCTTTCGACACTCTTTCACGTTCTGCTCCGCACCGGCTCCCTGCTGCTTATCGGGGTGTTCATGGTGAACTCCCCCGATGCTGCCCGGATGGGCTGGCCCCGAGGTCTCTGGAGCCTGCTCATGTACACCGGCGTGTTTCTGGTCTGGCATGCGGTTCCCGTTCGAAGCATGAAGGCCCGCGGGGTATCCGTCGCCGTCAGACTCGCGGGAGCGGCGCTCCTGGCGTGGCTCGCCCTGCAGTTCCAGGATGCCGGCGGCAACGGGATGCAGACCTCGTGGTGGGGCATTCTCGGCCTGATCGGCTGGGCGTACCTCATCGCGGCCCTGATCTATCTGGTGGCCAGGGATAACCGCGCAACGCTCGCCGGCTCGGTGGCCCTGCTCATCTCCGTCTTCATCGCCTTCCGCGAAGGGCTCCTTTCCAGCCCCTGGGTCGGCGGCGGCACAGTCGGTTCACAGCCGGCCATAGCGTTGGCGGGAGTGATCCTCGGCACACTGATCTATCCCGGCACGCTCTCCCATTTCGGAAGGCTGCGGGTGACATTGGCACTGGCCGGCTTTTCGGCGGCCGGAGCATGGCTGCTCCGTCCTTTATACGGTATTGGGAAGAATGCCGCCACCCCGAGCTGGTCTCTCTGGGCTATCGCCATCACCGCGACAATATGGGCGATGATGTACCTGCTCATTGACATGAACGGCTGGGAACGCGCCTGGCGGCCCTTCCGCTACACGGGCATGAATCCGCTCTTTGCCTATCTCCTGGCGCCGCTTATCTATTCCGTGATCGATCTCACCGGAGCCGGATACTGGGCGCTGGGTAACTCCGGGTTCACGGTCGGGTTGACCCGAGCCATCGCCTTCGCTACCGTGGTATCTCTTCTCGCGGCCTGGGCGGTTCGTCGGAAATTCCAGATCAAGCTCTGATCTCCTTCCGAAAGAATCCCCGAACCGCGTGCGTCTCCTTCCCCCCTTTCCGATACACCCGGAAAGGGGGGAAGCCTTCACGAACAGCACGGATTGCGCGCCGCTGTTCCGCTCCGAACACCCTGAACACCGTTATGCCGCCGGAAAGGAACTGCGGGGAATCGCGTTAAAAGAATTTCCACCCGCGGCCGCTTTTTTCCTGCTCTCCCGCTTCCGGCCGGAATACCGTGCTCCTCCGCTCCCGCCGTTCTCCTTTCCGGTTTACTTTTACCCGCTTTCGTGTATATTATCCTATTATGCGGGTATAAGGTTTGGCCAGCAGCGGGTTCTGCGCCGCGGCTGTACTTCCCCTTATCCCTCTTTTGACAGGTGGTAACTCGCGAGAACGGTTTCCGACTGAATCACAGGAGCCGCTGTCTTGCTGCCAGGCAAACAACACGCCATATCGCTTCTCCCGCCCCCACCACTTTCCATCAATGGGACATCCAATGAGCGACGATATCGGACATATCCTCACGGCATGGAAGTACGACCCCGGGGAGGACCTCATCGTCCGGGTTATCCACGGTGATGACGGACGCCCCAAACTCCAGATGCGCGTTGACATGGGCATCATCCAGATGGAAATGGACGGCCATCCCGCCGGTGAGCATCCGCAGGGAGAAGATTCCTGGCTCGAATACTACGAACGACTGGAGCGGGAGTATGAGGCGAGCGAAGTGGATGACTACTTCTCTCTCGATGACGAGGATGCTCAACACCTCCAGCAGGAAGGGGTTCAGTATTACTACCGGTATCTCTCTCTCATGCAGCTTGAAGATTATCCCCGTGTAGTCCGGGACACTGAACGCAACCTTCGCCTTTTCGCCTTCGCGAAAAAGTACGCCGTCAACGAAGTGGACCGGTGGGCTCTCGACCAGTACCGTCCCTATGTCATCATGATGAACGCCCGGGCGCGAGCCGCCCTCGTGCTGCGGTCAGATCCCGCCGGAGGAATCGATCGGGCCGTGGAATATCTCGATACAGGCATCGGAAAAATCATCGCATTCTATAACGAGTACAACCTTGCCCCGGAAATTGAAAACTCCGTGGAGCTCTCTATCCTCAAATCCCTCAAACGGGAATTCCTCCGTCTGCGCCCACGCGAAGTTCCCCTGGAAGAACAGCTTGAACAGGCGATCCGGGAAGAGCAGTTCGAGGAAGCCGCCCGTATCCGGGATCTCATCCGCGAGCGGGACCGGGAGCGGAAGGCTCCGAAACACTGATATCCCGTGTTCGCTTCCATCAGGAGGCATCCCTTGCCGACGTTTCCCATTCCCTCCCCTGCGCCCCGGACTCTCCGGAAGGAGCACGCATGAAACAGATTCTCCTGATCCCGGCCACCGTATCACTCCTGCTCATCCTTTTCGGCTGCTCCCTCAAACCTGGAGATAAAGACGCTCCCGGGAGTTCGGTAACATGGTGGATCATTTCACGCGAGGGAATCGGCGACATGCCCACCACAGTGGTCGGGCTCCCCAGGGTCATTGATACGTCTTCCGGACGGGCGGTCTGGTTCGACGGCGAAAAGGATGGTCTCCTGGTCAACAACAATCCGCTCGCCGGGGCTGAATCGTTCACTGTCGAGGCGGTATTCCGGCCCGATTCCGGGGGAAATGCCGAGCAGAGATTTCTTCATGTTCAGGAAATTGTCGGCGACAACCGTATGCTCCTGGAAACCCGTCTGGCCGGGGACAACTGGTTTCTGGATACGTTCATCAAGTCCGGCGACAACGACAAGACCCTGTTCGCCGAGTCCTTCCTCCATCCGCTGGGGGAATGGTACCACGTGGCGCTCGTTTACGATGGTGCGGAAATGCGGCATTACGTTGACGGTCGGGAGGAACTCTCCGCTCCCCTGAAAGCCGCCCCCTTCATTGAAGGGCGGGTCGCGCTGGGCATGCGCATGAACCGGGTCTCCTGGTTCCGGGGAGCCATCCGCGTGGTGCGGTTCACCCCTCGTGTTCTCAAACCGGAAGAGTTCATGAAAAAATAGGCACCCTCCCCAAAGGATTGCCGGGTTACACGATCGGGGGATCGGGACCGGACCGGGAAGAAAGAACCCATCCCGTCCGCCCCCTGCCCTCACCCTCCCTGCTCCCTCTCCCGCCCGGCGGGCGAGGGAGAGCCCCGTTCCCGAACGCATTGGTTTGCAATAACGGCACCGGATTTACCCGTATTGATTCACAATTGGTATTATTCACAAGCTGAATCAATCCGGGAAGAAAGCCGGTACTGCCTGTCTGAATGGGGATGCGTGTGACCACCCCAACCGAATCGTACCGATTCGCTTGGGGACCCCGAAACAGACTGATGAAATACTGATAAGAGTCCGGTGCACTCTGTCTTTCATCATCTTTTATCACATGCATCCCACGCATCCCCATTCAGACAGGTTTTTCCCATACAGTTCCGATTTCAGCATGGTACCTTCCCGGATACGCAAGATATCGCCGGAGGCGACAGGGTTCAGCGGTGCGGGAACTACAGGCGAGTGTTTCCACCCTCCTGACCTCTCGAATCTCCTGTCACGCTGACTCAACCCGATACCCGCAAAATATCTTGATAACCCTTCCGCCGGATGGTATCTTGCATCGGGTATATGTGTCAACCGCTCAAACGCAAGGAATGGATACCGATACAGGGGAAGGTCCGGCATGAAACGACGGAATTTTCTGACAGCGGGGGTAACCGGCGCGGTGGCCGCGGGACTGGGTGGCTGCGGCAGGGTTGGGGTCAGGCAGGAACTCGCACCGCACGCATTCGACCGCAAAGGCGCCAAACCGGTGGGCAACATGCCCACGGGTGAAATCGGTAAAACCGGCATCAAGGTTTCCAAATTCGGCTTCGGTTCCCATATACGCAAAGACATCGTCCCCTTCGCCAAGGAGCGGGAATGGATGATCAGGGAAGCCCACGAACTTGGCGTTACCCTCTTTGATGTCTATGACCACGAGCAGGGATGCTATCAGTATAAGCCGATGGGACAGTTTCTCAAGCCGGTCATCAACGACGTAACAATCTCCATCACGCTCACTCCCTGGGATAACCGTACTCCGGAGCAGCAGTTCGAGTATGACCTGAAATGCTTCGGCCGCGATTACCTCGACATGGTCCGTATCCACAGCTATCGCTCCACCGATGATAACTGGGGACAGTGGGACTATCTTTTCAAATGGCGCGACCAGGGAAAAATCCGCGCGGTGGGCATTCCCATCCACAATCTGGACGACATCCGGGAACCTCTGGAAAAGCTGCCGCTGGACTATGTCATCTTCCCTTTCAATTTCTACCACAACTGGACCTGGCTCGCCAACGAACGCAAGGTCGGCCGTCACGACACCTACGAGAATCTCGTCGCCGAACTCCGGAAGCGCGGCATCGGTGTAGTCACCATGAAGCCCTTCGCTGGAGATTACCTGGTCACCCCCTTCGGCCGTATGGCCGCCGAATACGATCCTGAGGTTAATCTGGCCCAGGCGAGCCTCAAGTATGTCATCAATTCCGGGCTGAATGTGGACACAACGCTCGGCGGCATGTATTATCCGTTCCATGTGTATCAAAACGTGGAAGCATACTACAATCCGGCGATGAACGAATCGGAACGGGCCGTGCTCGCCAAAATCCGCCAAAAGGCGAAAATAGTCGCTGAGCGCCATCTGCCCTCGCACTACCGATTCCTGCAGACCTGGGCTCCGGAGACGCACGACAACACCGATTTGGTGAAGATGGCGTAACGCGCCGGTGCGCAACGATATATCGAACTCCTGAGTCCCGGAAAAATGGAAAATGAACGGGGTACTGTCCTGCACGAAAGCCCGGTTCGACGCATTTATCCGGCTTCGGGGCAGGGACTGTCGGTCTGGCCGGATATCAGCAGCCGCAGAAGATTACGGGTATAACAACATAATCAACAACGGGGGAATACACCATGAAACGCCGTCATTTTCTCCTTCAGGGAGCGGCGGGAGCGCTGGGCGCGGGCATTGCCGGATGCGGCATGAAGCCCGGACAAGTGGACATAAAAAAAACTCAGCTCAACTGGGAGCCATTCTCTTTCGAGCCATCCATTCCCAAACCTCAGGGCACGCTGGCGACCGGCGAACTCGGCAAAACCGGGATCAAACTTTCCAAGTTCGGTTTCGGTTCCCATCTCCGCAAGGATATCATCCAGTTCACGAAGGAGCGGCAGCGCATCATCCGCGAAGCTTACGAAATGGGTATCAGGGTGTTCGACATCTACGACAAGGAACAGGAATGCTTCCAGTACGAGCCCATGGGGAAATATATCGAGCCGTTCAACAAGAACGTCGTGCTCTCCATCGCCTTTCTCCCGTATGACGGCCGGAATTTCGAGCAGGAGTTCGAGCGGGATCTGCGGGTGCTCAAGCGCGACTACATTGATATGGTTCGTCTGCATGCCTATAACGAGAAGCATCCCCAGTGGCGGGAATGGGATCTGATGTTCAAAAAGAAGGAGCAGGGCTATGTCCGGGCGGTGGGTATTCCCATACACAACGTGAGCGATCTCACTCTCGTTCTGAAGCAGTACCCGCTGGACTTTGTCATCTTCCCCTATAACTTCTACCATAACATTGGCTGGCACAATCCCGAGAAACCCCAGTGGGACAGCTTCGACTCCACGGTGAAGGACCTTCGTGAAAAGGGCATCGGGGTGATCACCATGAAGGCTTTCGCCGGTGATTTCCTGGTGGGACCGCTGAATTCCACCGCACGGAACTTCCCCGAGGCGAAAGAGGTGGACTTCACCCAGGCCGCCATGCGGTATGTGGTCAATTCTCCCCTCAATCCGGACACAACCTTTACCGGCATGTACAACATGGACCACCTCTACAAAAACATCGGGGCCTATTTCCAGCCTCGGATGAATGACGGGGAACGGCGCCTGCTCAAGAAAGTACGGGATTCCGCGCGCATGGTGGCCCGTCATCATCTGCCGGAACATTACCGGTTCCTGGAGAACTGGGCGGCGGCTACATCCGATCTGGACGATGTCAGACTGACCTGATACAGCCGGTCACGGCTTTCCGGACGCCTCCCGGAGAAACTTCCGTATACAAAAGGGCGATACGCTCGCAGGAGTGTACCGCCCTTTCTTTTTGGGTGTAGGCTCAATCGTACCGATGCCCGGTGCGGAGTTTGGGGACACCTCACCCCTTGATCCCATTGTCGTAAACATAAGCGGTTTTTAGTGAACGGGTGTCTTGCGATTCAGGCCGGGAAATCTAACTCACCCCTCGTTCCCCTCTCTCGGTGAGAGAGGGGATGACTCGTTATCGGCCATCTCAGTGCTTCCCATGGCTCAATTCCCCCTCTCTCTGGAGAGAGGGGGCCAGGGGGTGAGTTACCGGCCAAATCCTCCACTGATTATCTTTAGTGCTCATGCGTGTCAGTGGTTTTTCCTTATGTTTACGACTATG
>JAWLHT010000243.1:0-8503 GCA_041690195.1 Candidatus Latescibacterota bacterium
GATATTCTGTTTGGTGCCGTATGCCAGTATGACGAAAGCGATGATACACACAGCCGCGACACCACCCAGAATATAGGTGAGAATTCGTCTGATCTTCATCTTTCGTGCAATCTTTTCCTCTTCGGTCAGTTGAGGTTTGTTTGCCTCAGCCATTTGCATGCCTCCGTTTTGAAATGTTGACTCCGATTTCCTGCGATGAGTGATACCAAATCTCGTACAACGGCATGTTCACCGGGTGGTAATACTATTCTGAAAAATGGTCCTGAATCCAGCCGTTACTGAGTCCGCTCTCATCAAATGCTTCCAGCGCTTCCTGATACTCTTCCTCGGTTATTCGCCTCGAGAGGAGTTCGTGCGAAAATGCCGTATGAGCGGGGAAATACTGATCCATGATGCTGACATGGACATCCGGTGAGAGTTCCCCTGAAATAAACCGCATGACCTCCCGGGTACCGGCCAAACCACCCGGAAGTATGAGGTGCCGAATTATCAGCCCGCGAATAGCGAGTTCACCTTCAAGCCGCAGTAACCCAACCTGTGCGTACATCTCCCGAAGCGCCGCTCTGTTTGCGGTTACATAATTATTAAAGCCGGAGACTGAAAAAGCAACCGCATCATCGGCATATTTCGCATCGGGAAGATAAATATCCACGATTCCCGAAAGCAAGCGGACTATTTCAACCCGTTCGAAACCGCTGGTATTATAAACGATCGGTATGGACAGTCCATTACCGGCGGCAATGAGAAGCGCTGCTGCAATCGAAGGGACGTAATGAGTCGGAGTGACCATATTGATGTTATGGCATCCCCGTTCCTGCAACTCCAGCATCATTTCCGCAAGACGTGTTTCACTTACCAATGTGCCGGTCCCGAGTTGGCTGATCGGGTAGTTCTGGCAGAAAATACACCTGCCGGTACAGTTGGAAAAGAAAATCGTACCAGATCCTGAAGTGCCGCTTATGGGCGGTTCTTCTCCGGGATGAACATTCCAGCTGGCCACGACTGGTAAATCCCCGGACCGGCATATTCCACGCTGACCGGCGGTCCTGTCCACACCGCATTCATGGGGGCACAGACGACACTGAGAGTAAACACACTTGAGCGTCTGTACCCGTTGTTCAAGTTCACCGGATGCGAGCAGTGCAAGATAGCCGGGTTGAGCCGCATGGGTATTCACGTTATTGCAGTGTTTCCAGGTAAAGGAGTGCTTCCTGCTTTTCGCGGGAATCTTTCGGGCTTTCCGCGATCTTGGAAAAAGCAGCTTTAGCCGCGGTTTTGTCACCGGCCAAAAGATTTGCCTTTCCGGCATGAAGGGTCATATTCTGGGAAAAAGCGGAACTGCTGAACTTCTTGTTATACTGTTCGTAGATATCCGCCGCAGCCTTATAATCACCCTTCTCTTCATAAATTCCGCCCAAGTTGAAATACGCGGTAAAACTGTAGAAGGGGTCGGTGGCATACTTTTTGATAAACTCGGAGTAACACTTTTCGGAGTTCTCGAGGTCCTTGTTCATATAGTACCGGTTGCCAAGCTGAAGAAGTGCGTCCGCCGCCTGGGCGCCACCGGACTTGAAAGCCACCTTGCGAAGCAGGTCGTTGGCTTCCGGCGCATTGTTCTGCGCAGCGGTGAGCGCAGCATCATACGCATTGATGGAACTGGTTTTTCTGAAATTCACAATAAGCAAAGAAACAATCGCCACCAGTGCAACTGCGCCAATCGTGCTGGCAATCTTCACCCACTCATTCTGGAGGAACTCGACTGCCTCCGCCGCAAAAATTACCAGCGGGTCCTTTTTAAGTTCCTTTTTCGTGATTCGCCGATGTTTTTTCAACATGTCTGCTATGTCTCCTGCAGGGTGCGGGATTATGGTATCGTCTCAATACGCGGATGCTGCGCACTACCTTAAACTCATCACACCAGCATATCGTTCCAATTCCGTATGGTAGCATTCAAATATACGGCGGGTCCCAAACAGAGTCAATAGCGGGAATTGTTTTGACAGAAAAAACTGGGGCGGTGTTCACATCTTGAACAGCCCGGTTCAGAAAGTGATCAAATACGTTGTATGCGCGACCGACAGACTATCGGCGTCCTGCCCGGGCCAGCCTGAAAACGGGTGCTCTTCCAGTGGTGGAATGTTGGCATGAATGTTGCAGTATCTGGAGAGAGTATTGATGCTTTTCTACCACTATTCTTTCCCATATGGAGGATTGAAATGAGCTACACTCCCGCCGATGTCCTGGAATTGATCGGCAAGGAAAACGTACTTGCGGTCGACCTGAAATTCATGGATTTTCCCGGTATCTGGCAGCACTTCTCCGTTCCCGTCCATGAGCTCGACCTTGATTCTTTCGAGAACGGGTATGGATTCGACGGTTCTTCCATTCGCGGGTGGCGCGCCATCAACGAGTCGGACATGCTGGTTATTCCCGATCCCACTACGGCGTTCATCGATCCGTTCATGAAGTATAAAACCATCAGCATGATCTGCGATATCGTCGACCCGATTACCCGTGAGCGGTACACCCGTTGTCCCCGGAACGTGGCAAAAAAGGCCGAAATGTATCTCAAATCCACCGGCATCGCCGACATCTGCTTTGTCGGACCGGAACTGGAATTCTTTATTTTCGACGATATCCGTTTTGACCAGAACACCCATGAAGGATATTTCCACATCGACAGTGTCGAAGGCCGCTGGAATTCCGGACGCGTTGAAAACCCCAATCTTGGATACAAGCCCCGGTACAAGGAAGGCTACTTCCCGGTCCCCCCGACAGACTCCCAGCAGGATCTGCGGGAAGAAATGGTACAGACGCTGATGTCTTGCGGCCTGATCGTTGAGGCGCAGCATCATGAGGTGTCCACCGCCGGTCAGGGTGAGATCGATCTCCGGTTTGATGAGCTGGTCAAAATGGCGGACAACACCAACCTTTACAAGTACATTCTGCGCAATGTCGCGCATCGGAACGGAAAGACGCTTACCTTCATGCCAAAGCCGCTCTTTGGTGACAACGGAACCGGCATGCACACCCATATGTCGCTCTGGAAGGGTAACTCCAACCTGTTCGCAGGTTCCGGATACGCGGGTATGAGCGAGATGGCCATGTACTTTGTGGGAGGCATCCTGAAGCATTCCCAGGCGCTTGCCGCATTCACCAATCCCACCACCAACTCCTATCGCCGTCTTGTTCCGGGCTTCGAAGCGCCCGTGAATCTTGCCTACTCCCAGCGGAATCGTTCCGCCGCCATCCGGTTCCCGATGTATTCCATGAGTCCCAAGGCCAAGCGGGTTGAAATCAGGTATCCCGACTGCAGCTGCAACCCGTACCTCAGCTTCTCCGCTCTCCTCATGGCGGGCCTGGACGGTATCCAGAACCGGATAGACCCGGGTGATCCCCTGGATAAGGACATTTACGATCTCCCGCCGGAAGAACTGGCCACCGTGCCGCATATGCCGGGTGCACTGGAAGAATCCCTGGATAACCTTCAGAAGGACCATGAATTTCTTCTGAAAGGCGATGTGTTCACCGAGGATGTTGTCCAGACCTGGATCGGCTACAAGATGGAGGCCGAAGTGAATGCTCTCCGCCTTCGCCCGCATCCTTGGGAATTCGCGATGTACTACGATATCTGATTTGAAGATACATGTGTCTTTTTCTCTATGGCGGCGCAACCTGAGGGTTGCGCCGTTTCATTAGGTAGTGTGCGCAAACTCAGATGAGCCAAATGAAAATCGTAGCGATAGCCAACCCAGCGAGAAAGTAAGCTCGGAGCCGGTGCCCATTCTCGGCAGTGACGGCGACGGCTGAACAGCGGTTCGGCCCGTTTTCTGATACGCTGCGTCTCTGGTCGAGAGGGTACCGTTTCCGAAAGTTTTCCGGTGAAGATGTCCGTTGGTTCTGGTCCGACCGTTCTTTTTATTCGAAAGAATTCCTCGCAGCTCTGCTGCGGGGTGGTTATTTTGGGGATATGAGCGAACATATCCTGAAGCGACATAAAAAAAGCCTGCTGCTGTATCACATAGTGTGTCCGGCCAAGTATCGCCGGAGTGTGTTCACGAAAGCGGTGGAGCAGACTTTGCAAGAGACGTGCCTGGGAGTTGGGAACGGTACGAAATGCACTTTGTTGAGATTGGAACGGATGAAAACCACGTGCATTTATTAGTACAAGGCGTTCCGGCCATGGCGCTCAGTAGAATGGTGCAAATCATAAAGAGCATTACGGCAAAAGAGATATACCGCCGCAATCCGGAAGTGAAGAAGGTGTTGTGGGGCGGCCATATCTGGACTGCCGGGTACTACGTTAACACCGTTGGTGCATATGCAAACGAAGAGGTGATTCGCAATTACGTTGAGAAACAGGGCAAACAGTATCAAAAAATATATTCGGCTCAGCTCTCATTTCTTGACGACCTGGAGTGACAAGTCTTTGATACCTCGCAGCTCTGCTGCGGGGTAGTTCATTGTGGCGAAATAACAGAACCGAAATCGCTGCCAGAAGCTTTCAGGCGCACTTGTACACAAGCGTTATCTGTGGTTACATACAACGCCTGATGCTTTTGGACCTTCCTCTGCCTCAAGTTTTCTATGCCGGCATGTCGGCCATGGGGGAAGCTGCTTTCACCGTGCGTCCCCGAAGCACTTGCGCTGTAATTTCCGAAATTCGTCGTCCCTGGGTTCGGGCGATTGACAGTTCGTTTTCGGATGGCCGGACCTCGGGCTTATTGTGACCGATAACAGTTGACGCGCCATATGGGGAGCCGCCGGATATTTCTTCGAAGGTGCTTTGGCGCTTCTCGCTGTAAGGAACTCCTGCCAAGATCATGCCGAGATGGAGCAGGGTTGCGTGAAAGCTGAGGATTGTACTCTCCTGACCGCCGTGCTGGGTCATGGAGGAAGTGAACACACCGGCGACCTTGTTTTCAAGCGCGCCCTTGGACCAGAGTCCCCCTGCTTTGTCAAGGAAGTTACGCATCTGGGCGCACATCATTCCATACCGGGTAGGAGTGCCGAAAATGATACCGTCCGCCTCCGCCAACTGCTCGATGTTGATATACGGCACATGGGCAAAGGCCGCACGGGCCTTTTGGGCGCCGGTATGCTCAAGAATTGCATCGGGAACAAGCTCCTCAACCTGATATAAACGAACGTCGGCTCCTGAAATCTGGCGGGCGCCTTCGGCTTCGGCTTCGGCCATTTTGTAAGTATGACCATACATGCTGTAAAACACGACCTGGATAATCATGGCTGCCTCTTAGGTATAATATGATAATGTGTTATATGCGATGCGGAATTCGTTGCTGCATTCCTGTCATCTTGACTGTCAAGTGAAATGCCTCCCGTCTCCCCCTGTTCATACAGTTCGGGAGACGGGAGGACTGAGTCAGAATCAGAGCGGGTTCAGAAGCGGAGTTGTTGAGGTCAGGTACGGTACATCCGGTCAAAGTGAGCATAGGCGGACATCACCGCATCGCGCACGAGGTCTTCCGCACGGGCGGTTTCCCGGCTGGCAAGATGCTGCATGAGGAGTTGAGTATTCAGCTCGTCGGCGGCCAGTTCGCAGGCTTCCCAACTCAGGATGCTCCGAATGACCCGATCAATGGCCTGCTCGGTGGTATCGTAGGAGCGGGCCTGCATGTCGTGTCCCTTCCAGCGGGAGTACCCGGCCTCGGCAACAAGACCGGCCATGGCTATGTTGAGTCCGTTGACCCGTGCGCCGTGATCAATGTCAAATTTACCCGGACCCCCGAGAATGATGCCGTCACTATACCCCTGACTGTTCAGGTGCATATGAATCATGGCATTGTTATCAAGCTCCTCCACGGTGTCGTAGACGGGATCAAGACCAATCATTTCCGAGTGGCCGAACTCCTTGTTCACTCCCTTTCGTTCCGGGGAGACGCCGAATTCTTCCGCAAGACGCTTCCAGAAGAGAATTGCGCTGGCAACCGTGGGAATGAGCATGGCGGGATGCCCTTCGTTCGGTTTGGGTTCAAAGCCAATGTAGAGATTTCCTCCCTGCCGCGCCTCATACGCGCAGAGTTCCGCCACGCTTTCCTTCAGATTCTGGTACATCTGTCGAATCCCCACCGACGCAAGATCGTACCCGAACGAGCCGTTCCAGAGCACGAACGAAGGCGCCAGCGCGGCATCGGGATGCCAGGCCTTCCGCAGCGGTCCGTATCCGAGATCCACGGTCCGGCGTCCATATTCTTCGACGCTATGGCGTTCCACGGGATCAAGGGAGGCGATTCCGCCATACGCCCAGTGGCTGTGTGCTCCGGGGGTCAACATGGCGAGGTACATGCCTGAGTCAATGAGGGCGTCGGCAACATCCGGAGCGGTTGATTCGTCAACCTCGGTGTCGTAATGAACCTCGAAGCCTAAAACAACACGCTCGGGAAGCCGTGGAGCGATTCGCTCCCGAATAAGGCGGATGGCGCCGACGGTGTCCAGTGATTCTCCACCCCAGTCCGGACGAATATCCGACGGTACGAAACCACCCTTTCCGGCATTGAATGTCCAGCGGCAAACACTGTGGTACGACATGTCCTGCAGCATCATCAGGCATTCTCCCGAAGGTTCCGCTCAAGTACTTCGAGCCATCGTTGATAGGTATCCCGGTACACATCGACCATCACATTTTTCGGTTCGACGGTTCGAGTGGTTCGCAACCCGACAAACGCATCCGCCGGGCTTCGGTAGTATCCCACGCCGATGCCCGCGCCGCGTGCCGCTCCCTGGGCGCCGTCAGTGTTGTACAATTCCAGTGTGGATTCGGTTACCGCAGCGAAAATATCGCCAAACTGGCTGCTGAGGAACATGTTTGCGTTACCGGCGCGGACTTTGGACACGTGCACTCCCATATCACGGGCGATACCGAGTCCATAGTTCATGGCAAATACAATGCCTTCCTGTGCGGCGCGCAGATAATGGCGACGGTTGTGTATGTTGAATTGTAGCCCATGAATGATACCGCCGAGATCGCGGTTGGCCAGTGTTCTTTCCGCGCCGTTACCGTAAGGAAGCACCATGAGCCCGTCAGAACCGACCGGGGCTTGTTCGGCGAGTTCGTTCATTTGCTCATAGTTCATAACCGCCTGTCCGATTTTCATGATATTGTTTCGGAGCCAGCGGTAGAGACTTCCGGTCCCGTTTATGCAGAGCAGAACTCCGTATCGGGGAGTTTCGGGAGCGTAGTTGACATGGACAAAAGTATTGACACGGGACTGCGGGTCAAAGGCAGCCTGCTCGGTAACCCCGTAGATCACCCCCGAAGTTCCCGCTGTCGCCGCAATTTCCCCAGGGTTTAGCACTTTGAGGGAAAGGGCGTTGTTCGGCTGGTCACCGGCCCGATATGAGACTCTGGTCCCGGGTTTCAGCCCAAGTTCCTCCGCCGCTTTTCTGGTGAGTTCGCCCTGGACGGAGAAAGTCGGACGGACTTCCGGAATGAGATCTTGCGAAATCCCATAGTAGTCGAGAACGGCTTCCGCGGTGTTTTGCCGCGTATAATCCCAGAGAATGGCTTCTGACAATCCGGACGGTGTTGTCACTATTTCACCGGTCATTTTCATGGCCACGAACTCGCCGGGTAACATCGCTTTATAAATACGACGGTACATATCTGGCTCGTTCTCCTGGACCCACCGCAGTTTGGACGCGGTAAAGTTACCGGGGGAATTGAGGAATTCGGAAAGACACCGCTCTCGGCCAATCTCTCGAAACGCCCGTTCGCCGATCTCAACCGCGCGGCTGTCACACCATATGATCGAAGGCATGAGTACTTTCTGGTTCCTGTCAACCACAACCAGCCCATGCATCTGATACGATATGCCGATTGCTCCCACGTCGGCAGGATCAACTCCGGAACGCTGGAGAACAAACGCTGTTGCCGCTTTGACATTATCCCACCACATCTGAGGATGCTGCTCCGCCCATCCCGGCTGACGAGCGATAATTTCCATCTCGATTTCTGGAGAGTTTTTAGACGCAAGCACCGCTCCCGTTTCACCGTTCAGAAGTGTAGCTTTAATTGAAGAACTCCCGACATCGATGCCGAGCAGAAACATAACCTCTCTCCATTCTATTTGTGCGAGACCGATCAAGTATATTATCACCGGGAAACCACTGTAACACAATAATACTATGGATTTTTCCCTTTTTCAATGAAATTACGCGGTCGAATTTGGAAGGTTATCGATTCGAGGCAGGAGATACAGTACATCAGTGGGATAAAATCCAGAGGTGAGAATTACTGTTGACTCCCGGATCAATTCTTTTTAAAATCAAATATAACTGGTCGATTTTTTTTAAAATTGTGGCTATTGTCATCATTACACCATTTACACGGAGGTATGCATGCAACCCCTTCCTTACCAGAAGCTCATTCCGATGATTTTGTTCCGTTTGCTTTCTGTTTCCGGGGTATCAGCTGCTCCCAAAGCCGCCCCTGAATCCGAAGCCAGCGCCGCCATGCGGAAAGCAACATATTTCATGATGAACA
>JAWLHT010000244.1:0-8501 GCA_041690195.1 Candidatus Latescibacterota bacterium
CTTAAGTTTACGACAATGGGGCCAGGGGGTGAGTTAGATTTGGATCTCCCACTTCCCCATAACTACTTCTTTTCCTCCCCCCCTTCCCGTTCGATAAGGTAATTCTGGAACTCCCGGATGCGGGCGTTGTCCGTGCTTACACGGTCGGCGAGGATGCGGATCACCCGTCGCATGAGACGCACCCCGAGCGCGGGGTCACGTTCGATGAGGATGTCGAGGTCTTTGGCGGAAAGCCGCAGGAGGGCCGACTTCTCCATGGCTTCGACCGTGGCTGAGCGCGGCTCTCCGGTGAAGACCCCCATTTCTCCGATGGAAGAGACCGGTGTGATGGTGGCGATGGTGGCCGAGTTGCGGATTCGCACGGCGAGCTTTCCGATGAGCAGGATGAACAGGGAGTCCGATACATCTCCCTGCGCACAGAGAGTATCGCCTGTTTCCATGGTCAGCTTGGTGCAGCGCGTCAGCACCTGTTTCCGGTCCTCTCCGGTCAGTCCGGCGAAAATGGGGACCCGCTCGATGAGGGCGTCCACACCGGACCGCGTCTCCCGATGACGGCGATTTGTTTCATCCATGTCCGCTCCTTTATTCGCCCGTTTGCCACGGGCGGACGGCATCGAGGCGCCCGGAATATCCGCGCGGCATGAAGATGTCCCGCGGCGCACCAAAAAAAAGACAAACTTTTCTCCTGTAGAAGTGTTATAATATAACTGATTGCCCGGTGTGCGTAAACGGAGTTTCGGGCGCCGGGGCACGCTCTCACAGCGCAGGCGGTAACCTCTCCCATGAAATACTCGTGCACGATTCTGGTCCTCGTGGGCATCCTTGTGCTCGGCGCCGGTCCCGTGTCCGCTTCCAACCCGGCCGAGCTGATCGATACAGCGGTGCGCGCCCTCCAGGGCGGCAGCCCGGACAGTGCGGCGGTGCTCCTCTATGACCTGGCGGATACGGTCGAGGATAGGCCGGAACGCGTTCGGGCGATATACTATCTTGGCCAGGCGCTCGAACAACTGGGCCGTACGGATGAGAGCATCCAGTGCTATATCCGGGCCGCAGAAACCGATTCCACCGCGCCGTATGCCGATGACGCGTTTTTCGCCCACGCGCGGCTTCTCCTGAGCACGGGAAACCGTAACGGCTGCATCTCCATGGCTCAGGCCTTCTTTCGCTCCAATCCCGATTCCCCCCTGCTTCCGGAAATGCTTTTCCTCACCGGGAAGGCCTATCTCGACGGAGGCGAGTACCTCAAGGCATTCAACGCTTTCAGCGAAATCGGCAGGATCAGCCCCGGAACTCCGGCGGCGAGGGAAGCCTCGGTGCAGGAGAGCGTGTGCCTCTACCGTCTCCAGCTCATCTCCGGGGCGGTCGAGCGTCTGGAAAAATACCTGGCGGAATCTCCCCGGGGACACTCCGTGGACGAGGCCCTGTATTATCTCGGACTCGCATTCCAGGATACCGGGCGACCGGAACGGGCCGCCTGGGCTTTCCGGCGGCTTACTCTCGAGTATCCCGCCTATCCGAGAACCATGGAAGCGTACTATCGCCTCGGGGAAAGCCTTTTCCAGGCGGGGCGGTACACCGAGGCGGAAAATGCGTTCCAGAACTTTATCGAGAATTCCGATTCGGACATTCCCCTCTATGATGAGGCGCTCTTTTTCCTGGAAAGGGTTGCTTTCAGGAAAGGGGAATACTCCACCGAAACGGATATCGCCGAGAACTTCATAGCCAAGCATCCGTCGAGCCGTCTCGTACCCCGGCTGCTGCTCGATCTTGCCCGGTTCTACCGGCTCTCCGGCGAACCGGAACAGGCGGTCGGAAAGTATCAGGCCGTTTTGTCCCTCCACCCCCGGGCCGCACTGGCGGATTCCGCGCTCTTCTATGCCGCGGATACCTATGTGGCCATGGAACGGGAAGACCGGGCCATTGCATTTTTAAGCGAAATGACACGCCGTCGGCGAAACCCCGGCCGGGTGCAGGCGTCATACCTGAAGCTCGGGATGATCAGCGAGGACCTGGGGCATCACGACCATGCCATCGCCTGGTACGACAGCGCGGTGACAATCGGCGCGTCGCCGGACCTCACCGTTCGCTCGCTTATGGGGATTGCACGGTCCTATCGCGATGTGAACCGCTGGCTGGATGCATCGAAGACTTACGAGCGCATTCTGCGGAACTACCCGGGGACACCCAGGCGCGGGGATGTCCATTATTCCCTGGCCGGGGTATACTACCTGATGGGGCGGCTCACCGATTCCATTCAGACCGCCCGGGACGGGCTCCGGTACGCCAAGGGAAAGCGGCGGACGGATATGCTGGTTTTTCTCGCCGATGTGTATGAGTACGTTGATCTGGACCAGGCATTGCGGTACTACTCCGATATCTGGTCCGATATCGGGAACAGCACGGAAACGAGAGCGGAGGCTCTTCTCAAAATCGGTGACATCTCACTGCGTCGCGGAGACCGGAAAACGGCGGCCGAGTCCTACGCCCGCATCATCAACGGCGAAGTCGATTCCCCGTACCGGGAAAAGGCGCTCCGCAAGCTGGACGAACTGGACGAGGAAGAGGATTCACCGTCGACCTCGAAAGCACAGTAAGGGGACGGTCATGATACAGACATTCACGCTCTCCACCCGGGCCAGGGCGGAGCTTACCGATATCACCGAGCGGGTGCGGGGAATGCTTTTCTCTTCGGGAATCCGGAGCGGCATCTGCCAGGTGTACACCCTGCACACCACCGCGGGGCTCACCATAAACGAAAACGCGGACCCCGACGTGCGGACCGACATACTCGAGGCGCTGAACAAGATGGCTCCCTGGCGGAACGGCTACCGTCACACCGAGGGCAACTCCGCTGCGCACATCAAGGCCATGCTCACCGGCTCCTCCGTGACCGTTCCCGTACATGAAGGGCGGCTGGTGCTTGGCACCTGGCAGGGCATCTTTTTCTGCGAATTCGATGGTCCCCGGACCAGAACCGTCATTGTGAATGTCATGGGAAGTTAATGAAATCCTCCGTCGCCCTTTTGTTTTTTCTCCTTCTTTGTGGTTCGGGAACCGCGCGCGCCCAGGTGCAGGCCTCCACGCCAACCGACTTCCCGGGGCTTGCCGTATCCGACTCCCTCGATTACAGCGCGCGGGAGATCGATTACAACCTGGAAGAAAAAACGGCGGTCATGCGCGGAAACGCCGTGGTCCGCTACCTCGGGTACACCCTGCGAAGCCACCGGATCGTCTATTATCAGGACAGCCAGTATGTGATCGCCGAAGGACGCCGGGATTCAACCGGGGTCCTGGTGGATACTCCCGTGTTTGTGGACAAGGGCGGTGAAGAACTGCGCGGCCGCACCATCGAGTATAACCTGGCCACCGGCGAAGGGCTCATTGTCGGGGGACGGACCAGATACGAGAACGGGTTCATCGGCTTCGACACGGTCAAGCGCGTGTCCGAGGACACCCTGTACATCTCCAACGGCACCTACACCACCTGCGAAACGGAGCCCGGGGGAAGGCCGCACTACTATTTCGCGGGCAAGCAGATGAAGCTCATTGTAAATGACAAGCTCATCATCAAGCCCATCACCGCCTATGTCCACGACATCCCGGTATTCTGGTTTCCCTTCTATGTTTTCCCCATTTCCCAGGGGCGTCAGTCCGGGTTTCTCACCCCGCGCTGGGGATCTTCGCGTCAGGACGGCCGGTATCTTTCCAATCTCGGGTACTACTTCGCCGCCTCGGAGTACTGGGATTACCGTGCCGCCGCCACCCTGCGCGAACGCAACGGCTGGCTTGTGAAGAACTGGCTGGACTACAACGTCCGGTACAAGATGACCGGCTCCGTCTATGCCTCCTTCGAAGAGCGCCCCCGCGAGGGTTCACGGGAATGGCTGCTCCGGGCGTCCCATTCCCAGACAGTTTCGCCGACCCTGCAGATCACCGGCGACGCCAATTTCCAGTCGAGCGAGTTCTCCCGGTTCAACTCGTCCAATATATACGAGCAGCTCAACCGGAATGTACGCTCCTCCCTCAATGTCACCAAGCGCTGGAAGGAGAGCGGGAACAGCCTAATCCTCAACCTGAGCCATGACAAAAACCTGGACACCCAGCGTTCTTCCACAACGCTACCCAATGTAAGTTTCCGGATGCCGCGCAAGCTGCTGTTTGGTGGTGACGACGAAAAAGCGGTGCAGCGGAAATATGTGCGGAGTGACGGGGAAGAGCGCGACCCCGAGGACCGCGCCTGGTACGAGTCGATCTATTATTCCATGAACACGGATTTCCGCAACACCAACGACGTGGTGGAGCAGGCGCAGATTCGCGAAAACACGTATTCCCGCAACCTGGGCTTCTCCTCCAGCCTCTCCAGTTCGAACAAGTTCCGGGGCTGGCTGGTGGCCGAACCATCCCTGAACCTGAGCGAGAACTTTGTGGCAACCAACAGCGACGCCGACAGCATCAAGTATCGTCGCCGGGATAACCTCACTTTCGGCCTCGGGCTCGGGACTACGGTGTACGGCACCTTTTTGCCGAACATCGGGAACGTACGGGGCATCCGTCACGTGCTCGCCCCCACGGTGAACTGGTCTTTCGGAAAGAGCCGCCAGTATTTCGCCGATTCGCCGGACGCCTTCGTCCGGTTCGACCGCAACGATGCGGACAACCCCACGGTGAACGCCCTGAACCTGAATCTCCGCAACATTTTCCAGGTCAAAACACAGAAGGGGGAGGAGGAGAACAAGTTCGATCTCTTCACCCTGAACTTCTCCTCCGGGGTGAATTTCGAGGCGGAGCGCCGCAAGGTCGCACCGCTCCAGACCACGCTGGATTTCCGTCCCTCCCGGATGATTTCCACCCGGTTGTCCGCGTCGCACACCTTCTATAATTCGGAGGACCGGTTCAATCCGCTCAGTCCCACGCTGGAAAGCCTCACCTTCACCACGGATGTGGGTATCAGCAGGGAGAGCCTCCGGTTCCTGAGCGCGTCCTCCCGCCCCTCGTATAACAGCCAACTGGGCCGGGACGACCTTGACCTGAACGGGGATGAAATAGACGAAGCGGAAGGAATCGGAACGGGAACGTCCGCGCTGCCGTTCAACCTGCGGCTTTCCCATACCTATGGCCTGCGCCGGGACCTCCGCACGGGAAGGTATGTCACCGCCCATGACATCAAGCCGGAAATATCCTTTTCCCCATCACCGAACTTCTCGGTAAACTATTTCCTCTATTATGATGTGGAGAACCGGGATCTGGTTTCGCACCGGGTTTCCGTCCGGCGCGACCTGCACTGCTTCGAGGCCAGCCTGAACTGGATTCCCTCCGGACTCCAGGAAGGATTTTATTTCCGGGTGAATATCAAGGACCTTCCGGATGTCAAACTGGAACGCCGCAGAGGCTCTTCCCGCATCGGATACTGAAAAAAGACAGCGCCGTATCCAAAGCCCAAAGGAAAAAAGCCCTTACTGGTCGTTCCGGAATAACGAGAGGGTCCGGATCGAGTCATCCCCTTTCACCTGTGCAGGCAAATCCTGCACAGGCCCCTCTCTCGCAAGAGAGGGGATGACTCGTTATCGGCTATCTCAGTGCTTCCTATGGCTCAATTCCCCCTCTCTCTGGAGAGAGGGGGCCAGGGGGTGAGTTACCGGCCAACACCTCTGCTGATTATCTTGTACTCATGCGTGTCAGTGATTATTCCTTATGTTTACGACAGTGGGAACGAGGGGTGAGTTATATTTCCCGGGGATTTGGCCCCCTCCGCCCATCCCCAATAGAGTCGCCCCCTTATCCCCGTTGCTCGCGAAGGGGAAAAACCGGGGTACACGCTGCTGACTCAGTCCGGTCACCGTCTTCTCTTATGTCTCCCTTGAATCGGGAGGTTCCGCTGGAAACGGCAGAGAATTCAGAACCGCCGGGAACGACGGAAGCGCGCCTTTTTTCCGGGAAAAACCGGAAAAGCCCAAAAAAACGGGGGAAACCCGGCCGGAACTCATTGATTACTCTAATTTTCGCTTGACAGGGGACCGCCTCCGAATTATTGTAACGGTAGTTTTTCCACGCTATCATGAAAGGAGGTGAGTAGATGACCAAAGAGGAGCTCGTTGCAAAGGCAGCCCAGGACGCGGAAATTCCGAAAGCGAAAGCCGGGAAGGTTCTTGCGAAAGGTGACAAGGTGAGTCTCGTCGGTTTCGGCACGTTCTCTGTTTCCAAACGTGCGGCCCGTCAGGGGAGAAACCCGGTGACGAAGGAACCCATGGAGATTCCTGCGGCAAATGTCCCGAAATTCAAACCGGGCAGCAAACTGAAAGACGCAGTATAATCTCGTAGCGGCATCTTTTCGCATGGGGCAGTCAGAATGGTCCTTCACGGGACGGGCTGCCCTTTGCTTTTTTTTTGGCGAATGTCCGGGCGGATGCGACGTTCCGGTGATGCCGCGGAGAATCGGACCATTGCTTCTCCGCGCCCGATGGTACAACCCTCGCTTTATCCGCGCTTTCCCACCTGATTTTTCTGTATTGCATCCATAAGGAAAGATACGTATTCTATGATGGGACTCGTTCAGCGCGTGGACCGGGCCAGTGTCACCGTGGACGGTTCGGTGGTGTCTTCCATAGGCCGCGGCATGCTCATCCTCCTCGGCGTACACCGGGAAGACACCGAGCGCGACCTGGAGTTGCTTTCACGGAAGTGTACCGGCCTCCGGATATTCCCGGATGAGGAGGACCGGATGAACCGGTCGATCCTCGACATCGGGGGTGAAATCCTGGTGGTGAGCCAGTTCACCCTGTTCGGCGACGTGCGGAGGGGGCTGCGCCCCTACTTCGGAGATGCCGCTCTTCCGGAAAAGGCGGACGAGTTTTACCGGCAGTTCATGGAACTTCTGGCCCGGAGCGGGATCCCGGTCCGGGGAGGCGTGTTCGGCGCCCACATGCATGTGGACCTGCTCAATGACGGTCCGGTGACCATTCCCATAGACACGAGGACCATGTTGTGAGCGAACTTGTCCTGGCTTCCCATTCGCCGCGCCGCCGGGAACTCATGAAACTGCTCGGACATCCGTTCCGGTGCATCACCTCCCACGTGGAAGAGGTTTCCGTGCCGGGTGAAACACCATCGGAACACGTGACGCGGCTCTCTCTCCTGAAGGCGAGGGAAGTGGCTTCCCGGCTTTCCGGGGGAATCGTCATTGGCTCGGACACCGTGGTGGTGCTCGACGGCGACATCATGGAGAAGCCCGCCTCCGGGGAAGAGGCGTTTTTCATGATTTCGCGCCTCCAGGGTCGCACGCATACCGTGTATACGGGCTTTGCGCTTCTCGATGTCTCGGACGGGCGCGAGTTCGCCGGACACGAGACCACCGATGTGACCATGCGCGCCATGGATGCTCCCCTCATCCGGCAGTACATCGCGACCGGTGAGCCGCTGGACAAGGCCGGAGCCTATGGGATCCAGGGATACGGCGCGGTGCTCATTCCGGCAATCCGGGGGTGCTATTTCAATGTCATGGGGCTTCCCCTTTTTCGGCTGATGGAATCACTGAACACGTTCACCGGCGGCAGATACGGATATTTCGGAACCAACGCGGAGTCTCGCTCATGAAACCACTACACAGGGACCTGCAGGACATCAGGGTCGAGAAGGGTGTTTCGCTCGAAGATATTTCACGCGAAACCAAAATACGGGTGCCGTTTCTGGAAAAGATCGAGGAAGGTGATTTCACGATGGTGCCCGAGCCGTTCATACGCGCATTTCTGCGGGAATACGCCCAGGAGGTCGGTCTCGACCCGGACCGGGTTATCGCCAAATACGAGGGAAAGGCGGTCACGGTCCGGGATGAGGATTTCTGGAAGTATCACCCCGAAGGCCCCTCTGTTCCCACTCCCGACAAAATAGTATCCGCCGTCGGGAGCGAACGCCCCAAAGAGACACCGTCGGAGCCGACTGCCAGCGAACCGGCTCCCGTTCCGGAAGCTTCCGCGGCTCCGGTACCGCCGCCTCCTCCAGAAACGGGCGAAACACCGGGCGCCGTGAAAGTTTCAATGCGGGTAATCGATGACGCCGCGCCGGACCCCGCGCCCGCGGTCCGCTCCCGAAGTGTGGGTGAGATCATGGACGAGGAGGAAAGGAAAACTCCCAAACTGCTGGTCATGGGGATATTCGCCGTGGTGATCATCGCCGCAACCCTGGCTATCCTGGCCATCAACGGCACGATCGTGCTGCCCTTCTGACATTCTGCTTCGCCCATCCAACCTCTCCGGGGAAAAATACCCCCGGGGAGGTTTTTTTGTTTCTGTCCGGAAGAACGTGAGTGAGAAGGAATGGCGGGAGGGTGGAATAGCTTGTCCTCGAAAAGCCGAACGAGACCCCAACCCTGGATTCCAGGGTTGGGGTGACAGAAGGGGAACGAGGGGCATTGTCGTAAACATAAGCAGATAGTAGTGAACGGGTGTTTTTTGAAAACCTAACTCACCCCTCGGTCCCATTGTCGTAAACTTAAGAGAAAAGGGCAA
>JAWLHT010000245.1:0-8454 GCA_041690195.1 Candidatus Latescibacterota bacterium
GAGTTATCCCCTCTCCCGAGAGTTGGGGGAAATCGCGGTACACGAAAATGACCCGTTTTCATGCTGATTCCGACGGTTTTCGACTGCCTGGACTACGCAGCCACCCTGCCCTAAAAACTTGGGTAATGACAAGCTCCATTAATTACCGGGTGTTCTGCCCGAAGGACCCGCGTTTCAGCAAATGATGTGCACTATTGCTATACCTATCAGTTTTGCAATATTTGTACCATGCATTGCACATGCGCCACATCTCATTGCAGTATATACAGATGGTGTTGCATGGCATACGAGGGGAGTAATGCTTTATGGAGTTTGCGACAAATTGTCAGCATAAAATGGTGTTTTCGTCCCGGTTTTTTCAATAAACCAAAAACGGATCAGGGGAAACCGTTACGAAAGGCCCGGAATGAGCGGAGGGGCGGTTCGCGAACCGCCCCTCCATTAGTAATTCTTACCGTCTTGTTCAAAAAATTCGTATCAATAGCCTCTAATCGGACAATTTTGCCACTTCAACGAATGAAGGCGCCGTTACATCAGAACCGTTAACAGTAATTGCCACCTCGGTGCTGACAAACGTCTTGCCCTCCATGTAAACATATATCGTGTACGTTCCGTTATCGAGGTTGTCAAATACAAACGAACCGGTTGAATCGGTAATAATCCCTTGGAGCATACCGGATTCGTCCGACTTGAAAATGGAAACCTCCGCACCGGATATTCCGACACCAGTCGAAGTAAGCACGAGGCCCGAAATTTCATATTTCTGCTCTTCGGGTTTCGGGCTGGCGGCGAAATCTGGGAGTGTAAGGGGGGTTCCGGCGAAGGTCACCCGCTGACTCTCTGGAGAAAATAGCCAGTCTTCAAAAAGCGGTGAAAGGGGTTTGACGGTAAACGTACCGGAACCGATGTTTTCAAAGGAATACTCGCCGTTTTCGTTCGTCGTGATTATCCGGTAAAATTCACTATCACCATCCTTTTCCAGGGAGACCCGGATAAACTCAATTCCCTTGCCGGTAGCATCGACAACTTTTCCCTGGATATCCTTCCCGGCGAGGCTTTCAATATTTGCGATAAAATCAGGTGCCTCGTTCAGCAGTTCATTCTCCGTACGAATTGTTTGCACGGAGGGTGTGAATGTCAGGTCATCCTTTGCAACGGTGATTGTATACTGGCCAATCACCAGATTATCAAAATAATAGGAGCCTTCCGTCGTGGTAACGTTGGTTTTTTTATACCCGAGAACATCGGTAAGCGTGACCGTAACCCCGGAAACTCCCGTGCCCGTTTTATCCTTCACATATCCGATAATGCCTGTTCGTGAAGCATTATACTGTAAGGATACGCCGGCCCAATCAACGACCGTTTTGTCTGCGCCGTTGAACTTGACAGTCCGTGAAAAAACACCGAACGTGAAATTATTCATGGCTGGAGTCAGAATATACTCTTGGTCGGTGAGCCCCGAAAGGGAATACTTCCCCTTGGCGTCAGTGGTGAGCGTATACGTTTTGTTTTGCTGGTCCTTGACGGTGATTGTGGCTCCCACGAGGGGGTCACCGAATGAATCGATCAGCCGTCCGGAAAAAGTAAAGGTCGGGAGGGTAGACGTTGCGGTAAAATCGATACCCGAAACACTCGAACCGCTGACAGTGACATTCCGTGAAGCGGGTAATGCACTGTAATTTTGCAGAGACGGGAGCGCTTCATAAGCGGCATCGAACACATCTCGAATAACGTATTGGCCGGAATCATTCAGGAAGCCTTCGCTGATTCGGATGCCATGAAACATCAGCTTAACACTGCCGGTATTGATGGGATTGTTGTTCTGATCGCGTATCGTGCCCGAAACGGTTAAAGATTGCGCGGTATTGTCCGCGATAAGTGCAAAATCCCCTCCTATGGCTTGGGAACCGTTATAGTATTGCAGGTAGGCGGCCGGCGAAACATCGGCTCCAGACGGGAGTGGTTGGATTTTATAAACACCGGCGGATATTCCGCTGAAAAAGTAAAAACCGTTGTTGTCGGTCCTTGCGATTGTTGAACTTCCCTGACCATCTTCGGTGAAGGGAACAAGATACACGGTAACTCCGGAAGCGCCGTTACCCTGTGCATCGGCAATTCTACCGGAAACAGGATGCGTCGTTGTACCGCCGCCGGAAACGGTGAACTCCTCTGCGACGGCATCGGCGCCGGAAATGGTTATGGTGAGCTTTTCCTTTGTGAATCCGACATTCTCTTTGTAAACATATATCTCATACGTGCCAGCGGATAATCCCGAGAACCGGTAGTTCCCTTGAGAATCCGAAAGTTCCACGCTAATCAGGTCGTCTTCTCCCAAGAGGTATATTCTTAGTTCCGCTGAAGCAATACCTGTTCCCGTGGCATCAAGCACCTTTCCTGAGACGGCATATGTAGGTTCAGTCGCCGTTTCCGATCCCACAATATCAGTTATTGTTAGCGGGGTTCCACTGAATGTCACCGTGATGCTGGCCGGAGAAAAAGTCATGTCACCGAAGAGCGGTGAAAGGGGTTTAACGGTGAACGTGCCGGAACCGATGCTTTCAAAGGAATACTCGCCGTTTTCGTTCGTCGTGATTATCCGGTAAAATTCACTATCACCATCCTTTTCCAGTGAGACCCGGACAAACTCAATTCCCTTGCCGGTAGCATCGACGATTCTCCCCTGAATATCTTTTTCGTCGATAGTGCCACCGCTCTGCGCGCCAATTACTGCTGAGACTGTTACATCCGAGCCACTTACGGATGCCTGTATAGATGCCGGCGTGAAAACATATCCGTTTTTTTGGGGGGTAATCGAATACGATCCGCTTGCGATGTCAGAAAACGTGTACTTGCCGTCAGCGTTGGATGTTGTGGTCATGTTTACTGAATTACCTGAAAGGGTAACGGAGACATCTGGTATACCGGCGTCCGCACTGGTGAGAATGCTGCCGGTCACCGTGAAAGCTTTTGGATCTGTTCCGCTGTCGTTTGGAGAGGTCGGCGACCCCCCTCCCCCGCACGTGATGCAAATGGCAGAGAAAATAACCAGAATTACTGCTACCCCAATTCTCGGCATGATTTGTACGTTCCTTTCAGGGAAAAAAGATAAACAGACCTGTTGACGTAAAAAAGAGTAATCCGACGGTGTTTATGACAGCAGGATACGCCGCTGTCTTTCCCGGTCAAAAAGCCCCGGATTCGGATCAATTCCATTTACGACAGTCATTTTTTGGGAGCTTCAAAGGGGATAGGGAGGAATATAAAAAATATCAAACTTATATCACAAGTAATATTTTAATAGAGGATTCAACAAATTTCCGATCATGTGAGCAAGGGGGTCCCACTCCCACTCCCTCCCGAGAGAGAGGGAAATCTATGCACACGAAAATGACCCGTTTTCTTGCTGATTCCGGCGATTTTCCCGGCTCTCCGTACAACCCAGCCTCCCTGCCCCCAAAACTTGGGTAACGACAAGCTCTCCAGAGAGGACGAGACCGAAACTCTTCTACGAAAAAGCCCTTCTCCCGCTGTGCGGGAGAAGGGCTTTTGAGAACCAGCAATGTATTCGCTCAGTCCCGATGCATGTTGCGCAGGATGAGCAGGCGGAGCAGGGTGAGCACCGCGGTCGCGGCGGCGGCGACATAGGTCCAGCCGGCGGCCCGGAGCACTTTCCTCGCTTCGGGGATTTCGTCCGCGGTCAGATAGCCGCCCCGTTCCAGGACGGCGAGAGCGCGGTTGGAGGCATTGAACTCCACCGGAAGGGTGACTATGGTGAAAGCAACCGCCACCGAAAAGAGAATGATTCCGAGATCAAGGAGCCAACCTATCGTGGCGCCGGAAAACACCGAGATCAGCATTCCGATCATGAACAGCCAGATGCCGAGCTGGGAGCCGGTGGCCGCGGCGGGGGCGATGGCGGTGCGGAGCACCAGGGCGCCGTATTTTTCGCCGTGCTGGATGGCATGGCCCGCTTCGTGGGCGGCGATGCCGAGCGCGGCGATACTCTGGGAGTCGTACACGCCCTCGGAGAGGCGGAGCGCCCCGGCCCGGGGGTCGTAATGGTCGGTGAGCTGGCCCGGGGTCCGCTCCACGGTCACCCGGGAAAGTCCGGCCCGGTTCAGGATGTCTCGGGCAACCTGGGCTCCGGTAACCCCGGAACGGGAGCGCACCCGGCTGTACTTGCTGTACGCCGATTGCACCTTGGCCTGCGCCCAGAGCGTGAGAATGAGGCCAGGAATAAGGAGGAGCAACGTCCAGCCTTCCAAAACCCCAAAGAATAACGGCATGATGAACACCTCCTGGTGTCGGATGAAAACTCGTTACCAATCCATATCGTCACTGACTGATGATCGTTTCAGACCGGATGCAACCCTTCGCTACCATTAAACTTCACTGTGCCGGAGAAGTTCCCGGGAGTGTGCGGTCCTTCCGTTTGAGGAGCATATGTTCGGCGATGCCCGGGCGGCGGTAATCGGGAATCTCGCCGATCTTTTCGTACCCCCGGCGGTAGTAGAACCGCTGGGCGCCGGTGTTGAACTCGGTTACGGTGAGAAAGACCCAGGGCCGGAGCGTGAAGAGATACTCCTCGGCGGCATCGAGGAGCAGACCGCCGATGCCTTTTCCACGACAGGCGGAGTCCACCCCGATCAGACGGATATAGCCGTACTCTCCGAACACCCCCCGCTCGTAGAGAATGACAAATCCGAGGGTATCGCCGTCCTCCTCGTATACGAGCATTCTCGAGCCGGGGATGAACGTGCTTTCGATTCCGGAAGCAGCGTCTTCCACGGTGCGGTTATAGGTCCGCCAGAGCAGGCTGTCGGCGATGATCTCCGCACACCGGGGAATGTCATCCCGCGTGCCCTCGCGAATCATTCTTCGCACTCCTCGCGACGGGGGAGCATCACGCCCGCTTCGAGCCGGTAGCCGCGCACGAAGGACGCGCTGTCCATGGGACGCTTCCCCGGCGGCTGCAGTTCGACAATCCGGACCGTGCCCCGTCCGCAGTACACCGTGAATCCTCCGGAGGACGAGGCTTCCGCCACCATGCCGGGCTCGCCGATGGAAGTCTCATCCTCGACCCGGGTGCGGTGAATTTTGAGGGGGCCGCGGCACCAGTCCGTGAAGGAGCCCGGGTCGGGGTTCATGCCCCGAATACGGTTGTGGACGATCCGGGCGTCGAGGGACCAGTCGATGAGGCCGTCGGACTTGTGCAGCTTGGGAGCGGGGCGGCCGCCGGTCATGGGCTGACCGGTCCGCGGGGCGGCGCCGGCCTCTATGGCGTCGACCGTGCGGACCGCCAGGCCCGCGCCGATCTCGCTCAGACGGAGACGGAGTTCCCCGGCGGTTTCGTCCGGATCGATACGAGTCCGCTCGGTGAAGATGATGTCGCCGGTATCCACCGTCTCCTCGATGAAGAACGTGGTGACCCCGGTCTCTGTATCGCCGTTGATGACCGCCCACTGGATGGGGGCCGCGCCCCGATAGTCGGGCAGGATGGAACCGTGGAGATTGACCGTGCCCTTCGGCGGCATGGTGAACACCGGGGGGGGAAGAATGCGGAAGGCCGCGACAAAGAACAAATCGGCATCGAACCCGCGCAGTTCCCGGAGAAACTCCGGGGCGGAAAGCTTCTCCGGCGTGAGCACGGGAATTTCCAGGTCCGCCCCGCAGCTCCCGACCGGCGGACACTGGAGGCGTCGCCCCCTTCCGCACTGGGCGTCGGGACGGGTCACCACCGCGGCTACATCATGGCGCTCCGCGAGCGCCCTGAGGCTCGGCACGGCGAATTCGGAAGTCCCCATGAACACGATGCGCATTCAGTTTCCTCCGTTCTCTCCCTCGGCAATCTCGCGGAGCGCACGAGCCAGGAGCGTCCGCTTTACTGTTCCCAGACGGTCCACGAAGAGAACGCCGTTGAGGTGGTCGACCTCGTGTTGGATGACCCGGGCCAGGAGACCATCCGCCTCGATCTCGAACTCTTTTCCCTTCGGGTCCTGAAAGCGGACTTTCACCCGCTCCGGGCGGACCACTTCCTCGAATATGCCCGGGATGGAAAGGCACCCTTCCTCCATGGCGGTTTCTCCCTCGGAGGATACAATCTCGGGGTTCACCAGGGTCAGAATGTTATCGACTTCCTCGCCGAGCGAAAGGTCGATAATCGCAATGCTGCGGGAAACCCCCACCTGGGGCGCCGCGAGTCCGAGGCCGTTCTCGTCGTACAGGGTGTCCACCATGCGGCCGACAAATTCCGCCAGTTCATCATCGAACACCTCAACCGGCTCGGTCTGCTTCTTCAGCACGGAACTGCCATAGTAGAACATCTTTAGAGAATCGGTATTGTCTTTCATTACCCCTTACCTGCTATTTCTTTGGATGGTTCGCCTTCCCGGGAGATTACCCGCGCGATACTGGAGCGGAGCATTTCCAGACGGGTGGAATCGGATACCTTCAGTATCACGATGTCATCGCCGACAGGCTTCTCCCCTTGTTTCTTGATGGCGACAATGGTGCCGTGAATGCCGCCGATGGTGACCACCCGGTCGCCCTTGGTCAGGGTGTTCAGCATGCTCTGGGTTTCCTTCTGCCGTTTCTGCTGGGGACGGATGAGGAAAAAGTAGAACACGACGAAAATGGCCAGGAACATGGGCCACATGGGCGCACGGGGCGCTGTTTCGGTTCCCTGGGCGAACGCGGTTGATACGAGTTCGAAATTCATGTCTGGGGTTCCTCGTTACGGTAACGGCGCAGAAAATCGTCGCGCCACTGTGGGAATCGTCCCTGGAGTATGGACGCTCGCAGGTCACGCATGGTTTCGAGATAAAAGTAGATACTGTGCAGGGTTGCCAGGCGAAGCGCCAGAACTTCCCCGGCCTGGAACAGGTGACGGAGGTAGGCCCGGGAATAGTTCCGGCAGACCGGGCAGGTGCACTCCGGATCGATGGGGCCGAATTCCCGCGCCTGGTAAGCCTTGTTCAGAATCAGACGTCCGGTCCGGGTGAACACCGTACCGTTCCGGGCGTTGCGGGTGGGCAGAACGCAGTCGAACATGTCCACACCCCGGGTGACCGCCTCCACGATGTCGTCCGGATAGCCGACCCCCATGAGGTAGCGGGGCTTCTCCGCGGGAAGAACGGGCGCGGCGATCTCGATCATCCCGAACATCTGCTCCTTGGACTCGCCGACCGCCAGCCCACCGATGGCATACCCCCAGAAATCCATCTCCGCCAGTTCCCGCGCCGAGCGTTCCCGCAGATCCGGGAACACGCTTCCCTGGCAGATGCCGAAAAGCACCCGGGAGCCGTCGTTCAGCTTCTCGTGGGCCTCGCGGCAGCGGGCCGCCCAGCGGGCGGTCATGGCGGTGGATTTGGCGGCGTACTCGCGGGATGCCGGATAGGGAATGCACTCGTCGAAGGCCATGATGATGTCCGCCCCGATGTCGTGCTCGATCTCCATCACCCGCTCCGGGGTGAAGAAATGCTTCGTCCCGTCAATGTGGGACCGGAACTCCACCCCGTTCTCCGTAATCTTGCGCAGATCGTTCAGGCTGAAAACCTGAAAGCCGCCGGAATCGGTAAGGATAGAGCCCTTCCAGTTCATGAACCGGTGCAGCCCGCCGGCTTCACGGAGGAGGTCCGTTCCCGGCCGGAGGTAGAGATGGTAGGTGTTGGCGAGGATGATGCGCGCGTCGAAGGCCTCCAGCTCCTGCTGGGACATGGTCTTCACCGTGGCCTGTGTTCCCACCGGCATGAAAACCGGCGTTTCGACCACCGAATGCGGAGTGTGGAGCACGCCCGCCCGCGCTCCGGTCACCGGGCACGTTTTGACCACTTCGAACGAAAAACCCGAACCGCCGTTTTGCTTCATGCCTCCGCACATCCCCTTCCGTTTCACAACAATGCAATAAAAATATAAGATAATACATTGCCGCCAAAGGGTCAAGCCCCGTTTGGCCGGCGAGGGGGCGTCAACGCTCCGCCGGCAGGGGGGCGTCTCATTCCGGAGTGGCTGAAGCAATGCTCCCGGAAAGTATTGCGAAAAGACCGGCGGGATACGAACTCCTCAAAAAAGCGGCTCTCCGAGGTTTTCCATGGGCAAACAAGAGGGAACGGGGAATAAACCGCCCAAAGTCCAGGGGAAAGGCTGGGCTGAACCGCACTCGGGAATTGACAACCTCCGACCCTCTGTGCTCATTTTCCTGGCTCCTGACGCTTTCTTTTTCCGCACCTCTCGTCATTGTCCATTTACCCGCACCCATCCGCGAAACCAAAAAAACCTTTTTACGTCAGCAGTTTCCGGTTAGGAAATTGCGTATAGTCTACTCTTGAGGCAAGGTATAAAAAACAGGCGCTGTCTAACCCGGATTATGCATAAAAAAAGCGGTGCAATGATGTAAGTTATTGAGTATATTGTAGTTGCGAACAAACAATAGGCTCAAGGCACTTACAATCTGAG
>JAWLHT010000246.1:0-8428 GCA_041690195.1 Candidatus Latescibacterota bacterium
GACTTTGGTCGGTAACTCACCCCCTGGCCCCCTTCTGTCACCCCAGCCCTGTTCCACAGGGCCGGGGACCCCGCCTCTCCAGAGAGAGGGGGAATTGAGCCATAGGAAGCTCTGAGATGGCCGATAACGAGTCATCCCCTCTCTTGCGAGAGAGGGGAACGAGGGGTGAGTTATAATTTTCAGACCTGAATCACAAAACAACCGTTCACTACTATCTGCTTATCTTTACGACAATGGGATCAAGGGGTGAGGTCCCCTCCCGTTGGGGAGACCTCTTTCCCCAAACTCCGCACAGGGCATCGGTTTAATTGAGCCGACACCCCTTTATTTAAGCCATTTTTATTCACCGATAGGCGCTTACCGCGGAGTTACCGGTGAAAAGGGGATGCGCAAGCCGCGCATCCCCTTTTCACATTGCCGCATTTCACGCCGGGCCGGAACGGCGCCGTTCGGTCAGGCCAGCCCCATTTCCCGCATTACGCCAAGGTAGTTCATGCAGTACTCGTCGATGCCGAGCACGGCCTGCGCCGAGCAGAGCGTGACCAGCATGTCCGGTTCGGTCGGGTCGACAATGGCGCCGTCGCATCCCGCCGCCACAAGCATGGCCAGGAAGGCCTTGTTCAGGTTGTTGCGGCGGGGGATTCCGAAAGAAACATTGGAAAGCCCGAGCGCGATATGGGTTTCGGGATATTTTTCCTTGATAACGCGGATGGCGTCGAGGATAAACCGGGCCTGCCCCGGATTGGTGGAGGCGGGGCGCACCAACGGGTCGTAGTAGGCGCGGTCGAGGGTGATGCCGTTTCCGCGGAGCAACCCGGCGATATCGTCGGCAATCCGCACCCGTCCCTCCAGGTCCTCGGGCATGCCGGAGTCATCCATGGTCAGGCAGATGATGCCGGTATTGAATTCCTTCACAAGCGGGAGAACACTCTCCACCCGGTCCTTTTCCATGGTGAGGGAGTTGATGATGGTTCCGGGACGATTGCAGATTTCCAGCCCGGCGCGGAGGGCGTCGGCGTTGGCCGAATCGAAGGAGAGCGGCAGGTCTACGGCGTCGGCCACGATACCGGTGAGCCAGACCATGTCGTCCACTTCCTTGGAGGGGTCGCCCCCGGCGTTGATGTCGATGTGGGTGGCCCCGGCTTCGGCCTGGCGGATCGCCTCTCCGCGAACAAAGGCCTCGTCGCGCTCCCAGACCTTGGTGCGGATGGATTTGCGGGTCATATTGATGCGTTCGGCAATAATGGTGAACATGGCGGCTCTCCGGATATGGGGGATGAGAATTCATCAGGTGCGAAGTGGTTCATTTTACAGGATATATAAACTGCACGGGAAGGTCAATGGGGAATCGCGGGAAGGGATATTCGTATGTTAAAACGGAACAGGCGCGGCGGTTATCCCCCGTACCGTTCCTTCATCTCCCCGAACTTCCCGCAGCTCATTTTCCCCTCGGGGCAGCGGTTGAGCTGAACGCATTTCGGGCCCACTCCCCGGAAGATGAGCGGTGTGGCTTCCCGGGCCAGACAGAGCATCGCTTCGGCGGTCCGGCGAAACTCCCACTGCGCCCGCATGCAGAGCCGTTCGCCAAAGAGGTGAAAGAGCTCCCGGGCGTTCATGGTGACCATGATCTTGGTCTCTGCCGCGTTGGGGAGAACATACCGGGCATCCTCGTTGGCCGACTCCCCAGAGCCGCCAAGGGCTTCCCGGAGATTGGCGTAGACTTCGGCGGCGTGGGCCATGAACTCGCGGTAGTATTCCACGGCATCGCGGGAACCGCTTTCCGTCAGGACCGTCTTTCCTTCCAGACGGGGCGGGGTGATGTATTCGAAGGTTTCCGCGGAGACATACCGCTGGCTCCGCTGAGAGTAGGATGCGATGCGGTGACGCACGAGCTGGTGGGTCATGGCCCGGGAGACGCCCTCTATGAGAAATGTGTAGGAGGCATGCTCGAAGGGGCTCAGGTGACCCATGCGGCGGAGACGGGCGAGAAAGGCTGCGGTTTCCTCCGGACCGTGGTCGAAGATGGTCTCCGCTTCGGAGGCGTAGCAGAGCCTCGCGGCGGCGGCGACCACCCGTTCGGCGTCGGGGGTGACCTGCACGAGGCGGACATCGGGATGAGTCATGGGTTGGTCCTGGAAACGCGGGAGCCGGGGCATCCCGGAAACGGCGTATCTGTTGTGTGGGCGGTAATGTACGTTCCGCCGCTCTCCGGGGCAAGGAGATTCGGGCGACGATTGCGCTCCGGCTTCGTTGCGCGGTGTGCGATGGGAAAATATGAAGGTGCGGAAACGGGTTTTTTTTATTATGTTATCCAAGTGTCCGCATGAGAAGAAGATTCTTTTGCGCGGGGGCACTTGTGAACATGTTTTACGCGCTATGCAACGGGGTTGGGTGTGCTTTTGCGGGGTTCTTCCTTCTTGGCTTTTTGGGCACGATATGAATGATGAACAGAGGTAGACATGATCGACCAAAAGAGAATATTTGGCCGACAAGTTCAGGAGCGCTCCTGAACAAATATTGAATGAGGTCCTGGACTTGACTTGAATTCCCCAAGATAAAATCAGCCCGCGAACGCATGGAACCAATGTTCTCTGGCGAATCCTCCCTGCGGAAAGACTGGCTTCTCTCCGAAGAGGACGAGGCATGGCGGCACTTGTAATTTATTGAAAGCAAACGGTACGGTTTTCACTCTCTTTTCTCTCCGCGTCTCTGCGAGAGATGCTTGTATTTATTATTTTTAAGGAGACCTCATGGGATTGACCCTTGCTGAGAAAATTCTCAGCGAGCACGCCGGCCGGGAAGTCCGCGCCGGTGAACTCGCCATTGTGGAGGTGGATGTCTGCCTCACCCAGGACGGCACCGGGCCGCTCGCGGTGAAAAAGCTCGCCGAGCTCGGCCTGGAGAAGGCCGCGCACCCGGAAAACACCGTGCTCTTCATCGACCATTCCGCTCCCTCCGCACGTCGTGAGCTTTCCAACGACCACATGACCCTGCGCCGGTTCGCGAAGAAGACCGGGGCCCACCTCTCGGATATCGGCGACGGCGTCTGCCACCAGGTGATCAGCGAAGGCTGGCTCAAGCCGGGCAACGTCCTCATCGGCGCGGATTCCCACACCTGTACCGGCGGCGCGATGGCGGCCTTCTCCACCGGCATGGGCTCCACCGATGTCGGCGTGGGTATCGCTCTCGGCAAGACCTGGATGCGGGTTCCCGAGACCATCCGGGTGAATGTCACCGGCGCGTTCCAAAAGGGCGTGTTCGCCAAGGATCTCATCCTGTATCTCATCGGACAGATCACCGCCGACGGCGCGACCTACATGGCCCTGGAGTTCGGAGGCCCGGCCATCGAGGCCATGCCCCAGTACGAGCGCATGGTGCTCTCCAACATGGCGGTGGAAGCCGGGGCCAAGACCGGGCTCATCGCCTCCGACGAGGAAACCCGCCGCTTCCTGGAGTCCCAGGGCCGCGCCGCCGACTGGCGCGCCATCGCTCCGGACCCGGACGCCGAGTACGCCCGGGTGATCGACATCGACGCCTCCACGCTCGTTCCCATGATCGCCTTTCCACACACCGTGGACAATGTCCGCACCATCGACCAGGCCAAAGGCGAAAAGATGGACCAGGTCTTCATCGGGACCTGCACCAACGGCCGCCTGGAGGACCTGCGGGTCGCCGCCGCCATCATGAAGGGCAAAAAACGCCATCCCGACACCCGCGTGCTCATCGTTCCGGCCTCGCGCAAGATTTACGGCCAGGCCATCGAGGAAGGGCTGCTGACCATCTTCAACGACTTCGGCGCGTCCATCAACACCCCCGGCTGCGGACCGTGCGTCGGCGTGCACCAGGGCATCCTCGGCGACGGCGAGAAGTGTCTCGCCACGATGAACCGCAACTTCAAGGGCCGCATGGGAAACCCCGAGGGATTCATTTATCTGGCCAGCCCGGCGACCTGCGCCGCGAGCGCCATTGCGGGCGAAATCGCCGACCCGCGGGAGGTGATGTGATATGATGACCGGAAACGCATGGGTGTTCGGCGACAACATTTCCACCGACCTGGTCGCTCCCGGGCGGCTCTTCCATCTCCGTTCCAACCTCCCGGAACTGGCCAAGCACGTCCTGGAGGACGCGGACCCGGAGTTCGCCTCCAAAGTCCAGCCCGGCGACTTCGTAGTCGGCGGGAGCAATTTCGGCCTGGGCAGCTCCCGCGAGCACGCCCCGACCATCATCAAACTGGCCGGGGTCTCGGCGGTGATCGCCAAGTCCTTCGCCCGGATTTTCTTCCGCAACGCCATCAACGTGGGGCTTCCCGCCATCCAGTGCGACACCTCGGACATCTCCGCCGGGGACAAGCTGGAAGTGGACCTTGCCGCGGGAACGGTGAAGAACCTCACCAAGGGATTCACCCTCACCTTCCCGCCGCTTCCCGCGGCCATGCGGACCATCCTCGACGATGGCGGTCTCGTGGCCCACATCAAAAAGCACGGGGATTTCCAGCTCGGGTGAGCGGATGATATCTCCCGGAGGGAGAGCCGCTTGGACGGCTCCCCTTCCGCTGATTTCGGGCGTCCGGTATGCGCCGGTTTCCGCATCATGGCATTCCGGGCCGGTGTTCTAAGGATGAAAAGGAAAGGTTTCAGACGGTGACGGAAACACGGCGCGCACGACTCTTTATTGTGCTCTGTTTACTGCTGCTCTCGGCATCCTCCGCGTACAGTGATGACGCGGTGAAGTTCATGCCGTACCGCGACGGGTTCCGCCGGATTTTCCCGACCGAGCCGGAGGTGAACGTCGTCGTCGACAGCGAGCGGGACGGACATCCGCTCCGCATGACCGAGGGGCCCTCCTGGTCCGGCGGCGTCCTCTTTTTCTCGGACCAGCCGGGCGGGCTGCACGCGCTCCGACCGGACGGGTCGTGGTCGCTGATCAACCGTCAGGGCTGGACCTGCGGCACCGCCCCCCTCGGGAACGGCAACCTCGCGGTCTGCTATGTGGAAAGCACGACCGTCGTCGAAATGAGCCCCGAAGGAGTGATACTCGGGACACTGGTCGACCGTGTGAACGACGCGAAGCTGTTCGGCAACCCGAACGACATCGCCGCGGACTCACGGGGCGGGCTGTATGTCACCCTGTCGCCGTTTTTTGGGAAAAATGCGGAGAAGAACACCGCCGTTATCTACCGCAAGTCTTCCGGAGAAACGGTCATGGTGTCGGAGAAAAATGAGTACTCCTTCCCCAACGGGTGCTGCCTGAGCCCGGACGGGCGGGTGTTTTACCTGACCGACTCGGGGTCGTTTACGGTCTGGGCATACGATGTCAGGGCGGACGGCGGGCTCGGCAACAAACGGGCATTCGCCGAACTGAACGCGCCGCCTGACGCCGGTGGCGATGAACGAAACGCAAAGAGCAGTTCCGCGGACGGCATGGCCTGCGACCGCACGGGCAACCTGTACGTCACCAGCCGGTTCGGTTTGCACGTGTTTTCAAAAAGCGGCGCATCCCTGGGGTTGGTCCGGTTTCATGACCAGCCATCGAACTGCACCTTCGGCGGCGCCGACGGGAAAACGCTCTTTGTCACCTGCCGCACCCGGGTGTACGCGGTCGAAACCCTGACCGGCGGGTAACACCAACCGAGAAGCAGGGGAAGCGGCAGAGGCGTGTCTGTTGCTGTCATTACTTGTGTCTTAACGGAATTGCCCGCGCGCCCCGGCGACGGATAACGCCCGACAAAACTCAGTCAAGAGGAGAAAGCCGACATGAGAACACCGCTGTCGCGTCGCAGGGCGCTCGCTCTGACGGGCGCCGCCGCTTCGGGATTTGCGCTGCGGTCCGCCCGTGCCGCCGATGCCGCCGGATCAGCGAACGAAATCGGACGCAGCGAGTTCTGGGGTCCCGGCCCCGACCGTAACCGCAAAAAGGACCTCGCTCCGGGAAAAACGCCCGTCCTGCTCAGCGCCATTCTCCGCAAGCCGAAAACCGGAACCATTCGCGAAATGATCCGGCGGGTACGGGAGACCGGGCACACCGCAGCGTTCCTCTATCCTTCCTATTGGGGCGGCTCCGAGGGGCTGCCCGAAGCCGACATCCCGGTGCTCCGGGACGCGCTGAAGGAATTCGGAATCTCCATCTTCGAGTTCGGCGGCTATGTCAATATGCTCCACCCGGATACGGCAACCCGGGAGCGGTTCCTGAAACGGCTCGCGGTGTGCATCGAGACCGCCGAAAAATTAGACTGCCCCATGGTCGGCACCATCTCCGGGAGCCGCGATCCACATCCCTACGGCATCAACCCCCACCCGGACAACTGGACGCTCCCGACCTGGCGGCTGCTGGTTTCCGGGGTGAAACAGGTGCTTCGGGACACCTCGGGCAGCCGGGTCGTACTCGGCATGGAAGCCCAGGTCACCACCAACCTAGACAGCCCCAAAGCCCATCTCCGGCTGATGGAGGATGTGGGCGACGAGCGGTGCGCGGTCAATCTCGACCCGGTGAACATGGTGTCCTTCGAGCGCTACTTCCACACCACCGAACTCATCGAGGAGTGCTTCGACCTGCTCGGGGAGAAGATATACGGCTGCCACGCCAAGGATTCCTACGTCTGGCCGGACAAGCAAACGGTGCAGGTGCAGGAGGTGTGTCCGGGACGGGGCGTTCTGGACTACGAGACCTACCTGGTCCGGATGAGCCGCATGAAGTGGCCCCGCTCTATCCACCCCGAGCATATCCCGGAAGACCAGTTCCCCGAAGCGGACGCCTACATCCGGAAGGTGGCGGCAAGGGTGGGTGTGAGCATCCCGGAGTGACCGGGGGAGATTCAGAATCTGCCTTTCCGCGTTTTCCCGCCGGTTTCGGCATGGCACGCGACATTGTCGTCCGAATACGGAGCATGCATCATTTTTACGGCGAGGTTTCCCATGCAGCCCGACCCGATTGCCCGAGAGTATTCCCGCAAGGTGCGCGCCGCCCTCGGACCGCGCGTCCGGGACATTATTCTCTTCGGCTCCCGCGCCCGGGGTGACAACAAGGAGTGGTCCGATTACGATATGCTCCTTGTCGTTGACAAGAGAGATAAGGCCCTCCGTGAAATCGTGAGTGGAATTGAAGTCGGTATTCTTGATGTCTATGATTGTTTGGTGGGAAGCATAGTGTACGAAGCCGACGAGTGGGAAAGAAAAAAGAAGTCTCCCTTGGGCATGAATATCGGCAGGGAGGGGGTCAGGCTGTGAGCGAAGGCAATCAGACGACCGTCCTGCAATTGCTCGCGAAATCGCGGGATAAGGTTGAAGCCGCAAGACTGATGCTGGAAAATGGAAAATTCGATGATGCCGTATCCCGCTCCTATTACGCGGTTTTTCATGCCATATCAGCCGCTCTCTATGTCAAAGGTCTTTCTTTTTCAAGCCACGCCCAAGTTATCGGAGCATTCAACCGGGAATATGTCAAAACCGGCATATTTCCACCATCATTCACAAAAATGATAAAGACAATGTTCAATGATCGCCAGACCGGCGATTACGATTTCGACTCTTGGATTGACGAGCAGACCGCGCGGGAAAGCATCGAAAACGCGAAAACCATCATTTCCGGTATTGAGCGATACCTGAAAGTATAAGCGCCATTTTTTCACCCGAAAGGAGCAACCGTGGAATTCAAGTATTCCCAGATACCCCAGGGCGAGCGGATCACCGTGCACGGCGTAACCCTGAACATCCCCGACAACCCCATCATTCCCTTCATAGAAGGCGACGGCATCGGTCCCGATATCTGGCAGGCCTCCCGGACGGTTATGGATGACGCGGTGGAGAAGGCCTACAACGGCTCCCGGAAGATCGCCTGGATGGAGGTGCTGGCCGGACAGAAGGCGTTCGATGCCACGAACGAGTGGCTCCCGGAAGAGACGCTCGCGGCCATCGAGCATTACATCGTGGCTATCAAGGGCCCGCTCACCACGCCGGTGGGCGGCGGTATCCGCAGCCTGAACGTCACCCTCCGCCAGCGGCTGGACCTCTACGCCTGCGTGCGGCCGGTGCGATATTTCCAGGGGACGCCCTCGCCGGTGAAAGAGCCGGAGAAGGTGGACGTGGTGATTTTCCGGGAGAACACCGAGGACGTCTACGCCGGAATCGAGTGGCCCCGGGGCTCGGCCGAGGCGATCAAGGTCATGAATTACCTCCGGGACGAACTGGGGGTCAGAATCCGCCCCGATTCCGGCATCGGGATCAAACCCATCAGCGCCACCGGAACCAAGCGCCTGGTGCGCAAGGCAATCCAGTACGCCATCGACCAGAATCGCTCCTCGGTCACCCTCGTCCACAAAGGCAACATCATGAAGTACACCGAGGGCGCGTTCCGGGATTGGGGCTACGAACTGGCCCGCGACGAATTTCCGGAAGAGACCATCACCGAGACCGAACTCTGGGACCGATTCAAT
>JAWLHT010000247.1:0-8385 GCA_041690195.1 Candidatus Latescibacterota bacterium
CAGATCTCCAAGATCATCAAGGTCATTGACGAGATTGCCTTCCAGACCAACCTTCTGGCGCTGAACGCGGCGGTGGAGGCGGCGCGGGCCGGGGTGCACGGGAAGGGGTTCGCGGTGGTGGCGGATGAGGTGCGGAACCTGGCGCAGCGGAGCGCGAAGGCGGCGCGGGAGACCACGGAGCTGATCGAGACCTCCATCAAGAAGGTGGACAACGGGACGGGGATCGCCAACGAGACAGCGAAAGCGCTCACCGAGATCGTGGGCGGCGCCACCAAGGTGACCGATCTGGTGGGCGAGATCGCCAGTTCGTCCAACGAGCAGGCGCAGGGGATCAACCAGGTGAACCAGGGATTGGGCCAGGTGGACCAGGTGACCCAGTCCAATACGGCCAACGCCGAGGAGAGCGCCAGCGCGGCGGAGGAACTCTCGGGCCAGGCGGTGCAACTCCGGCAGATGATCACCCGGTTCACCCTGGCCGGTGACGGGCGGATGAAGCGGATTCCGGGACGTCCGGAGCAGCCCGCCCTCCCCGGCGGCAACGGGGGAACGCGCCGGAACCTGCCCGCAGCCCCCCGGGGGAGCGGGAAAGTCCGGAAGGGTGCGCCGGTCACGGTGAGTCCCTCCGAAATCATCGCCCTCGATGATGAGGAATTCGGGAAGTATTGAAAGTAACCCGCGGCGTGGGGAGGAATGAACTTCCTCCCCACGCCCAATGAACCACGTTGTTGGAGGACGAACCACATGGAAACGCTTGTAAGACTGGCATACCTTCCGTATATAATGAATGTACCTCTTCCCTGAAAAAACTGCTTTTCGCATGTGCTTGGTTCCTCGTCTGCCGCCTGTGCGGCTGAAAAGCCGCTGGCTTCACGGTTTTTCCCTCTATCAAGCTCATGCGCAAGGCGCTATAAGCATATTTCTGGTATCGGGCCGGGCTGGTAGGGTGTTCCGAGGCGCGGCGGTTTCCGGACTGCCCCGCCCCGGCTGTTTCGAGACAACTCGATGCGGGCAGACGATTCACCCCCCATCCCCCCAACCTGCGATGCGGTCTTGGAAGCCCCGGTCTTTTGCGGGGAGAGTCGAGGGATGAACTCGATTGTGCTTTCGCTGCTCACTCACTTTGTCCATACGTTCGGTATGGCGCATTTTCGTTTGATCGCATGTTTTCCGCTACCGAAGGCGCCGGGAAGGGGTTTGATTCTCGCTCTCCGGTATCGAAACAAGTGAAAAGAGGCTCGGCACATGGTGACGCTTAATCTGATCCAGAATCTTGCTCTGCTTATAGCGTTGAGCATAGTGCACAGCTTCATTTTCAGGCGCATAGGTCAGCGCTCCATGCAGTATAAGATCCTGTCGGGTCTCCTGTTCGGAGGAATTACGGTCGTTGGGATGATGACTCCGGTCAAGCTGATGACCGGAATCATTTTCGACGGCAGGTCCATTATCCTGAGCACCGCGGGAGTGGTTGCCGGTCCGGTGGTTGCCGCCACCGCCGCGGTAATCAGCGGCGCATTCCGGCTCTGGATCGGAGGCGACGGCGTCTGGATGGGGCTGGCCGTAATATTCGAAGCTTCCTTTCTGGGCACGATCCTCTACTATCTGCGTCAGAAACATCCCGGTGTCGTACGGGTTTCCGTCCTGTGGGGATTCGGGATGCTCGTCCATATGATCATGGTCATGCTTACGTTCATGCTTCCCGGCGGCGTGGGCCCCGCCGTAGCCAGTCAAATCGCGCTCCCCGTACTCCTGGTCTATCCCGTTGTAACCATGGTGGGATGCTTCATTTTCCTGGACCAGGAAGAACACATCAGAACCGACCGGGCGTTACGGGAAAGCGAGGAACGGTACAGACGGCTTTTCCACAACAATCATACCCCCATGCTGGTCATTGTTCCCGACGCCGGGGAAATAGTCGATGCCAATCCCGCCGCGTGCAGGTATTACGGCTGGTCGTATGATCAACTGACCAACATGAAGATATCGGATATCAATATTCTGAATGCAGACCGGGTTCAGACGGACATGGCTTCCGCAAAGGCCGAAGCGCACAAGAGTTTCCTGTTTCAGCACCGTCGTGCCGATGGAACAATACGGGATGTTGAAGTATACAGCGGCCCGATAACGGTACATGGCCGGGACCTGGTGTACTCCATAATCCATGATGTTACTGACCGGAAGCTTACGGAAACGGCCCTGGAAGAAAGAACGGAAGACCTCAACCGCGCCCAGGCGGTGGCGAATATCGGAAGCTGGCGTCAGAATTTCAAGAGCGGAACGATCCGGCTCTCAGAGGAAAGCTGCTGTATTCTCGGCATTCCGGACGGCACAACGGTGACACGGGACTCGCTTATGGGCTGTGTTCATCCCGGCGACCGCCGTGTTGTCGGGAACCATTGGAATGCGGCCCTGGAGGGAGATCCGTACGATATCGAGTATCGTCTTCTTCCGGAAACAGGGCAAACCAGGTGGGTGCGGGAGATTTGCCGCATCGATCCTGGCCCGGAGGGCCGGCCCGCGGAGGCGGTGGGAATCATCCAGGATATTACCGGGCGCAAACGATCGGAAGAAATTGCCGGGGAATTGGGCAAAGTCCGGGAAACGCTCTGGACCATGAAAAGCTCGAATGATTTTCGGGCCCTTACCGTGGCTGTTTACCAAAGCCTCAAACGGCTGCGGGTGGAATTCCATGCCCTTGGCATAAACTATCTGCAGGAAACGGAGGCGGACCGAGATGATGTCAGGGTCTTTCAGATTCAAGAGGACGGAAGTTTTGAAGATATCACCGGAGTCGCCGGGAGAAAAAACATATATGAAATATGGAAATCCGGGAGTGTGTCTTACCGGAAAAACCTTGATGTCGCGGATGATTTGAACGAGAAGCAGATCCTTGCTGCCAGCTTCGGGGCTGCTGTTCTTTCCGTAATTGACATACCCTTCTCCTATGGTACACTGGCGGTCAACAGCACACGGGCCGAAGCGTTTTCCGAATCGGACATTTCTTTGCTGCAAAAGATGGCGGACATACTTTCCGAAGGGTTCACGCGGCTCGAAGATCTGAAAAAGCTTGAAAACTACACACAGGAACTCGAAAGGGAGATCCAGATACGCAAGAAATCGGAAGAGATCCTGAAGGAGAGTGAAGCAACCCACAAGGCCATGATCGCCAACATTTCCGATGTCATTGCCATCATCGACCGCAAAGGAACGATTACATACAAAAGCCCCAATATCGAGAAGCTGTTCGGCTGGCGGCCGGAAGAACTGATCGGCCTCAACGGTTGTGATACGGCCCATCCTGATGATATGAAGCGCATATGGAATGAATTCCGTTCCCTGGTTGCCGGGGAAAGGAGCGTTACAACGGTCGAGTATCGATACAGATGCAGGGATGGGAGCTATCGTCTGATAGAACTGACCGCGGCCAATCTCCTGCATGACCCGATAATCAACGGTGTGCTGGTCAATTACCACGATATAACCGAACGATGGAGAGCGGAGGAAGCGCTCCGGGAAAGTGAAGAGCGGTACCGGGAGGTATTCGCCAATACCCATGACGGCATTTTCATTATCGGGGTGGAGCCGGGTCCGCGCTTTTGTTATCTGGGTTTCAATCCGGCGGAGGAAAGGTTCATCGGTCTGGAATCGAAAGATTTGCTGGGCAAGTATGTGGAAGAAGTCGTCGGCCATGACCTCGCTGAACTCGTAACCGTCCGTTACCGTGAGTGTGTTGAAAAAGGTGATGCCATTTCCTATGATGAGGAGCTTGAGCTGCGCTCGGGCAAAATGAGTTTCTTCACCACGCTCATCCCCATGAAGGATGCCGGGGGGAATGTGCATCGCATCGTTGGTGTGAGCCATGATGTCACACAACACAAGAGCGCCGTTACCGCGCTGAGGGATAGCGAGGCGAATCTCCGCCGGGCGCAGAAAATAGCCCATGTAGGCTCATGGCGGTTCGATATGGCTTCCCGGAAGGTGTACGTTTCGGCAGAGTCCCGCCGGATATACGGCGTTGATGACCGCGATCTGCTCATCGAGGATGTGCAGCCCATTCCGCTTCCGGAATACCGTGATGCGCTGGATACGGCGCTCCGGGATCTTGTCCGGTCGGGAACACCGTATGACCTCGAGTTCCGCATCAGACGCCAGAACGACGGTGCGCTCCGGCATATTCACTCGATGGCCGAGTATGACCGGGAACTGAATATCGTTATCGGTACGATACAGGACATAACCGACCGTAAAAACGCGGAGGAAGCGCTGCGTCAGAGCGAGGAAAAGTTCCGTTCCATTGCGGAGCAGATGACGGACATGATATTCCTTACTGATGCCAAAGGTGTGATCACCTACGTCTCGCCCTCATCGGAGAAAATGTTCGGATATCCTCCCGAAGAGATGCAGGGGCGGCATTTCACCGAGTACCTGGATCAGATGGAAGAAGGGAAAGCGGTTTCGGCGTTCCTGGCCACGGTGAATGACGGTTCGAGCGCGAACGTTCAGTTGCGGATGAAGCGGAAAGACGGGACCATATTCTATGGCGAGTTGAACGGGACCAGGTCGCGATTCGGCCCCGAATCCGGAACAGTCGGCCTTATTCGGGATGTTACGGAGCGCAGAGTGCTGGAGCAGCAACTCCTGCAGGCGCAGAAGATGGAGACGGTGGGACGTCTCGCCGGCGGAGTGGCCCATGACTTCAACAATATTCTCACCGTAATCAACGCCAATGCCGAAATTCCCCTGCTGTCCATGCCGGAAACCGACCCGTTCCATGAGGCATTCACCGAAATAAAAAAAGCGGGCGACCGGGCGGCGGCGCTGACTCGCCAGCTCCTGGCGTTCTCCCGGAAGCAGATTATAGAGCCCAGGGCAGTGAATCTGAACACCACCCTGCTGGAAATGGATAAAATGCTCCGGAGGCTTATCGGGGAGGATGTCAAACTCGTGACCGTTCCCGATGAAACCCTGAAGCCTGTTTTCATTGATCCGGGGCAGGTTGAACAGGTTTTGACCAACCTGGTGGTAAATGCCCGTGACGCCATGCCGAATGGGGGCAGGCTGACGGTTGAAACACGCAACGTTACTCTGGATGAGGAGTATTGCCGGGTTCACCGGTACATCAATCCGGGGGACTATGTGATGTTTTCGGTTTCTGACACGGGAATCGGCATGGACGGGGACACGCTTTCCCATGTTTTCGAGCCGTTTTTCACCACCAAGCCCCAGGAAAGCGGAACCGGACTGGGGCTTTCCACCTGCTACGGCATTGTCAAGCAGAACAACGGCGGGATCAGCATATACAGCGAACCGGGCAGGGGCACATCGGTTAAGGTTTATCTGCCGGTATATACGGGAGATTTCGGAAAGCATACCGGTCATGAGAAAGGTCCCGTTATTGACCGGGGATCGGAACGTGTCCTGTTGGTTGAGGACGAGGCCACGATCAGAAAAATTGCGGCCAAATTCCTTTTGCAGGCGGGATATAGCGTTATTGAGGCGGTAAACGGAGAAGAGGGGCTGTCCATGGCGCAGAGTTCCGGAGAGCGCATCGAGCTGCTCATCACGGATGTGGTCATGCCGCTCATGGGAGGGCGGGAGCTGGCGGACCGTCTGAAAAGTCTCTATCCGGACATCAAGGTTCTCTACATGTCCGGGTATACGGATAATTCGATCGTACATCACGGGGTGCTTGACCCGGGCATTCATTTCATCCAGAAACCGTTTTCCATGCAAGCCTTTTCCAAAAAGGTCCGCGAGGTCCTGGACAATTGAAGCAATTGCGGGGCAGGGGCGGCCGCTGCCTCAAGTCATCCGGTTTTTTTCAGGTGAAACCTCCAGAGATGTTTTTCCGGACAAATTTCGGTAGAGTCACTCGTGAGCGATTATTCCGCAACCCTTTATCGCTCATTCGGAGTATTCTTTTCCGAAAGGAGTTTCGTATGTCCGGAAAAAACTGCATTCCACTGGCGCGTACTTTCACCCGGATGGTTCTGGCGGGAGCGGCCATGTTCCCGCTTTTGTCATCCGGGCGGGCCGCGGGGGACACGCATGTTTCGGTGAAAATCGCCGCCCCGCATTCCCGGGTCACGGTGGTCAGGGGATCAGGTCACGGTCCCTCGCTGGTGAGAATTGGAGCAGGACGCCATGATTCCTTTTGTGCGAATCCGGCTTACCGGTACTATCCGTCGCATCCCGTGGTGGTGACCAGACCCGTACATGTGTACCGGGTGGCCCCCGCCAAGAGATGCTGGGAAAGACTTCCGGGATATCGTCCGCATTCCGGCCGGCATCGTTCTGATGGTTGGAGCAGATGGAACGGCCGGGGATCGTGCGGTTCCAGTGACAGGAGCCGGGGAAAGGGATACCACCGGGACAGCCGTGACTCCAGGGCGGGAAAGCGGGGGAAAGAGTATAGCCGCGGACGTGATTACTCCCACGATTCTCCCCGGGGAAACAATCGTTCCCGGGAGAGAGACGGTGCGTACGGTCCCGGGCGGAGAAAATAGTTTCGCGGGTCGCGTTCTCCCGATAAAACGGTCCGTTCTCAGGCGCGTGAGACCATGTTACGGGATACGGGGAGAACCGCGCTCTTTCATCGAGCCTGCGGGTGTATCAAAGTGCATCCGCAGGCTCGATCCGCATGCACGTTATTCTCCACAGAAGAAGTTACAACACCGCTTCATCCCGCAAATCTCTCCGGTATTTCCCGGAAATTCCTTGCCTTCCAGTCACCACATGCTATCTTCAATCAATTCGCTTCAACTCGTCCCTGCATCCCTGCACTTCGAACGTGAATACACAGGCAATTGACGGAACGAGCGGTCCGTCGCAAAATAATCAACCAGCAAAACCATTCTCACGGAGGAAAAGACATGCGTTTGGCTCTCTACCGGTCACTGCTGAAAGCCGGTGCGCTGCTGTGTGCGTTGCTGCTGACTGCATCGGGTCCCGCGTTTGCGCAGACAGGCGCCCGCCGGTCCATTGACATCCCCAATATCCCCGGGTATCTCACGCTGAAATGTGATTTCCACATACACACGGTGTTCTCGGACGGTATTGTGTGGCCGACCGTACGGGTGCAGGAGGCGGCGCATGAAGGGCTCGATGCCATCGCCATCAGCGATCACGATGATTACGCTCCGCACCGTCCCGATATCCCGGTCAGCTTTCATCGCCCGCATGAGATCGCCAAATCCGCCGCCGATGCGGCCGGTATCCTGCTCATCCCCGGCCTGGAAATCAGCCGTCATGAACCCTACGGCCACCACAACGCGATTTTTCTGACCGATATCTCCGCGTTTCCCTTCTGGGAAAACAATTCGAAGGCGGTCCTGGATACGCTGGGAAGTTACCGGATAGCGGCACGCCAGGGCGCGTTCCTGTTCTGGAATCATCCCTGGACGATGCCGCCTTTCTGGCGGTCGGGCGAGGGGAGCGTCTGGACCGCTGCACAGGACACGATCTACGGCAACGGCTGGCTCGGCGGCATTGAAATAGTGAACGGCAGACATTACGATGCGAACGCCCACCGCTTCTGTATCGAGAAGAAGCTGACCATGCTGGGGAACACCGATATCCACAATCTGACCGCGTATGAGTACAGCATTTTCGAAGGCGGACATCGTCCCATGACCCTTGTTTTCGCCCGTGAACGCACGGTGGAAGGAATACGGGACGCGCTGGTTTCCCGGAGAACGGCGGTATGGTCGGGAGACACCCTCATCGGCGAGGCCCGCTATCTCCAACCGATATTCAATCAGGCTGTGACCGCATCGGCGCCGCGTATCGAGCTGACTTCCGGAAAATCGGCAGCGTTCGTGCTTTCCAATACCACGGATGTTCCGGTTGTTCTGCAACGGAATGCGGGTGAAACTGAACTGGAAAAGATGATCGATGCGCCGTCACAGCTGACAATTCCCGCCCACGGCTCTACAGCGGTGCAGGTCCGCTCCAGGAATGGGCAGCAGACAAAATCCCTGACCGGGAAACTTGGCTACCGGGTGAAAAATTTCCTGGTGGCCCCGGAAGAGGGGCTGGCGGCAACCCTGCCCGTGGAAATCGTCGTCCATCCCGCCCGGTGACGGGAGACGGATGCTGTTCCGGTTTATCCATACTGAGTGGTACGGCATTGATGAAAAGAGGGTGTGTGAAAAAAGTGATGAGCAGACCGGAGTCTCCGCAATTCCCTGAAAAATTAACTCACTCTTCGGTCCTATTGTCGTAAACGCAAGGAAATACTACTGGAACGCATGAGTACTAAAAGATAACCAGTGGAGGCTTTGGCCGGTAACTCACCCCCTTACTCCCCCTCTCTCCCGAGAGAGGGGGAAATCGAGCCACAGGGAGCATCGCGACAGCCGATAACGGGTCATCCCCTCTATAGGATAG
>JAWLHT010000248.1:0-8192 GCA_041690195.1 Candidatus Latescibacterota bacterium
CTCCGTTCTTCCGGCGGTGGAGGGTTTCAAAGATGCGACTCTGCAGGGTTTTCACCTCTTCCCACGCTTCCGGCCAGTACTCCTGGGTATAATTCGGGTCGAAGTCGGGAATCCGCATGGTGAGCAGTTCCTCCCGCGAATACCCCAACGCATGGCAGGTGGCGTCGTTCACCTTTATGATGCGGGCGTCCCGGCTGATCCAGAATACCATCTCCGTTGACCGCTCCAGGGAAAAATTGGCGAAAAGAAGTTCCGCCTCGGCCCGCTTGCGTTCGGTGTCGTCGTAGATGAAGCCCCGGATTTCCCGGAGTGCGCCGTCCGGTCCGAACACTCCCTCCATGTTTTCGACCGCGAACATCTCCACCCCGTCGAGCCGCTTCCGCCAGTTCTCGATTCGGCGGATAACCCGCTCGGTCCGGACCCGTTCCACACAGGCGGCCCAGTCGGAGGGTTCGAAATATCGCTCCGCCACACTGGTCCCCACGGCGTCCTCGAACCGCTGGAAGCCGAAGGCCTCGGCATATGCGCAGTTGCACATCACGATAACGCCGTCCAGCCCGGCCAGATAATCGGCGGTGAGATCGCTCATGAACATGCTGCGATAGCGCTCCTCGCTCTCCCGCAGGGCCAGTTCGACCAGCTTGCGTTCGGTTGTAACCTCGGTGTACATGATAATCCCGCCGATCTCCCCATCGGCGCGATACCACGGCCGGCATTCCCACCGGTTGTACGTGATGGAACCGTCGGGACGCACAAACGAGTCGTCGTCACTGTGTTCCACCGCGCCGGACAGACACCGGAGGTGCACTTGCTTCCACCGTCCCGGCATTTCCGGGAACACCTCGTAGTGTCCCTTGCCGAGTATGTCCTCCTCCTTCACCTCGTAGTCGCGCAGAAAGCGTTCACTAACCGCGATATATCGCATGTCGCGGTCGAGCACGGCGATGGCGTTGGGATCGTGACGGACGATATAGCGCATCATCTCTTCGCTGGCCCGGAGAGCCTCGGCGGAACGTTTCCGTTCGATCAGCCGCCACATTCCCTCCATGAGCAGGGTGAGCTGGCGGACATCGTCCTCCGTGTACTCATCCTCCTTGTTCCCCACGCCGGCCACGAGTACGATACGTCCTTCCGAGATTACCGGGACGTTCATGTGGCGCTTGAGCGCGACGTGGCCTTCCGGATAGCCGTGCTTGCCCGGAATGTCCCGGGCGGAGTAATCGTTGGTGACCACGGGTTCGCGCCGTCGCACCGCTTCGCCCCAGAGTCCCATGGCCTCCACCGGATACCGGAGGGGCTTGTCGGCGATGGCGCATTCACGCATAGCCTCCCGGGACCAGGAGTACATGGTCATCTCCGTCTCGTCCTCGTTCATCAGCGCCAGATATCCGATCCGGCTTCCGGTGAGCCGCACCGCTTCTTCCAGTGCAAAGTCGGTGATCTCCTGCAGGGGACTGTCTCCCATGCGGTTCAGCTTCTGGAGAGCCTCCAGCCGCTCGGAGTTGAGCCTGATCGCCTCTTCGGACCGCTTGCGCTCGGTGATGTCCCGGACAACGGCCACCAGGCGCTTCCGCCCGTTCAGGACCCCTTCCTTCAGGTTCACCTCGACCCAGAGCAGCCGGTCCGAGCGGTGACGGGCCCGCCATTCAAAGAGAACGGGTTCGCCCCGGCCCGCCGCCTCGTGAATCCGGTCCAGCGCATCCTTTTCCGTATAGGGGCGAACGCCCGAGCTCAGGTCGCCGATGCGGAGCCCCCGGGCCTCTTCGACGGAGTACCCGTACATTTCGGTCATCTTCTCGTTCACATCGAGAATTGCTCCGGTCTCGGCGTCCTGTATGAAAATGGCGTCATTGACCGAGTTGAAGATCGCCCGGAAGTTGGCTTCCGACTGGCGCAATTCCTCTTCGGCCCGTTTGCGCTCCGTGATGTCCCGGTCAATGCCCCGGTATCCACGCAAAACTCCGCCCGGACCGAACACCGGCGCTCCGCTCGTCTCCAGCACCACCCGTGAGCCATCCCGGCGGATGTTCTCGTTTTCAACGGCGGCAAAGGGCGCCTGATTTTCCACAGCCGCACGAAATATTCCGGCGACCCGCTCCGCTTCCTCCGGCGGCATAAAATCGAAGGAAATCCTTCCCAGCAGCTCTTCCGGTTCATACCCCAGGATGTCCCGCACCCGAGGGCTGGAATAGGTGTACTTGCCCTGCGTGTCCACTTCCCACACCCAGTCGCTGGTGGTTTCCACCAGGTTACGGTAGCGTTCCTCGCTTTCCCGCAGGGCGTTTTCGGCGCGTTGACGGTCGGTGATGTCGGTGAAACTGACCAGGCTCGCCATGACATGCCCGGATTTATCGAACACCGGGCTGCCGTAGACTTCCAACACCACCCGGGAGCCGTCGGGACGCTCCACCTCCATATCGTCTACCCGGCTTTGCTCTCCGCGCATCCCCCGGACAATGGGCATTTCATCCACAGGGTAGGGCTCTCCGGCGCCCCGCCGCCAGGCTGCGTACACCTCCGCGAGGCGGTCTTTGTCCACAGTCGGCAGAGTCCCCCGTCCGAGAATCTGTTTCGCCCGCTCGTTGGCCACCAGAGGGCGCCCCGAGGGGGCTTCCACCATGAAAACGCCGACATTCAGGTTGTCCAGGAGGGTATTCATGAGACGGAGCTGGACACTGAGCCCCTCTTCAGCGCATTTGCGCTCGGTGATGTCGGCGATGTACCCCACGACCTCGGTGAGCGTCCCGGATTCATCGAACCGGCCGGCCGCGTTTGCCTCCACCCGCACCTCGGAGCCGTCGAGCCGCCGCATCGTGGCTTCAAAGCTCGTCAGGCCGTCCCGGGAGCGCAGGCTTTCCACCAATTCCGGCCAGCCTTCATGACCGGGGTAGAGTTCGGCGATATTCCGTCCCGATGCCTCCTCCGGGGCGGCGAAGCCGAACAGGGCGGCAAATGCCGGATTGCAGAGCAGAATGACCCCATCGGGCGCGGCAATGTAATCCGCGGTGATATCGCTCATGAACAGTGACCGGTAGCGTTCCTCGCTTTCCCGCAGGGAGTCCTCGGCGCGTTTGCGCTCCGATATGTCCCGGATGGTGGTCACCCGCACCCGGCGGCCGTGCCAGGGAATGGCGCGGCCGATGGTTTCATGAATGAAAACCGAGCCGTCCTTCCGCACGCTCCGGGCTTCGTAGGGCTCCTCCGAGCCTTCCGCGATGTGCCGCCGCACTTCCTCCCGTGATTCGGGGGCCACCAGCCGTTCAATCGGCTGACCGATCAGCTCTTCCGGGGAATACCCCAGCATGGAGGCAAAGGTTTCGTTGACGTCGATCACCACGCCCTTATCGTGGATGACGATGCCTTCCACGGTTGCCTGGGCCAGCCTCCGGAATCGCTCTTCGCTTTCCTGGAGCTCGCGGTCCGCTTCCTTGCGTGCAGTGATGTCGCTGACGATGCCTTCCACGGCGACCGGGCGGCCTTCCCAGTCCCGCACCAGGGTGTTCCGCTGGAACAGCCAGCGCGCTCCGCCGTGCTTGTGCTGGATCAGGTACTCGTAGGAGGGTTCGATGTCACCGGTCAGCACCCGCGCCCACTGCTCCTCGAAAAACTCACACCATTCCGGGTGGACCATTTTCCGGATGAGCATGGGGGTGCGGTAGAATTCTTCGGGGGTGTACCCGGTGAGTTCGGTGGCGGCGGGGCTGACATACTCATAGACGCCGTCATGAAGCCGTATGCGGTAGATCATGTCAGCGGCGTTCTCGGCCAGCAGGCGGAACCGTTGCTCGCTTTCCCGGAGGGCGTCGGCGGCCTCCCGGCGGGCGGTTATGTCCTGCAGCGCCCCGTAGATTCGGACCACCCGGTTCTGGATTTTGTCCCAGACCGGGCGGGAAAAGTCACGTACCCACCGGGTCTCTCCGGCGCGGGTGAAGATGCGGTACTCGCTTACATCCTCCTTCCCGACCAGAAGGGAGCGGACTTTGGCGCGGATGATGTTCCGGTCCTCGGGGTTGATGGCCATGGTCCAGCCGCTGTGGGCTTCGGCCTCTCCGGCGCTGAAACCGGTCAGTTCCTCGAAGTTCCCCGAAAGCCACTCCAGGGTCATTTTGAAATTGGGGTCAACCCGGTAGGAGTAAACGTACCCGTACAGCAGCTCGGATACCGCGCGGTACCGTTCCTCGGAGGCGGCGAGGGCCTGCTCGGCGTGCTTGCGGGAGGTGATATCGAGCGCGGCCCCGGCCACGCCCGCCACGTCACTTTCGCCATTGCGGACTGGCTCCACACTGAGATCGTAATAATATTCTTCGCCGCCGACGGTTATGAGCATTTCCTCCCGGGCGCCTTCACCGGTTTCCATGACCCGGAGCTTGAGCCGGATGAGCGCTTCGGCATCCCGACGGGAAAACAGGGCGTCGTCCCGCTTTCCGATGACATCCGGGACGGCCAGTCCGGGGAATGGATTGTATACCCAGGTGTACCGGAGGTCCCGGTCCTGGGAAAAGAGCGTGACCGGAGACCGGGTAAGGGCGGCCCGGATATGCTCCTCCAGCCGTCCGGGACCGTCGGCCTCCCGTGCCGGAGCTTTTCCGGGATTGTCGTGCTCTCTGTCGGACATGCGCATCCTCCCGATTTGGCATTATTTGTAATATATGCGTATACGGGAGAAATGGAATACAAATTCTGGAAAGATGCGGACTCCGGATTTTCGCCGTGCACTCCCGCTCGGGAGAGAGGAGACCGAGGGGGAAGTTGCTCTTTTCTCCCTCTCCGTATGCGCTCTCCCTTTGCGCGGCTTTGGGGATTTTCGTATCTTTCCCCCTTCCCGAACCAACCACTCCGGACAGGGCGCGATGTCCTGACGGCCCATGCAAAGGAAACGGCAATGAACCCGCTCATAGAATTGGACCGCATCACCCTCGCCCGTAACGGCAGGTTCATCCTGCGGGATGTTACGCTCACGGTCCGGCCCGGAGAGCATTGGGCGCTCCTCGGCCCCAACGGCAGCGGCAAGACCACCCTGCTCACGATCATCACCGCCTACACCTGGCCGATGGAGGGAACGGTGAACGTGCTCGGCCACCGGTTCGGGAACGTGGACATACGGGAGGTGCGCCGTCGAATCGGCATGGTGTCTTCCGCTCTCTTTGAGCGGGTGCCGCCGAAGGACACGCTCTTCGATGTCGTGCTTTCGGGAAGATACGCCAGCCTGGGGGTTTGGGAAGAGCCGCCGGAAAGCGACCGCGAGCGCGCCCGGGAAATCATCGGGTTCCTGGACTGCTCAGCCATCGCCGACCGTCCCTACAGCGTCCTGTCCTTCGGGGAGCGTCAGCGGGCTCTCATCGGGCGCGCGCTCATGCCCGAGCCGCGCCTGCTCATCCTCGACGAACCCTGCGAGGGACTGGACATGCACGCCCGGGAAATCCTGCTCAACCGTCTGGACACGCTGGCCGCCGCGCCGGACGGTCCCGCGCTCCTCATGGTGACCCATCGGGTCGAGGAGATTCCGCCGGGAATCACCCACGCCATGGTCCTCAAGGAGGGCCGGGTGCTGGCCGCCGGAGAAAAGGATGCGGTGCTCACTTCCGCCACCCTTTCCACGGCCATGGATATCCCCATCGAAATCCTGCGCCGGAACGGACGGATATTCGCCGTGGTGGGGTAGGGGGGCAGGCACGCATGAGTACTGAAAGATATATAGCGGAGGTGCTGGCCGGTAACTCACCCCCTGGCCCCCTCTCTCCAGAGAGAGGGGGAACCGAGCCACAGGAAGCACCGAGACGGCCGATAACGAGTCATCCCCTCTATCCGCGAGAGAGGGGAACGAGGGGTGAGTTAGCTTTTCAAAACACCCGTTCACCACAAACAAAGAACGGGGGGTATCGTCAGGACGATACCCCCCGTTCCATTATCCGCGCCGCTGTATCCTCAGCCTCATTCCCGTAATGAAGCCGCTCCGGTGTTACTTGCCGCCGAACAGCGCGCCGACACTCAGGGTGACATAATTGTCGCCAGTGAGGTGCAGGAGCGGCATGGCGAATACGTTCACGCCGCCGGCGAGCATGGAGACGCCGCCGCCGAGGGTGATGCCGAAATCGGTTTCGCTGTCGTCAGCGCTGCCGAATCCGCCGGTGTCAACGGATACGGACTTGTGGAAGAGGCCCAGGCCGGCCTGTCCGAAGAAGGTCATGTTCCCGCTGGAGGGGAAGATGTACCGGGCGGTCGGAACGAATTCGATGATGGTGGCGTCGCTGGTAGCCTTGCCGCCGCCCCAACCCCAGTCATATTCCTTCTCGCCGAACATGTTCACCGCAAGCCGTCCACCGATATGAAGCTCCGGCATGCTGTCGAGGGTCCAGAGGAACCCGTCCGCCGCGACGCCGAATCCCATTTCGGTGACATCGCCGAGGTCGCCCATGGGCAGAACCACTCCGGCGTTGGCATCCCAAGATACCGGCTGCATGGTAAGCTGTGCCTGCGCCGGCGCAGCAAGCATAGCTGTGATCGCAATCGCAACACTGCCGAGCGTGATTTTCTTGAGCATATGCATCGCCTTGTTTCTCCTATCATGGGTTTCGCTCCGGATCGTGACCCGATACGGAGATGGTACCGTAATGAGGGGAAAGCGTGAACCTCCACCGGAAAACGGGCTCGGTTCGTATACTGTTCAACGGGAATAAGTATGGGATGCGGCGAGACTTAATATACATGAATTCGTGGAAAAAGCAAGGGGAGAACGACCGCGCCGGGCATGTTTCAGGGGACGAAACCGCTAACATCATGGGAGACGACAGGTCGCGGAAAGCCAAAGAAAACGGGCCGGACCGGAAAGCCAATCCGGGCTCCGCTCAGCCCTGGGGGAAATGCCGCAGGATCCAGGGCGCGACCACGAGCCCGAGGAAATTCTGGAGGAAATGCATGGTGATGGGGGCGATCAGGCTTCCGCGCCAGAGATACACCAGGGCGTAGAGCGCTCCCAGAAAACCCACCGCGATGAGTCCGGCCGACCCCTCGTAGCCGTGGCCCAGCGAGAAGATCACGGCGGAGATTACCACCGCCGCCGGGGTGCTCCCGGTGATGGCCGCGAACCGGCGGATGAGATACCCCCGGAAGATGGTCTCCTCGGCCACGGCGACCACCGCCACCAGCCCCACCGCCAGCGCCGTCTCACCCGCGCCGTGGGGACGCAGGAAATCGGGAGGGCCCGAAGGCAGCGAAAGCCCCATCTCCCGGAGCGCCCAGGCCAGAGCTCCGGCCGCGAACGCCACCGGGAGGTAGAGGAGGAGCCCCGCCAGCACCTCGCGACCGGCGTTCCGGGCCGACCACCCGATCAGCGCGCGGGGTTCGCGGTTGTGCCACAAAAAATAGAGGATGAGCGCCACCAAGGCCAGGTCCCGGAGGATGATGGATGCCGCGATGGTGGGGAAATTCAGGCTCCCCCGCCGTATGGCGAACAGCGATACCACCACCGAGGGCAGCACCAAAAACAGGAACACGCCCACTTCTATGAGCTGGGCCCGCCGGGTTGCGCCAACGCAGGAATCGGACGACGACTGGATGGGGGAATCGGGCATGCGGCCTCCGGGAGAGAAGTTGATATAGGGAATGTACTATATTATTGGGAGGAGGGCAAGGGAAAGCGGACCGGGTGCTTGACATGGGGGGAGAATCGTGTATCTTGTCAAAAATCAGGGAGAAAGACCGGGGCGCGGGGAAAGATGGTCTGAATGGGGATGTGAATGGTGCAAATGTTGAAAGTTGATGAAAGACCGGGAGCATCAGGGTAGTTCATCAGCAGTTCATCCCGCGCATCCTCACTCATACCGATTTCGGTCAAATCCGGAAAGCAACCGCGAGAGAAGCGCTCTAACCCACGGGGGAGGTCAGGACGTCTGAGAAAAAGGTGTTCGGAGCGGCGTTAACCTAACTCACCAATCCCCCTCGCTCGCGAGAGCGGAGGAAAGAAAGGCAAGCCGGGGAAGCCGAGCCACTCCGGAACGGGTCATCCCCCTCTTTCAACCATACAAGCGGAGCATGCACGGGACCCCCAGCTCTGTATCACATGGTTGGAGTGCAGAAGGGTCCGAGGGGCATTGTCGTAAACGTAAGTAATAACCGCAGGCACGCATGAATACTAAACATAATCAGTAGAGGTGCTGGCCGGTAACTCACCCCCTGGCCCCATTGTCGTAAAC
>JAWLHT010000249.1:0-7896 GCA_041690195.1 Candidatus Latescibacterota bacterium
CGCCTCCATGGCGGTAATTTTCCCCTGACGGTAAGCTAATTCGGGATCTCCTGTTGCTCCGAGAGCCGGTGGGCCGGGGAAGCGCGTGGCGGATTGATCCCAAAGCCATGCGCCGGTTTCCATGCTGGCCGCAACAAGAGGGGGAACACTGGTCAGGCTGCCGATTTCGCGAAGAATGCCGCGGAGTTTAATTCCGCTGAACTCGGTCAGTGTTTCCGCCGAATACCGGTACGGATCAGAAGAGAGATAAATCGCTCCCGGAGTGAACTCCTTGACCAGCAGACGGATCGAGAGCTGGTAAGAGGGATCAATAAAATAACGGACCGGGTCGATGGTGACACAGAACGCCTGCCCAAGCTTCGTGGGGCCGGTCAGTTGAGTGAACACCGTGTCCGACCAGCGACCATTGTCTATTGCCGCCCCTTGTTCCCGGTTGCAACCAGCCAGAGGGAGTATCATGAGCAATGTGGTCAGGCATATCATGGCAAAGCGCGCGGTCATTAGAATCCTTTCTCGCGAGAGTGGACGTGGTCAAGTCATGAATGCGGGTGCCTGCCGCTGCATCTAAATCCATGTGGTTCATTCCGTGCGGATAGTTATTTTTTCGAATTGCCGGCAAAAAGCGGATGACTGTGCGGACAGGACATGAATGATACTCGTTGTTTCGGAAATAATGCTCCGGAAGTGGTTTTGTCAATACCAACTTGATATTGATCCTGCATTTCGGGTGAAAGCACGGGTGAACGGAATTGTGCTTGACCGCTTGCGCGGAAACGGTATATTCATGGACTGTCGTTACTGAGGGATGCCCAGCTTTCGTTGACCCGTATCTGAATGAAAGGAGTGGGGATGCAGCCTGTCACTAGTCGCTCGTTGCGCACAGGCATGATATCCGTGCTGTGGACGGTATTGGCCACCTGCATGTTTTCGTCGGTTGCAACTGCGGAAAAAGAACATCGCACGTTCCATATCACTGAATTCGGGGCGATTGGGGACGGGAAAACGGTTAACACGAAGGCCATCAACGATGCCGTCACGGCCTGCAATGCGGCCGGAGGTGGAACCGTGATTGTTCCCGCCGGTGTTTTCGTATCCGGCGGTATCAGGCTCCTCAGCAATGTTGAACTTCACCTTGCGCATGGCTCCGTTCTCCGGGCCAGCACAAACCTGCGGGACTTTCGGGAAAACCCGGCCATGATCCGGGCCAGGAACGCCGAAAATGTGGCGGTGACCGGTACCGGCGTCATCAATGTCATGAGCGTTTCGTTCATGGATACCACGAGAATCAAGACCACCGAAAACCCACCAGATTATGACAAGAAGTATATCCGCCAGGGTGAGAAATACATGGACCCGGCCTTTGGCCTGGAGCACGGACCCTGGACCCGGAAGGGTTCTCCGGACCGTACCATTGATCTGATCGAAACCAGGCATGCCACCCTGCGGGATGTGACCATAGTCAATACGGTGGACTGGTCGGTGCGGGTCATGAGCAGCGAGTATGTGGATATTCACGGTCTGAAAATGCACAATCACATGATGACTCCATATAGCGACGGCATTCACATCTCTTCCGGGCGTAACATCACGGTTTCCGACTGCTACATCGAGGGCGGCGACGATGCCATGGTGATCACCGCATTTCTCGATTCAACCATGAACTCGGAAAACATCACGGTCACCAACTGCATCCTCCGGTCCCGCTCATCCGGAATCAGGATTGGCTGGGGAGATAATAATGTCATCCGGAATTGCGTGTTTTCGAACCTGGTAATCCACGGCTCAAATCGTGGCATCGGGGTGTTCGCCCGGAAGAACGGATCCATCGAGAATATCCACTTCGACAACATCACCATCGAAGCAAAAATGCACAAGGGGCACTGGTGGGGGCATGGCGAGGCGATTCATGTATCGAGCGTTCTGGACCCCGGGAGCACCGCTTACCTGAAGAATATCCGCTTTTCCAACATTACCGCACGGGGAGACAATGGCGTTCTCATCCACGGGTTCGAGAACAGTCCCCTTTCCGATGTGGGGCTCGACGGGATCAAGCTCACCATCACCAACAGCCCTTACAACGAGGTCTATGGCGGCAATTTCGATCTGCGTCCTACGCCGCTGGCCAAAGACGGCATCTTCAAACATGACATTCCCGCGGTGTTCTGCGGATACGCCGACCGGGTCACCCTCCGCAATATCGAGGTGGAATGGGAGGACGGGCTTCCCCCATTCTATACCGGCTGCGTTGAGGCGGACCATGCCACGAATCTCATCATCGACGGAGTCAGGGGCAGACAGGCGCACTTAAACGGCTCCGCGCCGGTGATCCTCATCCGGAACAGTTCCGCCCCCACCGTTCGCAACTGCACCGCCGCGCGGGGGAGCGGGACGTTCCTGGCCATGGAGAATGTCAGGGACGAGCGTCTCTTCGTTTTCAACGATCTCTCCCGGGCCAAGAAGGCCTTCGCGACCTCGGCCGGGAAGTTTACGGCGAGCGGGAATCTGCTTCCCGTATCGGACGACAAGTAACGGAGGCCCGCGAGCCAACGTTGTGATACTGATTATGGAGCGTGAAAATGATACGTTGCCGGTTGGGAATATGGGCGGTCTCCCTGTATATCGGGTTGGTCGGTCTTTCGACGGTTCCCGTGGAGAGCGAGGAAACTCCGGAAGGGTTCGCGTTCAACGATGCGAATGATTTTACCTCGTATCCGAATTTCCACGGAGGGGAGGGAGCGGTTTCCTTCAAGGAATTGTTCGGGACGGATGATTACACGACAGGACACCACTCTCTCCGGCTCGGGGTGATTCCACCAAAAGGCGGCATCGGTGAGTACATTCCGCTCGATGCCGACGAGGTGTATGTGGTCATCTCGGGGGAGGCGGATGTGACGGTCAACGGCCGAACGGGAAAAGTGGTTGGCGGGTCCATGGTTCCATGCCGGATGGGTGAAAGCATCGGCATCTACAACTCGACCGGAGAGGACATTCTTTTCGCCTGGTTGATCACCTCGGAAAACAGGGGAATATACAGCACCAGGAATCTGGGGAACAGCCTGAAGGAGAGGCCGTGCGAAACACCTTGCCCGTTTCCCGCCGAGTACATGCGAAAATGGGTTGCTCCGGATGGCTCCCTGTCGCATGAGGGAAAAGGAGTGTTGAAGGGGTGCAACGGCAAATATGATTTCGACTATTTCAAGACGAGGTTTATCGCCCAGTTTATGGTGCTCCCCGCCGGTTCCTCAATCGGATATCACTCCCATATGAAGAATACCGAGGAAATCTATCTGCTTATGAACGGCACAGCGCGGGGGACAGTGAACGACATTACCCTGGAAATAAAAACAGGGGATGCCTCACTGTGTACCATTGGAGGCCGCCACGGCATATTTAACAACGGAACCGGGGACATCTTCATCTTTTACACGGCAAAACTTGCGGACCCCAACGGCGAATTCGATTCACTGAATCTGCATGACGACCTGACGACGCGTTGAAACACCATGCCTCTTGCTGACCGCAGTTAAAAAAACCGTCCGGAAGGGCGGTTTTTTTTAACCCGGCGGGGTCACGGCTTCTCTCGTTCATCACTGTGCAGGCCCTTGAGATGATGCTTGACTCATAATCCCGGAAAGGGTATATTTAAAGACTCTATATACAAAAGGATTGAAACGGAAGAAGATAGCGGGTATGGAAAAGATACAGGCGGTCAAAGGCACTGTGGACATTCTGCCGGGAGTGGTTGAAATCTGGCAGCGGATCGAGACGGTTGTTCGTGAAGTGACGGCGGTTTATTGCTACGGCGAAATACGTACTCCATACTTCGAAGAAACCGGTCTCTTCGCTCGCTCCATCGGCGAGGATACGGACATCGTCGGGAAAGAGATGTACACCTTCCGCGACAAGGGAGAGCGCAGCCTGACGCTTCGTCCGGAAGGAACGGCCTCGGTGGTGCGCGCTTTCGTCGAACATGCGCTGGACCAGAAGGGGCTTCCGCAGAAACTCTGGTATTCCGGACCCATGTTTCGTCAGGAACGTCCCCAGAAAGGCCGTCAGCGGCAGTTCCATCAGTTCGGCGTAGAAGCGATCGGATCGTCCTCGCCGCTTATGGACTCCGAGGTCATGGTGCTTTTCGACGAGATCGCCGGGCGGCTCGGATTGGAAGAGCGCACGTACCTACTCAACTCGGTCGGCGGCGCAGAGAGCCGGGCCCGGTATCGGGATGCGCTGGCCGGTTTTCTCTCCACAGTGAAAAAGGGGCTCTGCGAGGACTGCCAACGCCGTCGGGATACCAACCCGCTTCGGGTGCTTGACTGCAAAGTTCCCGGGTGCCGGGAGATTATCCACGGTTCGGAATCGCTGCCCCGGACGGTGGAATATCTCACAGAATCGGACCGAGCGCACTACGAGCAGTTGAAGGAGGCGCTTTCCCACCGGGGAGTTCGGTTCCGGGAGGATTACACGCTCGTCCGGGGTCTGGACTATTACACCGGGCCGGTGTTTGAAATGCAGTGCGAGGGTATTGGTGCGCAGTCCGCCATCATGGGCGGTGGTCGGTATGACAATCTCGTCAGGGAGCTTGGCGGGGCCGATTTGCCATCCGTGGGATTCGCCTGCGGCATGGAGCGGCTCATTCTTGCCGTGCAGACAGCGAGGGGAGAGTGTGTCATCCAAAGAGAACGGCCGGTGTATATCATTGCATCGCAGCCGGAAGTGCGGCAGCGGGCGGTGGATTGCCTGTATCGTGTCCGAGAACTGGGCTGTCCGGCGGAGATGGATTACCTGGGCCGGAGCATGAAAGCCCAGATGAAAACCGCCGGAAGGATCGAGGCCCGGTATGTGGTTATCGTGGAGCCGGAACCGGGGATGGTTACGGTGCGGGACATGGAAAAATCGGAGCAGCAGACGGGACCGTTCGAATCCTTTCTGGACAGGATCCGGGGCCGGCACAAGTAAATTAACGGAAGTTAAACGCATAGAGAAGGAATACGCAGGTGCGACTTAAGCGAACGAAGAACAACGGTGAAGTCCGGCTCTCCGATGCCGGAAAGCAGGTAGTCCTTTCCGGGTGGGTGCACCGGAGACGGGATCATGGCGGGGTGATTTTCGTGGATTTGCGGGACCGCTGGGGGCTTACCCAGGTAGTGTTCAATCCCGAGCGAAATCCCGGAGCGCATCATGCGGCGGAGCACATCCGTTCGGAATGGGTGATCAGTGTCAAAGGCGTGGTGGAACCCCGTATGGAGGGCATGGCGAACCCCAAACTCGCCACGGGGGAAATCGAGGTTATGGTGGAGGATGTGGAAATCCTCAGCAAGTCCAAACCGTTGCCTTTCCCGATTGATGAATTCAAGGATGTTACCGAGGAACTCCGTCTCAAGTACCGTTATCTCGATCTGCGGCGCGAGGATATTCAGCAGAATCTTGTCTTTCGCTCCAAGGTCGCATCCGTGGTCCGGAATTACTTCTGGGCACAGGGGTTCGTGGAGGTGGAAACTCCTTTCCTGATCCGGAGTACGCCGGAGGGCGCCCGAGACTTCCTGGTCCCGTCCCGTAAGTTTAACGGGAAGTTCTACGCATTGCCCCAGTCGCCCCAGATGTACAAGCAGCTGCTGATGGTTTCAGGATTCGACCGATACTTCCAGATCACCAAGTGTTTTCGGGATGAGGACCTGCGCAAGGACCGTCAGCCGGAATTTTCCCAGATCGACTTCGAGATGAGTTTTGTCGACGAAGAGGACATCTTTGCGCTTATCGAAGGTCTCGTGGGGGAAATATTTGAAAAAACCATGGACATGCAGGTCGGCCCGAAATTCCCGCGGCTCACCTATGCCGAGGCCTTGAGCAGATACGGCGTGGACAAACCGGACACCCGTTTCGGACTGGAGATGGTGGAGGTAGGAGACATATTCGCCGAATGTGACTTCAAGGTGTTCCGGAGTGTGGTCGAACGCGGCGGGATGGTCAAGTCCATCAATGTCAAAGACGGCGCAGCCATGTCCCGCAGCCAGATCGACGCACTGATCGCCTTCGCCCAGGAACAGGGGGCCGGTGGTATGGCCTGGATCAAGGTGACCGAAAAGGGCCTGGAATCGAGTATTGTGAAGTTCCTTGATGATGATTGCCAGCGTCGGCTTTCCGAGCGAATGCAGGCGGAATCCGGAGATCTCCTTGTTTTCGTTGCGGACAAACCTTCCGTGGTCAACAAGACGCTCGGGGCGATACGGCTCAAGCTCGGAGAAGATCTCGGACTCATCGACCATTCCAAATTCGATATTCTTTTTGTCACTGAGTTCCCTCTTTTTGAGCGGGATGAAGAGACCGGTCATATCGCTTCGATGCATCATCCGTTCACCTCTCCAGTGCCGGAAGATATGGAATTCATGGGAACCGATCCGCTCAAGGTGCGTTCAAGAGCATATGATCTGGTGATCAACGGAACCGAAATCGTTTCCGGGTCCATCAGAATTCACGACCGGGATATGCAGACGCGGATGTTCGAGCACCTGGGGATTTCCGAGGAAGAGGCCCGTGAAAAATTCGGGTTCCTGCTCCAGGCGTTTGAATATGGGCCACCTCCGCACGGCGGCGCGGCTTTCGGCTTTGACCGGTTTGTCATGCTGCTCCGGAGGGCCGGTTCGATTCGTGAGGTCATGGCCTTCCCGAAAACCAACCAGGGAGTCTCGCTCATGGATGATACTCCATCCGAGGTTTCCGCCGATCAGCTCAACATTCTGGGACTTCGTCTCCGAAAAAGCTGAGGTTCCAGGGGTAAACGAGTTTTTCCTTGACATCGCCCGCGGAATGCGCATATAATTCACAGTACAGTCATGAATTAACCGCGTTTCTTGAGTGGAGCCGATTCGGGGCTATGGAACACAATCGAGTCTCTGTGGAATTGGCATATTGAGCAGTTGAGCTCCCGGTATCGCTACGGCCTCCGGGAGTTTTTTTTCATTTCAGATAAGAAGGAGTAATCCATAAGTTTGAACAGCGAAGCGGTTGAACTGGTGTACCCGCCGAGCTCGAACTATCAGGATTTGTTCGGCTGCGGTGACTGTAATGTTAAGGCGGTGGAGCATCGGTACGGCGTCCAGGTGGTCTGCCGTGACGGTGCGCTGAAAATCATCGGTGAAAAGGTGTCGGTGCGCAAGGCGGCCAAACTCCTCAGTGAGATGGATACGTTAATCCAGTCCGGAGCGCATATCGACGAACATACCCTTACTTCGGCGCTGGATTACCTTGAGAGCGGGGGAACGGAGTGCCGGGTGGGTCTCAATACTGTTGTATTGCACGCGCGGGATCATCAGATACGTCCCCGTTCGCTCGGTCAGTGTCTCTATCTCACCGCCATGATGGAGAATGATGTGGTGTTCAGCATCGGTCCGGCCGGAACCGGGAAAACGTTTCTCGCGGTGGCGGTGGCGGTTTCGGCGCTGAAGAACAACGAGGTGCGGAAAATCATTCTCTGCCGTCCAGCGGTTGAAGCGGGCGAGAGTCTCGGCTTTTTACCCGGTGATCTGAAGGACAAGGTTGAGCCGTATTTCAGGCCGCTCTATGATTCGCTGCACGACACGCTCGGCGCCGAGAAGCTTGCAAAGCTCGAGGAGCGGGGGATAATCGAGGTCGCTCCGCTTGCGTACATGCGCGGCAGAACGCTCAATGATGCATACATCATACTCGATGAGGCCCAGAATACCACGACCCGTCAGATGAAGATGCTTCTCACCCGTCTGGGGATGAATTCACGGCTGGTGGTGACCGGAGATGTTACCCAGGTGGATTTGCCGCACAACGAGAAATCGGGTTTGGTGGAGATCGAGAGTATTCTCGGAGGAATCGAAGGCGTTGCGTTTGTTCGGCTCACCAGCAACGACGTGGTGCGCCATCGTCTTG
>JAWLHT010000250.1:0-7868 GCA_041690195.1 Candidatus Latescibacterota bacterium
GTCCCCGGCCCTGTGGAACAGGGCTGGGGTGACAGAAGGGGGCCAGGGGGTGAGTTACCGACCAAAGTCTCCATTGACTACCTTTGGTATTCATGCGTGCCTGCGGTTTTCTCTTGTCTTTACGACAATGGGATCAAGGGGTGAGGTCCGGCCTGTGGGAGGTGGCTGGACCCATATTCTGAATGTTTTCCGGGCAGTCTGAACACCGGTACCATTGAGTCTACACCCTAAAAAAAATAGTGCGATTAATTGTGCTCTACTCCCCATCCCCATCCCCATCAGCACTACACGGGAGTTGCAAGAAGAAGTTAGCAGTACGGGAACTCGCGGATGCTCTTTGGGAGAAGATAGAACCCCTGATTCCCAAGCCCGAGCGGAACCCGAACATAGTGTAAAAGAAATCCGGGCGGTGTCAGAAAGCCGTTATCCTGTCGTCAGGTACTGGCGGGTATTCTCGACGTCCTCCGTGCCGGAATTCAGTGGAAAGCCGTGCCCGAAGAGCTTTTTCTCCGGCAGTTCCGGTTCGCCTCCGTCATCATTTGCTTTCCCGTGGCCAGTACCGGGTGGCTATTCACCTGTTCACTGTTGTTTTATGTGTGGACAGGCGCGTAATCTCCAAACGGTTTGCCTGCTCACCTCCGGGTAGTCATTTGAACTTGCCTTCACCCTTGAACCGCGCGAAATAGAGCAGTTTGACCCGTTCGCCGGAGTTATTGATATTGGAGTGGTGCGTTTTCCCGTCCGGTGGGATCATGTAGGCGGTTCCGGGCGGCTGCCAGCGTACTTCCTTGCCGAGGAAGGCGGCGCTGGTCCCGTTCACCGCAGTCCAGACTTCCTCCACGCCCTTGCCGTGGGTGTGGGGGTGCCCGATGGTCATGGGGTCGAACGAGACGGTCAGGATATTCTCGACCGTCGCCAAGCCGTCGCCGGTATTGAACAGCTGTTTTACGATGTGGCTCCAGTGTCCGTTATCGGAGGCCACCGGCAGCGCCTCTTCGTCCCTGATGAGAATATCGGTGTTCGGCTTGAACCCTGCGGGAACCGGCTCGTTGATGAGATACATTTCCAGCGGCTCTTCTTCCGTGTTGGTTATGGTGAATTCCAGCCCTTCCGGTATCAGCACCGCCACATTCCCGTACAGCTTGGCGCTTTTCCGCTTCCATTCGATAACGCCCCTGCCCGAAGCGATGAACAGTACCTCCTGCTCGCCTTTCAGCGTGGTCGGCGTGGTCACCGCCCGGCCGGTGAGGAAGGCGTAGGTGAAGCGGTCCACATAGGTGAGAACCGCACCTTTCCGCGGCGGGTTCAGGGGATCGCCTTTGGTTAGGATGTCCCGTTCGACCAGAGAGCCGTGGGTATGAGTCGGCCACGATTCGGTCCAGCTTGACAGGAACATGTCGATGTCGGGTTCGGTCGCCGGATTGTAGGGGGCGTCATCCATGTTCTGCGCCGTCGGCAGCCCCGGCAGAAGCAGGATCGCGATGAGCAGTCCGGCCAATGCGCCGAGTCCGGCCGGGAAGAGTGTTCCGGAATGATTCCTGGTGTATGGCATGGGTATCCTCAGGTTGTCCGTGGTGAGGTGATTCCGCTGGCTACTGGTCGAACCGGGTCGAGAAATACAGCAGCTTCGCCGGTTCGCGGGTCAGGTTTATGTTGCAGTGCGGTGTTTTGTCGTCCGGCGGAATCATGTAGGCGGTTCCCGGCGGCTGATTGCGGATTTTCTTTCCGATGAACGCGATGCTGGTTCCCCGGATGCCGGTCCACACCTCCTCGAAATCCGAATTGTGGCTGTGCGGATGGCCGATGGTCATCGGCGGCTGTTCCACGGTCAGCACATAGTGAATCGTCGCGAGCCCGTCCCTTGGCTGCAGGATATTCTTGGCGATATGGGTCCAGTGATATCCCACCTGGTTGATGGGCACCCGGTTTTCATCCTTGACCAGAATGTCTTTCCTTGGTTTGAATCCCGTCGGAACCGGGTCATGGATGATATGGAAAGTCAGGGCTTCGTCGCGGGTGTTGGTGATGGTGAAGGACCTGCCTTCGGGAATCAGCACGATGATGCCGCTGTGCAGATCGGCTTTCGTGTCGCCCGCCGTGATCGTCCCTTCGCCGGTCAGGATGTAGAGCACCTCCTGTTCGCCACGGAGCGTCGTTTCCGCCGTCGATTGTCCCATGGGCAGCGTGGCATGGGTGAACCCGGCGGCGTATTTCAGCACCGCGCCCTTGCGGGGCGGATGCATGGGGTCGCCGGTGGTGAGAATCTCCTGCTCCAGCAGCGAGCCGTGGGTCACCCGGGTGGGGGCTCCCACCCAGCTGTTGATGTACAGGTCGATGTCGGCGTCTACTCCCGGCCGCCAGGGCTCGCCGTCAAGGTCTGAGCCGGCCAGCGCCCATTCCACCCAGTACGACTCGTCCGGAGCCTTCTTGTCCTGGGCTGCCAGCGTCAATCCTGACGAGAGCAGCAGCGCCGCTGTCAGGCATGAAGTGAATAATCGTCTCAAAACATGGACCTCCCGGTTGACAAATTGATTCAGTAATTCCTGCGATCGAATGTGAATGTATCACAATGGCCACTGTTGACGATGACGAGACGGTGCAATACAATCATGAAACATGCGGGGGGAAAAGTCAATCAAAAAGCCTGCCCCGGCCGGAGACGGAACGCCCTGCCGATATTGCGGCGTGGCCTGAAAGATGATATTTTGTGCGCCGGTGATGAGGCATCGGGTTTGTCCGGGGGAGGCGCACGGTTAAGCGCAATGGACTGGGAAACAGGAGGTTATTGCTGGTTATAGTCCTCCGGGGATGACCGGGCGGTCATCTCCGGAGGAAGATTTATGCCGGGGGCGTCCCGCGCGGAACGGTCAGGGCTTTTTCGGGTATCCCACGGTCGCGGCGAGTACCACCCGCTGCGTGGGTTCCATTCCCAGCCGGGCCGCGAGTGAGTCGTTCACCGCGTGGGCTACGCAGCCCAGGCCCTCGGCGGCGCAGAAGAGATAGACGTTCTGCCCGATGAAGCCGGTGTCGATGCGGGACCATTTCACCCGCTCCTCCTCGGACTGTCCCTTGGGATATCGGGAGAGGTCCGAGACGTAGAGCAGGGTGGCCGGAGCGATGAGTGCAAAGTCCTGTCCACCGGTAAGCGGACGAGCGTCGCCGTCCCGCACCCTGTGGAGAGCCCGGGTGTCCGCGTCATACCGGAACATCCCCTCGCGCAGGGCGATGTAAATGTCAATGGAGCGGGCGTCGAATGCAGAGGGCGCGGTACGCTTGCCATCCTCGCGGTTGGCGCCGTAAGCCGCCCAGAGCAGGTCGGAGAGCATCTGCGGGGAAAGCTTGCGCGTGTCGAACTCGCGGATGGTCTGCCGACGGGCGAGGGCGTCCCGCAGTGATGCTCCTCCGCTCGTCCGGGGAGCGGGCAGCGGCCCTTCGCCGATGACAACCGGTGTTTCCGGCCCGGAACAGGCCAGCCCGAGCGTAATGCACAGCGATATCATTCCCAGTGGCATTCTCACCGTGAACATCCTCCTCTTTCAGGCAATACATGGCTGAAAATCAAAAAACCTGAAGAATTTGAACCACGAAAGGCACGAAAGGCACGAACAGGGATGAATAATGCTAATTTCCGATCATGTGAGTAGGAATGGTCCTACCAGGCACGGTTGCGTGAGTCGTAGGGGAATCGTTTCATACTCACTTGACGCAAACTTCGTATAAAGACAGGATTGTTCGCTGTCTTCTCCAGGTGTTGAATGGGCAAAGGAACAGAGGTCAAAGGGAAGACCACGAGGGCGAGACACGCTTTACCCGCTCTTAACCGTACGCTCCCTGTCTCCTGTCTCCTTCTTACTCCCCTCGTTTCCCCGCACAAATCCGCGAAGCGCCAACGGAAGTGTATTGCATTGTTCGTGTATTTCGTGCCTTTCGTGGTTAAAAAGTCTTTTGATTTTTCTTCTATTCTTTCCCCTGCTTCCAGTTGAGCACGCGCACCGTATCTCCCGGCCCGAGGTCGTAGAGCAGGAATGTCGTTCCCTTCGGGAACTCGGCGGCGACCCGGGAGAGGTCCTGCGAGGGATCGAGCACGAAGCCCGGGAACCCGCCGCTCTTCAGGCGGTACCGCGCCCGGCCGTCCTCGGAAACCAACCAGGCCCCGGCGTAGTAGTTGCGGTTCCCATCGGGGTATTCCATCCCGGAGATGTCGGCCAGACGGTTGCGTTTTTCCCCGAGGGGAAAGATGTCCCGCGAATCGAAAATGGTCCCGGACGCGGCATCGTACCGGTCGACCCGGCCCCGCCCGATCCAGGTTCCGGGGGCGACCCGCACGGTGTTTCCGCGCACTGATTCCACTTTGTATGGGGATTGCACCGGCTTCCGTGCGGCGAAGAGTACCTGTCCCTTCGCGGAGGCGGAGAGCGCCCGGTCCAGCACGAACCGGCCGTCATGAACCTGGCGGATGACCGCGGTGGATTCCGGGGAATCGAGCCGCACGGTTCTTTCTCCGGCGGAAAGGCGCGTTCCCCCGGCGAGGGTGAGACGGTCCGGCTGCCCGTTCCGGCGAGAGACCAGCCCGAACTGCCCTTCCAGCACATAGCGGCCGTCCGCGGTCTCGACCCGCCCCGGGACGGAGGTGGTGGAGAGCACGATGTCCTCGCCCCAGGCGTGACGGATGCGGAGGGCGAAGGCCGCCGGGCCGCTGGCGGGGGAGAGTTCCATGCGCTCCACGCCGAGAATGTACGGTTTTTCCTTTTCCACGCTGAACACCGAGGCGAAGGTGGAGAGCCCGTCCGAAGCGGAGGGTTCCCGGCGCCGCACGATGAATGGCATGGGGGGCAGGGATTTGCTCGATGGCCGCGGGTAGCCCTTGGTGAGCAGAAATTCCTCTTCGCCGCCGGGAACGAATACCGCCGAGAACGCCACGCCGTCATCGGCGACCCATCGGGCGGAGTAGGGGGCGCGCATGGAGCAGGACTGAACGTCATAAAGATACTGGTAGCCGGGATTATCCACGTGGTAGGGCAGCACGCCTTCGGGCTTGACCCCGAACTCCACGTCTTCGCCGGCCAGGGTGCCCTTGCGGGGAGCGGAAAACACCGGACCGTCGAGGGCAACGTCCTTCGGCATGCCGTGGAAGTGGTAGTCATGCAGGTTTCCGCCCCGGACCCGGAAAATGTCCACCGTGTACGCGCCTCCGGGGATGTCGATGAGCGCCAGCGAGCGGCGGAAGAGGTTCACTCCGCAGTGGACATAGGCGTCCTCGCAAGAGGCGTCCACGTACTTGACCCCGTCCGCGTCAACAAAGGCGTGGAGGTCGCCGAACACCCCTTCCAGCTGGCGTTTGGCATTCACCTCCACTGTGGCGTGGCAGACCGTGTGGGTGGTCCAGCCGCCCGGCGATGGGGCGATGGAGTCCATGTACTCTGGGTATCCCATTTCGGGGATGAATTCGCGTCCGGCGGCGAAGATGTTGATGTTCAGACGGTCGGCGTGGCTGTGCGCGGCATGAGCGTACCCGTAATCGAGGAACAGTTCGGTGCGGGAGTCGCCTTCGCCGGTACGCATGACCGCGAATCCACGGACCGGGGCGAGGGTGCAGCCGAGCGGGGGTTCGGTCGCGGCGGCGCGTTTCAGCTCACCCTGGTCCGGGCGTTTCCGCTCGCCCTCGAACAGGGTGTCCATGTTGACCGAGGATGAAGTTCCGTTCACCGCATAGGCCTGGAGGAGATAGCGGGCGAGCTTCGGATCGCGATACAGTTTCCAGGCATCTTCCAGCAGATCCGTGCCGATGGTCAGTCCCTTGTTCACGAGGCCGCCGGTATCGCCGTAGAAGTGGGTGAACCGGTCCAGGCAGATCAGGTCGGCATAGGCCGGGAAGGCGGCGCGCATGTTGGGGTGTTCCCAAATCCAGTCGCCGTTGGGGCCCAGTTCCCGGGAGATGTTCCGGGAATCGTTCAGGTAGTGTGAGCCATAGGAGAACGCAGCTTCATAGGGGAACCCGTCCCGGAAAAACTGGTTGTCCAGCACCGGGGCCACGGCCACGGGGTGCTCCCAGATGAGATAATCGAGGATTTCACGGTCGCCGGTGACATCGGCGAACTTGGCGAAGGGCGGGTTCCAGACATTCCCCCAGTTGCTCGGCGCGGGCTTGGCCCGGTAAGCCTCGAAAGCGGGACGGATGACGCTGGCGTGGAAATCCCGCACGAAATCGTCGGAAAGGGTGGGCAGGAGCAGTTCGACCCCCCGGGTCAGGTTCATGAGCGCCGAACCCTCCCACATGGTGGCGGTCATCTTGATGTAGACGCCCCAGTCCGTGCCGTCATAGGTGAGGTCGTTGCCATCGATGTCCGGATACACCTCCATGAAGCGCCGGAGGAGGCTTTGCGCCGTGCGGGTGTACCGCTCCTCGCCGGTGAGGAACCAGAGCTGTCCCAGAGTCCTGATATGGCCCGGCAGGCTGTTGAGGAACCATTGGTTGAACCATCCGACGAAGTAGTACCGCTCCCCTTTGGTCGGACTGTCGGGACGCTCGTCCAGCCAGCCCTGGCCGTCGTCTGGGAAATCAGCGTTGGGATAGATCTCGCCGCCGATGGGGCACTTCACCTGCAGGGGAAGCGAAAGGTCCGGCTTCTGGCCGAAGGGCTGGTAGACCGCGACGCCGCCGCCGTGAACGGGGCAGCCCTTGCGGTGCACCATGAGCGCCCGTTTGGTATTGGCCGGGGGGATGAGTCCCCGGAGCTGTTCATCGGACATGGCGGCGAGCTGCTCCACGGATGCCCGGGCGTTCTTCACCAGGGCGTCGTACCGGGTGTCGTGCTGCATCCGGGCGAGCACGGCATCGCGGTCATACTGCTTGTACCGGCTTTTCACCGTGGGGCCGGGGCGGACCGCCTCAACGATGCGAACCGGGTGCGGCGAGGGGAAAATCCCTTCCGGGACTCCGGCTGCTTGTGCACGGCCGGCAGTTGCGGTGAGCGCCGCCGCGGCGGATGACGTAAGAAATATTCTCCTGCGCATGATGCTCCTGTCTGTGGCGTGATTTCCGAAGGTATGAGCGTAGTTTAACTCGCTTCCGGGGGGTGGGGCAAGGGGAATATGGGAAAAAAGCCCGAAAGGCGGCCCAGTCGGGACAGACGGCCGGAATGGGGGTGCGCGTGACCAGCCCAGTTGAATCGTACCGATTCAACTGGGGACCCCGGAAAAGACTGTCTGAATGGGGATGCGCATCATAAATACATGATGAAATACTGATAAGGGCCCGGTGCATCCTGCCGGTTGTCTTTCATCGACTTTTCTCATGTTCATCACACGCATCCCGATTCAGACAAAAATTCCGGGCTTCCGGGACGAACGCCACGACGAGGGCGTTCCTTAGAGCTGTCCGTTTCCGGACACCTGTCAGCCATATGCCGTGGCATATGAATGAAATTTCCAGGTTTTTTCGCGTAAGCACGCTTATTATCACCATCTCGGGGAGTTCTGCTTTACTCAGTTCTCGTCCCGAAGCCGGTGTGTCCCTCCAGGTGTCCGATATCGGACACCCCCTGTCCGGCCACGGACAGTTATCCCCCATTTTCGGGAAGCTTCTTTCTGTCGATCCTTTGCAATCCCTTGCGCGGCAAAATGTGGCGCAAGATTTGCTCTTTGTGTGGGCGGAATGGATGGTGCGTTCCCGGGGCGTCCGCCCCGGTGAACAACATTGCTCGGGACCACACGGGAAAGGCGGTGAGTGCAATGACAGCAGAGAAGAAGAGTCGGTTTTCGGGGTTCTCGGATGCCATCGACATGGAGAAGCTGGAGAAGGAGACCCAGAAGCTGTTTTACATGGGGCTTCTGGTGGCGGTGTCTCTTCATGCGGCGGCTGCTTCGTT
>JAWLHT010000251.1:0-7858 GCA_041690195.1 Candidatus Latescibacterota bacterium
GATGGGGGTGGAGAGAAATCTGAGGGTGGAGTGATCATGGAGGGATCATCCACCCCGGGGATGAAGAGGGCAAACCGGGGCATACTGGAGCTTATGGCGGACAAACGTTTCTGATCCGATACCCGTGTTGCGGGTTTATCGCGTAGGCGGGTATCAGGGCGCTGGGACTGCCTACTCCAGAGATTCGGGTCTGATGAGAAACATCACCAGTCCGGAGAGGGTCTTGGGGTAGAAATAAGTGGATTTCTGCGGCAAGCGGTCACCCTTGATGACTCGGGGGAACATTTCTTCCGGACGGATGCCGTTCATGAGAATGCCGAGTTGGTCCTTGCCCGAATCCACATCCTCCACCACGTGTTCCGCGCTCTTGCTGAAATGGAGATGCCGTCCCGCGGCGATGTCTTCACGGGTGATGCCGAGAATACCTTCTATGATCCCGGTGTGCAGCACTTCCACGTCAAGCGCCTTGGGGATCGAGGGATTTTTCAGGCGGATCAGCCCGAACTTCCCGCCGGTGTAAATCCCGAATACGCTCGTTTGGGCGGAGTTTTCCTGCATACGGCGAAGCACATCCGAAAGATCCCCCTGAACCGGATATTCCACTGCGAAGAGTTGTTCCAGATCCCGCAGGAACGCATCGGGGTCGAACCCTTCCAGATCGCCTGCCTTGCGGTGGGTCGGCAGAATGAGCATACCCGGATCATCCACGCAGGAGAAATACATGGATACATAGTCGAAGGGTTCGTCCCGGCGGGTGCGGGTCGGTTCCATGCGTTCGCGATAGGCCAGTGCGGTCTCGTACCGGTGGTGCCCGTCGGCGATGATAACATCCCGGCCGTCCATCCCCGCGCTTACCATCCGGATGACTTCCGGATCGTCAATGGCCCACATCTTCCGCCCGATGCCCTGCTCGTCGGTGAAGTCTATGTCCGGGGTGCGTCCGGTTGCCCTTTCGAGGGCGTTCTGAATTTCCCGCTCCGGGTCGCGGTAAATCCCGAAAATCTGGCTCAGGTTGGACTGGGTGGCGGAAACCAGGTGCAGACGGTCCACCTTGGGGCCGGAGAGCGTCCGCTCATGGGGATGCACTCCGTTCCCGAGCTCCTCCAGACGGAGCAGGGCGATGAATCCGAGCCGGGTGCGGGTCTCCCCATTCATCTCGAACGTGTCGGAGCAGGCGTAAATGGAAGGCCGGTTTTCCAGGCGAAGAATACCCCGTCGTATCCAGTCGTTTAGATACTCGGCGGCACGGGCATACTTGTCGGGCTGTTCACCGGGCGCGGCCTCGTCGCGGGTCTTGATGAGACGGACGATATTGTACGGGTTGCGTTCATAGAGACGGTCGCGCCAGGCGTCGTATATGATGTCGTAGGGCGGGGCGACAACGTCCCGGATGGGGCCTGCGGCCGACTGATCGTAGCGCAGCGCTCGAAACGGGCGAATGGAGGGCATGGGGGGCCTTTCAGGAATATGGAGAAGTGTTCGCAGACAGTTTTGACGATTAAGTGTTCGGCCGGGACCTCTTTGGGCTCCGGTGTATACGGATCCGGGGAGAAAAAGGACTCATGCAGCAGAAACCGGGAGACCGGAGATATTTTCCTCTGACTGGCGCTCCTTCTTCTCTTGGCTCATCCTGTTTTTTAACACTGGGAACCGCTGATTTTCCAGAGCAGTAAAAATACACAAATTTCTTCCCGTTCTCCAGAAAAAAACGTTTTCACTCACGAATGGAGTACGTTCAGGCTGCCGGCCGGTTTTTCCCGCTCCTTTGTCGGGTGCGTGTATTATATTGTATATTGACCATATTCCCGTGCCGGGGTATCCGAATCCGGGGTATCCGGCTGGGCCGGCACAGTCATCTCCAGGCCCGAAGAACACTCTGCCGCCTCCGGCGGCATTTCCCGTGTCACGGGAGCTATAAGAGAAAATTGCCGCGCGACGGAGCCCGTTACTAACCATGCCCGGTACCCGCATACCCGATAAGCGGACGCCCGCCGGAATTGAAGCGGAGCCGCCTCGCGGCGGGACGGCCGGAGATGCCCTCCCGGTGACGGAAAAGCCGACGGTCGGCCGCATGAGCGGGGCCACGGCCGGGAACTGTTTCCCGCATGCGAATCAAAACACGGGAGCTGCGCACATGCCCGAAAGAGCGCTCATTGCCTATGCCACGAAATACGGCTCGACCGAAGAGGTTGCCCGGGAGATCGGAACAGTTCTTTCACAGAAGGGTGTGGAAGTGGACATTCTTCCGGCGCGGAAAGTGAAGGATGTACGGCCGTATGGCCTCGTGGTGATAGGGACCGCGATCCGCATGGGGAAACCCATGAAGGATGCTGTCGCCTTCGCCGGGAAGTTTCGGGACGACCTTCGGGGAAAACGGGTAGCGCTGTTCTCCGTGGGGTTGCAGGTACGGGAGGATACCCCGGAAAGCCGTGAGAAGGCCCGGGGCTTCCTGCAGCCGGTCACCGACCTCACGGGGGAGCCGGAGAGTCTTGGGTTGTTCGCGGGGAAAATCGATCCGGATAAGTTCGAGTTTCTCCTGCGCCTTTTCGCCCGGATGGAAAAGACCGGGGTGCTGGGAGCGGGCGACTGGCGCGATTGGGACACGATCCGGCGTTGGGCGGAGAATCTGGCGGTGCCCTGAAATTGACAGTCGTGAACTGTTCCCGTCGGAGTGCCCGGTAAACGGGAGGTGAGTTACTCTTTCCGGCCGAAGCCACCGTTTCACGGGTAGTATTCGGGCGATACACGGTTTTTTTACGGTATGACTACGGCTGGGAATGAGGAAATGTGTTGCCTTTCCCAACGGGTTTGACCGGGTTTGCGAGGAGAGCGTATTGCTCCATATCTATATAGACGCCGATGCCTGCCCGGTCAAGGAGGAAGTGTACCGGGTGGCCGCACGGTATGGCCTGGATGTTACGCTGGTGGCGGCATCGAGGATGCGGGCCCCGACGGGGGGCAGGGTGACGCTGGAAGTGGTTGAGCCGGGGCTGGATGCCGCCGACGACTGGATTGCCGGGCGCGCTGAACCGGGAGACATCGTGATTACCGCGGATATTCCGCTGGCCGCGCGATGCGTGGCGAAAGGGGTGTCCGTGCTGGGGACTTCCGGGAAGCCCTTCACGGACGATAACATCGGTTCGGCTCTGGCCACCCGCAACCTGCTCTCCGACCTGCGCAGTTTCGGAGAAATCACCGGCGGGCCGCCTCCGCTGGACAAGCGGGACCGCTCCCGCTTTCTCCAGGCGCTGGACGAAATGATCAACGCTATCCGTCGAAACATGCGATAAGCTCCGGCCTTGCTCCGGATGTGGATTGGCAATCGAACAACCAGAAAGGAGACTGTGGCATGTCCGGGCATGCGCTCACTCGACTGCTCCAGGCGCTCCCCCGCGCCGCTATATTGCTTCTCATATGGCTGGCGCTGTTTCTCGGCGGTCCCGCGCGGTCCCCTGCCGAGCGCACGGTGCTCGTGTTCATCGTGGACGGGCTCCAGGCTGAATCGGCCAAAGCGGCGGCGGCCAACGGCGCGGAGAACCTGAAATTTCTCATGGAAAACGGTGTGGTCGTGGAGGAAGCCTACAGCACCAGCCCCGCGCCTCGCATGTACATGCCCGACGGCTCTCTCCCCTGGGGAACATCGACTTCCGGAAATGTCGCCATCCATACCGGGACGCACGTGTTCGAGTCACGCCAGATGGATGATATCTTCCTGGCCGCCCGGCGGGCGGGCATCAAATCCGTATTCGCGGGCGGCGCGGCGAACTACAAGGAATTCACCACGCCCGATTTCACCTATTACGGCTCCCTGTCCGACACGACCGTGGTGCGGCATGGTATGGAGCATTTCAAAAAGGACGGCGTCCGGCTCCTGCGGCTGCACCTTCAGCAGATACGGCGCGGGTGGAGAGGCCCGGAGGGGAAAACCGATTCCGGTTCCGAGTACCAGAAAGCAATTCTCCGGGCGGACAATCTGCTCGGAGATCTCATCCGGACCTTCAAGGCGGCGGGGGCCTGGGACAGCACCTATGTCATTGTTTCCGCCGACCACGGCATGGGTGTGACCGCGCAGAGCGACCATCCTCCCTCCGCCCGTTCTTCCTGGGCGATGTACATGAACTTTTATGGCCCGGGAATCCGAAGGGGGTCGACCATTCCCTATGCCGAAACACCGGATATCGCCATCATGACCGCCCATTTCCTCAATCTGAAGCCGCTGGCCGGGCATACCGGTCCCGGGGTGAAGGCGGAGCCGAAAGGGACGACCGGCACGTTCCTGGCCAATATATTCGAAGGCGGCCCGAAAACGGTCGATCATCCCAAATTCATCCGGCGGTACCTGGAAAGCCGGGGGTGGACGCCCCCGGAGGAGTATGGGGATTACCGTTTGGGAGTGCTGTCTCTCCTGCGGGAGATGTCCGGCCGTTGAACGCCGCGCCGGCTTGACTGGAACGAAGGAGGAATCATGGCGGGACAATGGAAATGCCCCAAATGCGGGAATACCGGGTTCGAAACGGACCAGTTTCAGGCCACCGGAGGGGGATTTGCCAAGGTGTTCGATGTTCAGAACAAGAAGTTCACCACAGTAACCTGTACCCAATGCAGCTACACGGAAACCTACAAGGCTCCGTCCAGCGAACTGGGCAATATTTTTGACTTTTTCGTGGGAGGATGAACCCGGCTTCTTTCGTTCGGGAAAATCCCGCCCGGTACGGTGACGTTTTTTTCGGCCCGCGGCCGGTACAGGACCGATACTGCTCCGGCACATACACACAGGGGAGGTTTAATTCATGGGCGAACCGTTGCGTGCCACCGCCGAGCTGAAGAATGACAAGGTACAATTCATCGGAGCAATCCGCGATAATCCCCCGGTAACATTCGATTACTGGCCGCCGCTCGGCGACGGGCGGGGGAATACCCCGATGGAGATGCTCCTGATGAGTCTCGCGGTGTGCAGCGGAACCTCGGTCATTGCACTGCTCAGGAAGATGCGGCACACGGTAACCGGCTTCCGGGCGACCGCGCAGGGGACCCGTCGGGAACAACACCCGACGATTTTCGAAACAATCGGCCTCGAATTCGAAATCGTTTCCCCGGATGCCGATGACGCCGCCGTGCAGCGGGCCATTCGGATGTCCGAGGAAACCATCTGCCCGGTCTGGGCCATGCTCAAAGGGAACGTGGAGATTGCCACCACGTACCGGATCGTCCTGACGCCGGACATTGACTCAGCCGGAGAGTAAGCCGGCGCACCGTACGACTCTTTCCCGGAGAAAAATTCCTTATGAACCGGTTCATCAGCCTGCGCAGTCCGGCGCTTTTTTCGGCTGTCCTCCTCGTCACGCTTTGCGCGGTTTTCCCGGTTTCCATAGCGGGGCAGGAGAAAGACACGCTTGTGCTGAACATGCGGGCGACCGCCGAACATCCCCGCAATTCCGAGGGCGCGTTCATTACCCTGCGGGACGGGCGGATCGTATTCGCCTACACCCAGTTCTACGGGGGTTCGGCCGACCACAGCAAGGCCCGGATCGTAACCATCGAATCCCGTGACGACGGCCGGAACTGGACCACCGCGCCAAAGGTTCTGGTCGAGAACTTCGGGGGCGAAAATGTCATGAGCGTCTCCCTGCTCCGGCTTGCCGATGGGAGAATCGCCCTGTTTTACCTGGTGAAGAACGGAATCCATGACTGCCGTCCCCACGTTCAGTTTTCAAGCGACGAGATGACCCGCTGGACCAAACCGAAGATGGTGATCGAATCCCCGGGGTATTTTGTCCTGAACAACGACCGCGTCATCCAGCTTGCGGTCGGTCGGCTGGTGCTTCCCGTGGCATATCACCGGCCGATTGTCCGGAACGGACGGAAAGATATCGACTACCGTGCCATCGCGCTCTGGTATATTTCGGATGACGGGGGAGAGACATGGAGCGAAGCCAATACCTGGCGCACGCTCAACGAAACAACTGCCACCGGGCTTCAGGAGCCGGGAGTGGTGGAACTTGCGGACAGCACGCTCTTCTGCTGGTCGAGAACGGACCTCGGTTCGCAGTACGGCTGCCGGTCCCGCGACGGGGGAACGATCTGGACCGGACCTTTCCCCACAAGCCTGATTTCCCCGGTGTCTCCGGCCAGTATCAAACGCATTCCCGGCACGGATAACCTTCTTGCCGTGTACAACGACCACTCCGGCCGGTTTCCCTTCACGGAGAAGAAGCGGAATCCCCTGGTGGCGGCGGTCTCCCGTGATGGAGGCGCAACCTGGCCGAAGGCGGTCGTTATCGAGCCCGATACGGAGGGCCTGTTCTGTTACACGGCGATTCACTTCACCGGGGAAGCCGTGCTCCTGTCCTACTACGCCGGATCAAGTTCCATCACCGACCACGGCGAACAGCGGATCAGGCGGATCAACCTCCGCCCTCTCGTTTCAACCCTCCGTTGATACGGTGCTGAGCCGGGCCTTTCTTCCCCGGAACTCGCGATTCAGCCCCGGAGAACGAAGCGAAGTCCCCCGCCGACGGCGTATACGGCCGCGCCGGGCCGCGAGTGTCCCGGGAGACCGTGGCGGCGGGGTAATTTCCCAACCCCCATCCGCGGCCAGACTGTGCCGTCCGGATGGTTTGTCACACGAAAGGCACTGCCATGTCTGTCAATTCCGGTACTCCCGCCACCCGGCGGGCCGGGCCGGAGTGGAACGAGGCGCTTTCCGGATATGTGCGGCCGGACAGGCGTAAAGCCGCCTGGCAGATAATCAACACCTTCGTACCATATCTGGCTCTGTGGATCCTCATGATTCTCATGCTCCGGAGGGGGGTTCCCCTCTGGGCACTGGTGCCGCCGATTGTGGCGGCGAGCGCCTTGCTGGTCCGGATATTCATCCTTTTTCACGACTGTGCGCACAACTCATTTTTCGCATCGCCACGGGCGAACGCCATCCTGGGCTTCATTGCCGGCGCCCTGACGTTCACCTCCTTCGAGGACTGGCGACGTACCCATGGAATTCACCACAACACGGTCGGGAATCTGGACCGCCGGAGCGTGGGCGATATCTGGACCCTGACAGTCGGGGAATACCGGTCCGCTTCCCGCTGGAAACGGCTGGAGTATCGAGCGTACCGAAACCCCCTGATCCTGTTCGGCCCCGGACCCCTCCTGACTTTCCTGTTGGTTCAGCGGCTCCCCAGCCCGGGAGCGAAACGTCGGCAGATCGTCAGCGTAATTCTCACCGATCTGGCCATTCTGACCCTCGCCGTCGGGGTGGTGCTGGCATTCGGCTGGCGCGCCTACCTCCTGATCCAGATTCCCGTTATCGCCCTGGCCGCTTCTTTCGGCGTGTGGTTCTTTTACGTCCAGCACCAGTTCGAGGGAACATACTGGGCCCGCAATGAGAACTGGGACTCCTTCCGTGCTTCGGTGCAGGGAAGCTCCTACTACCGTCTGCCCGGCTTCCTGAACTGGATTACCGGCCACATCGGTCTGCACCACATCCATCACCTCCGGCCCCTCATTCCCAACTACCGTCTCCAGGCCTGCCATGAGGCGATTCCCGAACTGAGGGCGCTCAAGAAGCCGCTCACCATTCGGGAAAGTTTTCGATGTCCATCACTCAATCTGTGGGATGAGGAAGCGGAGAAACTGGTCAGTTTCCGGGCGGCGGGATTCTGAGGGTGACGATACGGGATTCGGACCTTGCACTGGAGAGTGTGCTGCTCCCGGGTTATGGGACAGGGAAGCTGGGTTGTCAGGATGATCGCGAAACCGTCGGAATCAGCATGAAAACGGGAGGTCTTCGTGTGCCTCGATTTCCACCTCCCGAGAGGCGAGGGGGAACGAGGGGTGAATTACTCCTTCCCGGCTTATA
>JAWLHT010000252.1:0-7846 GCA_041690195.1 Candidatus Latescibacterota bacterium
CTTGCGAGAGAGGGGAACGAGGGGTGAGTTATATTTTCAGGCCTGAATTACAAAACATCAGTACACTACTATCTGCTTATCTTTACGACAATGGGAACGAGGGGTGAGTTACTCCTTTTACTGTTCGGGTCTTCCTGTTTACCGTCTACCGTATGCTCCGGGCCACCCGGAACCCGGTGTACCAGTTGCCGCCTCCGGTCCAGAAACAACCCCGGGCGGCAGAACGGCATTCGGAGGGCGCACTGAATAACCCGCCGCCGCGAATGATGCGAAGATTGAACGATCCGTCCCAGTACGGGTTCGTAACAGGGTCCGGCGAGTAGTTCCCGGCGCTGTAAGTCTCGTCGAAGCCGTCGTAGCAGAACTCCCAGACATTCCCGTGCATGTCGTAGAGGTCCCATGCGTTGGGCGCCTTTTGCGAAACCGGATGCGGGACGTTTCCGCTGTTTCCGTAATACCAACCCGCGCGTTCCAGGTCCGCCGTGGTGTTCCCGGTATTGAAATGTCCCTTCGAACCGGCGCGGCAGGCATATTCCCACTCCGCCTCGGTGGGGAGCCGGAAGCCGTTTTTCGAAAAATCACACTTTCCGCTTGTTTCGTCGTAACATGGCTCTAGTCCGGCCGTGGTACTCAGGAGATTGCAAAATTTTACCGCGTCATTGCCGCTCACATGGGTAACTGGCAGGTCATCGCCCTGTGTCGTGGCGGGGTTGTCTCCCATGATCTCACGCCACTGCGCCTGGGTGATTTCGGTCGCGCCGATCTGGAACGCGTCGAGTGTGACCTCGTGCACCGGCTGCTCGTCGGGATAGTACCGGTTGACCGTATCATCCGCTGTCCCCGGGGCATACTCGGTTCCCATCCGGAAATTTCCCGCGGGAATGGTGACCATGGCGATTCCCTGGACCATCTCCGTTTTCACCCCGCTCCCAGCCCGGCAGGCCGTCCCGGCGGCCAGAGCCGCCAGCGCGGCGGTGAGAGCGGCCATCTGCATTCTGGTCATGTCCATATCCTTGTCATCATGATTGAAGTTGCGATTGTCCCACGGAACGGCGCACCCCGAAGGAAAAAGGAGCGGGGAGCACCCCATGTACCAGCCGTTCGGCTCAAGCGGCAGAACCGGAATGTACCGGCGCGTTCGTACGGTATTCCCGCTTTCCGGGCTGATAGCCCCGGACGGCCACCGTCAGGCGGTTTCTCCCCTCTGCGCCTCCGCATCCTTGCTTTTCCTTGTCACTCCTCTGGCTCTCTGGACCTCTGGGGTTTTGGCACTTGCTTTCCCTCATCCCTCATACGGAGGAATGTCCCGGTGCATCGCCCAGTGAGCGCCTCGCCAGTATAGCTGACGGTATGTTTTGTCCCGCCATGCGGTGTAGGTGTGTCCCGCGGCGAGCCCCACGATGCGGCCCTTGCCCTGTTGCAGGCACCAGCCCGCGATATCGTGCCGCTTGTCCTGGGTCCCGGTGGATTCGTAGAGGACCACGGCGCCGGGGTTGATTAGCTGTACGCCGAAATTCTCATCCAGCGGGAGGTCGTAATCCTTTATGCCCGCGGTGATGGGATGGTCCTGGTTGAAGTCGTGGAGGTGAACGGTCTGGACCGGGCCGTGCATGATGGGCTTGATACCCAGAAGGTCGATGAACTTCGGCTTGTCGGGGGTCCAGATGGTGCAGTGGAGCGCCATGAACCCCATTCCCCGGTTTTTGACATTGTCCACGATGGCTTCTTCAAGCTCATCACTCATGTAGCCGTCGCCGGGCATCGAACCTTCCTGGATGGGATCGGGGCAGGTGCTTTCAATTGCTCCGCCCCAGCGGGTAATGATGAGGAGATCGGCGTCGCGGATGAGCTCCGGGGTGACATACCGGGCATCGCTGGTGGCCATGAATCGCCAGCCGGCTTTGGCGAATACGCCCCGGAGTTCCTGGCGCTGTCCCATACCGTTGTGCAGCTGGTCTCCACCCAGATACACCACCTTGGTTTCGCCCGGTGCTTTGGGACGGGTTGCGGCGTGCGCCCGGGGGACGGGAATCGCGGCGGCCGCCAGAGATGCCGCGCCGGCTTTCAGCATGCCGCGGCGGGTCGTGTGTTTTTCGCCTTTCATGCATGTACTCCTTTTTCGGGATATTGAACCGCCGGCGATGAGAAATTACGGTATCCTCATCCTCCGGCATGCGAAGATAACCGCCTGATGGAAAACAGTATACGCCTTCTTCGCGGCGGGCGAAAGGGAAAAGTTCCGGTGAGGCGGACCGTTCGCGCTGGGTCATTCCGCCGGGGCGGGCGACGGTTCAGTCGAGGCGCTCCGGTGCTCGGCATGCTCGACCAGGTGATAGATGGAGAGCACCACCGCCAGGAAGATGACCGCAACGGAGGGAATGGAGATGGAAAAAACCTCCGAATGGAACACGAAGCAGTAGACCGAATAAATGTAGAGGACGAGGGGTGTGGCCAGCGCCACGGGCAAACCGGTCGAGAACGGGGGGAAAAGGGCGAAGACGAGACTGATGAATATTCCGGCGAAAATGGTGAAAAGAAAAACGGTGTTTCCCGGGACCACGGTGATAAAATCTTCTCCGAGCAGTGTTGACAGCGCGGCGGCGTGAATCTCCACGCCCGGAAGGGCATGATGGCCCGGAACACGCTTCAGGTCCCCGAGCCGGGATGAGCTGGAACCGATCATCACGATTTTTCCACGGAATGTTCCGGACTGAAAGCGTCCCTCGAGAACATCATGGAACGGCAGGGTGGGGTGGAAATGTCCGGCACCCCGGAAATTCAGACGCATGAAACTGTGCCGGTCGGTGGGGGTGAACACCCCGTCGAACCGTGTGCCCCGGGGAGATATTTCCGCCCGGATACTTTGCAGGTTGCGAAGCGTGAGCCACATCTGGAGGGCTGCGGAAGGATAAATGGTACGGTTATAGGCGATATACAGGGGAATGTGGCGCAGCACACCGTCGGGATCGGGGAGATAATTGGTGAAACCCATGCCCGCGGCCGAGCTTACTAACTCGGGATAGGGGAGTGTGACCGCTCCGGCCCGGATGAACTCGTTCCGGTCTATTCTCTGGGTGGAGAGCCGGTTCGACGAAAACTGCTCGTTGAAGACGGGGTCAAGCGGGCGCTTCCGTTTGCTTTTTGAGTCGAGATTGAAGTAGTAGCCGAGAATGACGTTGCCCGCGTTCCGGACGGAATCGGACATCGCGGCATTGTCTCTTCGCGAGCCGCCCTGCATGAGGATGACATCCAGGAACACCAGACGGGCGCTGTCGGCGTTCACCCGGTTGATCACCGAGCCGAAATGACGGCGGGGCCAGCGCGCGAAATTCCCGAGCGCTTCGATTGATGCGTCGTCTATATCCACGATCACGATATCGTCATTCCGGGGGAGACGCTTTTTCCAAAGAACGAGATGACTGTCGTCAATGGCGTTCTGCAACTGCAGAAGCGGACGGTATCCCACGGTTTGGGAAACAGTGTATAAAATCCAGGACACGATTGCCCCGAAGAGTATTGCGAATACCAGTTTCCTGATGCGGTGCATGCTTCCTCTCGTGTCAGAATGAATCAGCGATTGTATATAAACAATCCGGAGGCCGATGTCAACGAAAGAGCCCGGGCCGCACACTCCGCTCCGGCGGACGGTTTTTCCGAAGGAAACGGCGTAACGGTTATGTTGCGGTGATAATCCCTGTCCGGAGGACGCGCCGCGACGTGAGCGCGTTCCGTATTCTTTCCCTCCCGGAATGTAACCGTTACGAGCGGGCGCATACTGTATTTTACACGTGTTTTGCCTTCCACGCCATTGTTTTTGTCACACTCCGGATGATTCCGCCGCAATCCGATTGCCGGGCAGGATGGTTTTGTGTAAATTGTTTTGCGGAATTGGTCACGAAAATGAAGGGATCGGAGGGATCGGTGATGAAGGCGGCGGTTTTGACCGAATATGGTCGTGTGGAGTGGAAGGATGTCCCGATGCCGGCCATCGGTGATCGGGACGTTCTGGTCAGGGTCACCTATGCGAGCATCTGTGGCAGTGACCAGCATGTGTTTAACGGAGAGTTCCATCCCCGGAGCAGGCTTCCGCTTATCCAGGGGCACGAGTTCGTGGGTGTCGTGGAGGAGACAGGGAAGGATGTCCAGGGATATCGTCCGGGTGACCGGGTGGCGGTGGATCCCATATACTGGTGCGGTAAATGTCCGGCCTGCGAACGCAAGCACTGGCCCGCCTGCACTTCGCTCAAACTGGTGGGGATCGACTCGGACGGAGGATTTGCGGAATACGCGGCGGTTCGGGATTTTATGCTGTATCCCATCGACCCCGCCATTTCCGATCGTGACGCCGCGTTGATCGAGCCTTATTCCATCGGGTTTCATGCTTCCAAAAGAGCGGGGGTGCAGCCGGGCGACTCCATCGTGATGTTCGGCGCGGGGAAGATCGGGCAGTCCATCGTTCAGGCGGCGCACACCATTACGGACGGTCCGTTTTTCGCGGTGGATGTTCTCCCGGAGCGGCTGGCCATCCTGCGGGGAGCCTATCCGGATGTGGTTGCGGTCAATGCGCTGGAGGTAAATCCGGTTGAGTTCATACGCGACCACACCGGCGGAAAGGGTGTGGACATCGCGTTCGAGGCGGTGGGCGAGCCAAGGGAAATTGCGGGACGGGTCACTCCGGTCAGGGAGGCCATACGAACCATTCGCGGCGGCGGGAAAGTTTGTGTGCTGAGCCTGGGCGACAATGAAGTCTCCCTGGTGATGAAAGAGCTTATCTGGAAAGAGGGGCTGTTGGTGACCTCACGGGTTTCCCATGGAGAATTCGCCGACGCCATAGTTCATCTGGCGAAAGGAGCGCTCCGCCCGGATGCCATGATTTCCGCCATACTCCCCATGCACGAAACCCAGGAAGCGTTCGAAATGCTGGAGCGGGAACCCTCCCGTTACCTGAAAGTGTTGCTGCGGACCGAGTGACCCCCTTTGCCGTTCCCGCTGTGACGTCCCGTTCTGAAACCCCGGCCCCTGCAGGTCGGGGTTCTTTATGCCCGTCGGAGACATCCATTCCATAAACGGCGATACCGTCGGCCCACGGTTTCCTTCCCTGTACACCGTTCACTTTTCCGGCTGACGGTGTATGCCGTTTGTTTATGGGGACGCGCGGTCGGATACGGCAACTCCCATTGTACGCCCGGGAGTGCTGGCGCACCGGAGGCGTGTGCGGAAGGCAGGCTTCGACTGCAGGGGCTCTGGCGGAGGAATTCAAAAAAATCATGAAATTCCAAGGGGAAAATCATGAAAACTATTGACAGGCGCTCCGAAATTTAATAGTATACGATTAGAGGATTAATTACAACTTGTACAGAATAGCATTGAGGGGAGAATACAGTTGGCAACAAACAAGGAAGTTCTGACCACCTTTGAGGCTGCCGAGTTCTGCAATACCAGCTACATGTCGGTAAAGCGCTGGATTTGGTCGGGCAAGCTCGAAGCATTCAAGACCCCGGGCGGGCATTTCCGTATCCGGAAAAGCGATCTGATCGATTTCATGCAGAAAAACGGTATCCCCGTTCCCGAGGACGTTCCGGTGGTCCGGAAGAAAGTGCTCATCGTGGATGACGATGAACTGGTGCGCGAGGGAGTGGCCAATTTCCTCCGCATGAATTCCTCCGACATGGAGGTTGCGACCGCCGAGGATGGGTACGAGGCGGGCATTCTGGTGAGCAACTACAAACCGGATATCGTGATCCTCGACCTCATGATGCCGAAGATGGACGGGTTCGCGGTGTGTGAGAAGCTCAGGAAGAGTCCCATGACCCGGAAGATACGGATCATTGTCATGACCGGCTACGGGAGCGAGGAGAATGTACAGCGGGCACTGGCCTGCGGTGCCGACCAGGTCCTCTCCAAGCCGGTGGAGATGGAAGAACTGTACGACCACATCCGTTCGCTCATGTGAACCGCCCGATAAATACGAAATCCGCGCCCCGCCCGGAGCCGAACCGGTCAGGAGTATCTTGTATCGCCGGAAGGTGGCGCTGTCGAACACTGACGTCCGGGGCTTCCATATTGCGCTCTCCCCGGGCGTTTGCTATATTGGAAAAATATTCGTCGCATTCGGTTATTTCGCATTGCCCTGAAAGGAACAGTCATGGAAAATCCCTGGAGAAGGCTCAAAGCCCTCAACCCCGAAACCGAGATATGGTGGGATTCCTCGCCGTTGGTCTGGCCCAATTTCAAAGAGGACTACGCCAGACGGGTCCCGGAAAAGGATCGCGAGTGGTTCAAGCGTGAAACTGACGACATGTTTTTCGATGCTCCCCTCGACCGCTGGATTTTTGAAGGGTGCACCACCAATCCGCCTCTTTCCTGGAACGTGCTGAAGAACCGCAAGGCGGAATGGGACCAGATCATCCGCGAGAAACGTAAGGCATACAAGGGGAAATCGGTCTACGGTTTCTTTCTCCAGGTGTATTACGAAGTGGTGAAGCGCGGCGCGGAAAAGTTTCTCCCGCTGTTCGAGGCGTCCAATGGCAAGCTGGGCCACCTCTCCGGCCAGGTGGAGCCGGGCCTCATCCGGAATGAGAGCGGCATGAAGGAAATGGCCGAGACACTCGCCGACCTTGCGCCCAATGTCATGATCAAGGTCCCCGGCTCGGCCCAGGGCATGGAGGTGATCCGTCACCTGGCCTCCAGGGGAATTTCCACCAATGCCACGCTGGTCTACACCGTGCCCCAGATTCTTACGGTGGCGCGCATGGTGGACGAGGGCAGAAAAATCCACCTCGCCGAGAACAAGACCCCGCGTTTTGGCTGGCGCGCGGTCTGCACCCACATGTCTGGCCGGTTCGACGACTCCAAAGCCCTGCGCGGAATCATCGAGCAGGATAACCTGGACATCAGCCCCCTGGAGCTCCGCTGCGCCGCCATTTCGGTGGTGAAGAAGTCGGCTGCCCTCATCGAAGAGCGGGGCTACCCCTGCAAGGTGCTCGATTGCTCCCACCGTCTGCACCGGAATTTCGAGGGCGGCTGGTTCTATCCGCACATCGACATGCTCGCCGGCGGGCCCATTGTATTCACCATCCCTCCCCAGCTCATGGGCGACTATATGGTGTTCTACAAGGACCGCGAGATCACCGACGGCTGGAACGCGCCGGTTCCGGGGTGTTCACTGGAAAAGCTGAGCCAGGTCGATTACTTCCGCCGGGCGTACGACGAGGACGGGTTCGACGTGGAAGAGTTCAGCGAGATTCCCACCCTGCTCGAAACCGAGGCCGAGTTCAACAACGCCGCCAAGGAAATGATCGCCTACTGCGGCTCATTCCTGTGAGGCGTCCCGAGTACGACGAAGGCCGGAGGGGAAACTCTCCGGCCTTTTTTTTAAGGGGTGTAGACTCAATTGTACCGGTGTTCAGGCTGCCCGGGTGAGCGATTTGATTTTCCATCGGTACGAATATCGGGGATGGGTTCCCCGCCCGGCCGAACCGGACCTCACCCCTTGGAAGGAGAGGGGCGCGATACGGGCGTGGGAGAGGCTATCGCGGAGGGTTGCCGTTTGATTCAGGCGTACTGGCGATACCGCCGCAAGGTGTGTATCGGAGTATAAGCACCCGCACGATATGTTTTCACATCCACCCGCGCCGGGAACGGACCCCTCTCCTTCCAGGAGAGGGGATCAAGGGGCATTGTCGTAAACATAAGCAGATAGTAGTGAACGGGTGTTTTTTTGAAAACCTAACTCACCCCTCGGTCCCATTGTCGTAAACTTAAGGGGTGATACTGGAAAGGATGTATCGTATGGGCACTCACGGGGAGCTGAACCCCCTGTCCTCCGGACATCCCCCTTGTTAAG
>JAWLHT010000253.1:0-7693 GCA_041690195.1 Candidatus Latescibacterota bacterium
GTGCAAAACCACCGGTTGCCAGAAGCAGCGATTCGAGGCGGTTCGCCATCTGCATTTCTTCCGATACGGTCTGTTCACGAAGGATACTCATGCCGCCACCTCAACGTGAATGATGATTCGGTAGTATGACGACCGGCTTGGGCCAACAGGAATTTTCCACCGTAAAACATTCATATTCGAAAATGCGAAAAAGACGGTAGGAACGTTCACAACGGGGTTTTTTCGCGAACCGCCCCTGCGCTCTTTCCGGCGATTCAGACCGGTTGAATTTCTTAATCTCGAACGGCCAGCGGGAGACGCGGGACCGACTGAAAACCACGTCAGCCGGGAATTCAGCACACTCCTATTCCCGTATCCGGAACGCTCGTTGCCCACCAAGCCCCATCAGCCTGCTAAACCGTTAGTATTTTCTCGCAAAAAAAACCTTACTCAACCTTGAAAGAGGTTCCGGTCCGCCAATCATACACACTCAACCCCTTCGGGAAAGCAATGCTGAAAAGAGCATCGGGAACATCGGTGTTTACCGTGTAATCGTCCGCGACCGTCAGGGTATACCGTTCCGAAAGAACGAGGTTCCCCGTCACAGAATCACGGTAGTAATCCTCGACAACGGTTTTTTTCGGAAACCAGACATCTCCGGGATGCAGAGCGAACTGATTCCGCACAACCTTTACTCCCTCGCCGGTCTTCACTTCAATTTTTACGGGACGATACATCCGGTCGGGCGCAATCCATACCGTATACAATACTTTGCTATCGGTCACTGCGCCTTCGATCACATGACACGAAACACCGTCAACAGTCTGATCCTCCTTCTGAACCAAACCGCTGAGCGGACCTTCCTTGGCGGTGCCGTTCAGGAACGTACCAACTGGTGTCCCCAAAATGGTCATGGCATGGTACCGGGGATCGAACCGGTCATACGGCACGATGTTCTTGCTATCCCGGATGGACCCGAACGGCTTGATCAGGCCACCCTTGCCGATACCGTCGAGGCGGAAAAAATCCATCTTCTCACCATTGTACGCGCTCTGCCAGTGCCGCTTGAACGGTATTCCTCCGGGCATTACTCCCGGGGCTTTTTCATCACACCGCACCTTTGGGCCGTTGAAAGCAAAAAAGACTGAACCGTGGGCCTGGTTCAACCATACCAACTCCGCATCCCTGGATATGGATTCCAACGCATCCTTCAGCGACTGCTGAGCATGAGCGCTTGCTGAATCCTCACGAACCCATACATAGGAAAGCGTCCCCTTTCCATTCGGAACCAGAGGGTCCGAGTACTGGGCTGTTTCCTGAAGGGTTTTGATGTCAGCAAAGGAATGTTCAGCTCCGGAAATGACAGAAACAACAAACAAAATAGTGAAAAGAATCATGGCTTATCCTTTACCAAGTGCAACCTAGTACCCATTCGATCTTCGATTCGCAGTAGCAAGCCATCTGCCTTTGTTCAGCAGCGCAGTATCCAGTTGTACCTGAACACACACCAACCTCCATTTTGGTGCATGATGACTGACCAGGGATATCGCAGCTGCTATATTCTTCTTTACTGCATGTTCCAGTTGTACCGGTATTTCCACCCTTGACTTGTAACAGTTCATTTGCATTTAGCACGTGTGCACTTTGATAAAAATCATCATCGGTTTTGCCATCAATAATAGCCGTTAATGAAGCACATAACATCATAAATGTGAGAATTGTTCTTGTTCGCATATCCAAGTCAACCTTGTGAGATATTAGTTACTAACAATTTTTTCAGTAACAATACTTCGCGCACCTGCATTAAATGCGCATTTATACACATAATCCGTCATTTCTTGTGAGGCATCTTCCGTATACTTTACCGTAACACGCGTTAAGGATAATTCATTCATCACACTTGCAAGAGTACTCTCCAACTCATCCATTGGGATCTGCTTATCAAAAACAAATACCGTGTCATGAATAACACTGACAACAATATCCTCTTGCCCTTTCACAACCGGAACAGTTTTATGCTTTACGGTACTTTCAACTTCCCCCACCCCCACAAGGGTATCACACGATATGGTAAACCCCGCGATCCCGATCATCACCAGAACCGCCGCCGATCTCACCCCAATTTTGACCTTCACCTCATACTGCTTGTCCAGTATCCGAACGATTCTTCGCGCAAGCGAGTTCTTTCGTTCCGCGAATCCGGCTTCGACCATTCGCCATGCCGCTCCCCGGGTGGATTCCTGGATTGCGTTGTACAGGCATTCGGAATACCGTTTGCTCTTGTGGTCCAGGTACAGGACAGAGAGGTCATCGCAGGACTCTTCGCGCAATGAACGGATTTTCCCGTTGATCAGCCACACCAGCGGATGGAAAAAGTAGACTGTCTGAACGATACCCTGAATCCAGTTCAAAAGCGGGTCAAAACGTTTCACATGCACGAGCTCATGGATGAGGATCGGCCGGATTTCCTCGGCGGACCACGTTTCCGCGATTGAACGGGGCAGGAGAATTCGCGGTTTGAAAATCCCGAAGAGCGAAGGACCGTCATTGATATCAAGGTTCGAGTAATACAACTGTACCGGCCTGACGATCTTCATCTTGCGACGGAGGTCATCAAGTATCACCTGCAGGTCGGCCCGCCCCAGCAATGTACTTTTCCGAAGGATTCGATACGAATAATAAACCCGGATCACAAGAGCCAGGAGCAACAGAAGCGTAACGGAAAACCAGGCCACGGCAAGAAGGTTGGCCCGCTGGGGAGTGAATTGCATAAGAGCGGGCGTCCCGGTAAACGCCATCACTGCTTTTTCAGCACTCGAACCGAACGCCGATGCGAACGTTCCCGCAAAACCATTGACCAGTGTTCCGGCATCGGATCTCCCCGTTGGGAGCAAGGGTATCCGGACGGGGACGCACAGCCGTACCACGACGATGCTCCACAGCCAGTATTGAAAAGTAGGCGCCGACTTTCTGCAGAGCAGCGAAAGGATGCCGACAATCCCCGCCAATACGGTGATCTGGATGCTCGAATTCACCAGGAAGGAAACGACATCACCGGCATATGTGAGAAAAACGTTAATGGTCAGCGCTCCTCTTTTTCGTCGATCAGTTTCTTGAGCTGTTCCAATTCCTCGGGCTTGATTTTCTTGCTTTTGGCAAAATACGTGAACAGGGGAGTTATCGTACCGCCGAGAATGCTCTTTGCAAACTCGTCAATCGCTTTCCCGACCGCCTGTGATTCGGTCACCGTGGGAGAGTAAATACAGACGACACCATCTTTTCTGCACCGAAGAAAGTCCCGGGTAACCATGCGGTCCAGAAGCGATTTGATCGTGGTATAGGAGCGCTTTCTTTCTTTCAGCGTCTCTTCATATACTTCACGAGCGGAAGCTTCACCCTTCTCAAGGCAGATCTTCAGGAGAACAAGTTCGGTGGATGATATTTTATTCATGGCAGACCTCATTTCTGGAGTTAGACACAATTCTACTAACATTTTAGCAGGCTGTCAAGGACTTTTTATTCCCTCACGTATCGACACAACCTGCTGGAATAATAAATATTTCCATACGCCGGGACCGTGGGTTACATTCTCACCTCGCTTTCCTCGTTTAACCGCACCGGCAGCGGTAGTGGGAAGACAAGACACAGATACATACTGCACTCATTCCGAAGCCCTGGCATACAGCGGTATGTGCATTTCCGGCCGTGTACTGTCGCCGATGTACACCGCAATGGAATCCCGAACGGTTCCGCCCGGCGTTAATCCGGCAACAGTGGCAATGAGTCTGTATTTGTTCCCTTTTGTGGTCGGAGTCAGGTCGAGTGATATGCGCGGATTGGCAATCTTCACCCGTATCTCTCCCGTATCTCTTTCATTTCTACTGGATATCGCTATTTCGCGAACGGCCGCGGTATCCGGACGAATCGTTCCAAAAAACACCCGTGGCGGCAACACGGTCAATTCCGGAACAACTTCTCCTGTAATGGGAAGGGATAGCGCCTTCCGCTGACGATCATTCGTATGAATAACCGCCGTGTGGTTGAATGTCCCCGTCCGATTCCCGGTGACCCGCAGAAGAACCGGAATGACCCGCGCCCCATCCTTTCCGCTCCTTGCCGGGCAAATCTCCGCAGAGACTCCCTCCGGAACTTCAACCCGCTCCACGGCAAGGCTTCCCTCTCCGGAATCCAGCACCAGCACTTCCCGGACAACACTGTCACCACACCCGATCGTATCGATCCAGAGACGGTCGGGGAGCAGTTTCACCATTCCCCGTACATGCGCCGAAACAGCAAGGGAGAACATGGGCTGCCCGGGGTCGTTCGTTCGGACAGCGATTTTCTGAGATATAAAGCCCTTCCTGTTTTCCGTATCGAACACGACACGTACCGAACCATCCGCCCCCGGGGGAACGCGGTCACCCGAGAGTGAAGCGGTGGCGCATCCGCATCCGGAGCGGACGTTGACAAGCAGTGTATCCGAGCCGGTGTTCCGGAATAAAAAGGTGCAGGTCAGGACACTCGATTCATCGACCAGGCCGAACGAATGCCGGGTTGCGGTAAATTCAATCTTCGGTCCTGGTTGAACCGTGCCGCCGGCAACGCGATGATTCTCCAGAACAACTGTCGCCATCCTGCCGAAAAGAAGCGTTTCACCGTTCCAGCGTCGCGCGAACTCCGCCTTGGACTGGGAGTATCTCCCCATGAACGGGTCTTCGAGAATGACGTTATCCCGGTTGCATTTGCAGAAAACCAGAAAATGGTTTTCGTCGACAAACAGCACACTTTTCTCCCGTACTCCGCACAGCGCGCCCAGGTCCAGACGAACGGGAGCGACTGCTACCCCCTTCCGGCGTGCCGCATCATGCAGGCCCAGCATGGTGGTACCGGTGACGGAGTCATACCCGGAAAGCGCACACAGTTCATCCAGTGAAGCAACTACTCCCTGGGATTTCAATGCAATCTGCAGACTTACCGGTCCGCACAAACTGGGTCTGTCATTCCTGTACTCAGTCCGGTCACCGGAGCATGCGCATACAGCGAGGCATACGGACAACAAAACATGAAACAGATACGGTAACCGTTGCATACTGAATCCCTAATAACACATCCCGCCCGCTCTCACGACCGGCATCCTTGAAACGAGCCGCCATATTCTGTCGACGGATACTCGCCGTCTCACCGCCCGGTATGCACAGATACCGTATTCCGGAATGATTCAGCCATCAATGCCCTCACTATTGCGGACTGGGCATACTCATGAGAATCATTCGGGCATCCAGGATGACCCTGCTATCCGCTCCGGAATCCACCAACTCTTCAGCAAGCTGCTTTGCCCGGTCAAAGTCGCCGTTGCAGTAATGTCCTCTCGCCACGGCCAGTTTAACATCGTATACAATGTCCGGACTGGCGGGGCTGTGAACAATCTCCTCGAAGAGCGTAAAACTGTCGGCGTCAAGAGTATCACTGGAAGCAAGGGATGCATGCAGAGCGGACAGTGCCTGTGTATCCGCGGGAAAGCGCCGTAAATGCTCATTCAGCACATACGCGGAGACCGCAAATGGTTTGCGCTCGAAAAGCAGCTTGTATTTTTCCGAGAAAATCATGTCCAGAACAAATTCGCGCAAATAGTTCAACGCCCAATCCCGGGCTATTCCGTCGCCCGCCTGCACCGCATACTCGTCAAGCCAGGCAACCGCGTTCTTGAAGTCTTTGTTGTGCAAAGCGGTCGCGCCCATCATCGACTTTGCCCAAATATGTTCACCGACCGGTTCCAAGGCGTCAATTGCGCCCGTCCACTCTTTTGCGTGCAGCTTCTCATGCACCGTGGTCATCACTGACTGAAGTGTCTGAGTATCCGTGGAACCCAAATCTATGATCATCTCCTGCGCCCCGACCGACACCGCGGTTGTGTTAGTCGTGGTATCGTACACGGCCGATTGCGGAATTTCGATCAGTTCGTTGAACGCAACCTGGTTGTACCGTTCCGTTTTCCAGGAACTGGTCAGTTCCGGGTCATACGCCCACGAGAGAACTCCCTGGGTGTTCCCGGCCGCCTGGTTATCATCTTCCAGGACCCGGACATTCAATCCTATACGCTGACCGGCCAGGGAAGTTTTACCCAGAATTTCCATGGGAAGCATGATCTCCACAGAATAGCCGGTATCAGTGAGCCGGTATCCCGCCCGAACGCCCCGGGCATCCCAGTAATAGGGAATCTGTGCAATCAGACCGGGAACAAGCCCTTCCAGCCACTTCAACGCACCGTTTTCCCCCACAACGATGACCTGACCGTCGTTTACATCAAAGGAATCCTTTGATGTATTCAGCAAATCCCCATCGAAACACACTTCGACCACATCATCCATCCATCCGCGGCCGTACTCGTGATTCCCGGTCACCACGACATCATCGGTCACATTCACCGCCACATACAGATTCGAGTTGTCCGCGATGCATGAAAACCAGCCGGAGAGGTCGCCCGATGCGGGAGCCGAGGACTCATTCGTCAGGGACTGGTACCGGTCCAGACCGATTTTGGGAAGCGACAGTGCATCCCATTCTGCCAGGTCCCCGTCCATAACAAGCGGAGCCGCGGCATCCGTGTACTTCGCTTCGCTGACTTGTACTTGCGCGCTGGCGACGGCGGCGCAGGACATGCACCAGACCGCCAGGAGAACTGAGCGCTTCATTCCTTGCTCCCATCAGTTATGCTATTCGGTAATCATCATCTTTCTGGTCTGATGAACTCTTCCCGCGGTAAACCGGCACAGATACACACCACTAGCAACCTTGAGACCACGACTATCCGTTCCGTTCCATTGAACAGTATGGATACCGGCGTTCAGGGGAGCATCGACAAGCGTACGGACCACCTGGCCAACAGTATTGTAGATGACTACTTTGGCATGTACCTTATTTTTCAATGAAAAGCGAATGTTCGTGCTTGGGTTGAACGGATTGGGATAATTCTCATACAATGCGGTTTCCGCGGGAATACTCGAACCTACCTGCACCAAGGCCCGAAAAGCCCAGGAGCGCCCCATGGCGTCCGATAGTGCGAAAGGCACTACCGCCGCATCTCCCTCCCCGCCGTTCACCACGACCTTTACCACCAGCTTTTTCCCTGAGCACTCTCCTTTGGGAATATCCATGACACCGGGGCTTGCATCAATACTCAGCCAGGCAGGGAGTTCCGCATGGTCCGTGACGATTCTGATACTCCGGAGGTCGCTCGGCCCGCTGTTTGTCAGGGTCAGTGTGATTTCATTCTCACCGTTGTGAAGATACAACACCGGCAGATCTTCGGCAAACCCTGCAAGATGGGATAACAGGAACACAAGTATGCAGAATATACTGTATCTCACGGGTGTTTCCCTTTACTTGAACCAGTTTCGGATATTCTTATCAGGACTGTACCCGAACGCCATCGATAAGGCACAAGGCCTGCTCCATTGAATCGCCCGGACGAGCGGTCCATCAGAAGAGTTTCTCATCATGGGAACGGTACAACGCCACTCACCGGAATGGACACAATCGATTTCTGCTACCACAGTAGTACTAACCCATCAGCAGTATCTACAAACAAAATCGCTTTGTCAATAGAATAATTGAGGTTACACGCAGTTTTTTTTGGGTGTAGACTCAATTGTACCGCTGATCAAGCTGCCCGGGAGAGGGTTTTTATATGTGGCCAAACTGTCTCCCAGCGGTT
>JAWLHT010000254.1:0-7691 GCA_041690195.1 Candidatus Latescibacterota bacterium
TTCGGATATATCCTGGACGTCTGCTTCCGCCTGAAGAGCAACCCGCCTGATCGAGTGTCCGTTTTCCTCGGCGTGCAAATCAATCTTGGCGATAGTTCTGATACCCTGTGGTGTATAGCCCGCCTCTTCGAGCCGATGCGCCAGTGCCATGGCAACACAGGCCGCATGAGCGGCGCCGATCAGCTCTTCAGGTCCTGTTCCCGATTCCTGGCCGAATCTTGTTCCATAGGTATACGGAGCTTCGCAAACGTTACTGCCGACTCTAAGCGTTCCATGCCCCTCTTCGAGCGTACCCTCCCATTCCGCCGATCCGATTTTGCTTGGCATGAATTCCTCCTTTGCAGCACATTACGGGCTATCCGTCTCCCGGTTCGTGTTTTCCGGTTCGATGGCGGATGACCGTGGTGAAAATTACGACTTCCTGGATGCCCGGTTTAGTAAGAACCACGGAGGATACATTTTCTGATTCGGAGGCGTCCTGTATCTCTGGTAAGACAAGGAGACGTAAATAATCTACAGAATCTGCTGTAGTGTCGGACTGAGGACGCGTTCCCGGTGTAAAGAGAAATGTTATTCCTCCATTTCGGTCATGCGCGGGCCAATCCGTTCAATGATAAATACCGAAGTGGCTTGCGGACCCTCTTCACCAAGTTCCTCGTCGAACCGCACGCCGGTTCCAAGCTGCAGACGCTCGAAATCATCGTGCAGCACGCTGTTCCGGTGAAAGTAGATGTCTCTTCCTTCAGGTGTTCGCAGGAATCCGTACCCTTCTTCCGGGAAAAGACGGGAAACCAGTGCTTCGACCGACTGTTTGGGATGAACTTTCACCTCGCGACGCTGCCGTTCCTGAAGTTGGCGGCGTGCGGCGGAAAAAGCATCCCGTATGATCGCGGGGAGTTGATCGTGCATGTCTCCCTTGCTTGATTCCCGTTTGACAATGATTTCATGTCCGGGGGGGACGGATATATCAATACGTACCCGGTATGGATTACCGATCCGCTGATGCTCCTGGGGTTTTTCTATCGCCACCCGGCAACTGATTAAGTAATTGCATACCTGTTCAAGTTTGAGAACCTTTTCACGAATTAACTGCTCTATGGAATCCGTTTTCTGCACGTTGCGAAACGTCAGTTCCAATGGAATCTGCATAATCCGACTCCTTGGTTCCGGTTGTGCATGACAACCTGTGGTCATGCTGGTTTACGGCTGATCAGCTCCATATCAAGCAAGAGCCGCAGATTCAGGCCGTTTGGGGTTCCGTCTCAGTAACCTCCTTACCGTTGAGAATCTCTTCGACATCAGCGTTGCTCAACGTTTCATTCTCAATGAGGGTTTCTACGATCAGATCAAGGGTGTCACGATTGTCCCGAAGCATGTTGTATGCGCGTTCCTCCATATCGGAAACAATCTTTTTAACTTCATGGTCAATGGTACGGGCGGTGTCCTCGCTGTAGTCTTTGGGCTGTGAAATTTCCTGTCCGAGAAAGACGTGTTCTTCTCCGATTCTGAACGTTACGGGGCCAATTCTTTCGCTCATTCCCCACTGTCCGACCATTCGGCGGGCGAGTTGGGTGGCCTGACGCAGGTCCTGGGCTGCTCCGTTGGTCAACTCGTTGAATACCAAACGCTCCGCGGCGCGTCCGCCGAGCATTACAGATATTCGGCTGAGCAGATAACTTCTGCTCAAATTATGACGGTCCTTCATCGGAATCTGCTCTGTTGCCCCTAGCGACCGCCCCCTTGGAATTATGGTCACTTTCTGTAATGGATCCGTGTCCGGGAGGAGTTTGGCCACCAGAGCATGTCCGGATTCATGATAAGCCACAATCCGCTTTTCATCCTCATCGAGCAGTTCCTCATGTGCCGCGCCCATAAGAATGGTGTCCCACGCCTCCTCGAAATCTTCCTGACTTACGACATGCTTGTTCTTCCGCCCGGCAAGCAGGGCTGCTTCGTTAACCAAATTTTTCAAATCGGCGCCGGAAAACCCGACGGACCGGGTCGCCAAATTCTCTAGATTGATGTTACTGTCAAGAGGCACCTCGCGGGTGTGGATTCTTAGGATTTTCAGGCGCGCTTTTTTCTGGGGGAGATCAAGGGTGACCTGGCGGTCGAACCGTCCAGGGCGGGTAAGCGCCGGATCAAGAACATCGGGCCGGTTCGTTGCGGCAATAACCACGACCGATTCATGCGCCTCAAAACCATCCATCTCTGAAAGGATCTGGTTCAGGGTTTGTTCCCGTTCGTCATGTCCGCCTCCGATTCCTGTGCCGCGGGCGCGGCCAACGGAATCGATCTCGTCTACAAAAATGATGGCTGGCGATTCCCGTTTTGCGGTCTGGAAAAGATCTCGAACCCGGGATGCCCCAACTCCAACGAATATTTCAATAAATTCGGAACCGCTGATGCTGAAGAAGGGAACACCCGCTTCTCCAGCGGTAGCCCTTGCCAAAAGAGTTTTGCCGTTACCGGGAGGTCCGACAAGAAGTATGCCTTTGGGAATATCCGCGCCCAGTACGGTGAATTTTCCCGGGTCCCGAAGATACGCAATAATGTCGCGCAAGCTTTCTTTCGCGTATTCCAGTCCGGCAACATCATCGTAGGTGACATCGGCGTTGGTATTTTGAAACCGTTTGGCGGTTGATTTCCCAATACCGAATATTCCTCCGATTCCTCCCCTTCCCTGGCCTTGCATGCGTTTTCCCGCGTACATCGAGTACAGGATGAGCAGGACCCAGGGGATCATAATGATGAGCAGATAGGGCAGCCAGGATGCGCCTTCGCTCTGTGCCCGAACTTCTACCTGATTGGCATCCAGCAGTTGCAGAAGTTCGGCATCCTCCAAAGCAGGCATGGTGGTGGTAAAGGAAAGTATGCTTGATGTATCGGCTGTGGAATCTCCGGGACGAAACGGTTCATCAAACGTGCCGGTAATCTCCTGACCTTTCATTTTCACAGCAGATACATTTTGCGCACGAACCTGGTTTTTGAATTCTGAATATGAAATCTCGGACGAACTCCCCGTACCGCCCATGCGGGTGATATAGGAGAAGACAACCCACAAGATCAGAAACCAGATCAGATATCCCCAAAACCAGTTGCGTCGCGGCTGATCGCTCTTTTGCGGATGTTCCGGCGGTTCGTGCTGACGGTTTTTTTTGTTCATACGTAACAACCGTTCCTTCCTCGGAGTATATGCGAATCGGTTCCGGATACGTATCGTAAAGATTTTCTCGAAACGTGAGTGCTTCTGAAAGGATATACCTGCAGTTCATTGAATGTTCCCGGTGTACACGAGGGGAACATATCTATTGCTCATACGGTGGCGCTGATGGCCCAAGGTGCATAACCGGAATCACTTGCTGGCCCAAAGAAAAGTCTCCGCGGGTTATCTGCCAGCCGTTTTCATGGGTTCGGTCTCCCAGTAGCCATGCCGCCCGTAGTGCTCATACAACTGTTCTTCAAACGAACGGCTCAACGGTTCGGATGAATCATACTCCGGGCTTTCTTTGATTGATTTTCGTGAAAACGCCACCTCTGCCTTGTGCTCGACAGAGGAAAAACTTTCCACCCAGTCCGTGGCGATCAGAAGTTTTCGCCCAGGCAGCCATTTACCAGTATCGATCACCAGATATCGCAGTTTCCAGGAGTCAGGATCAACGATTGTGTCACTGATGTGACCGATATCCCCATCCAGAGCTTGGATGTAGTATCCTTCGATTTCCTTCTCACTACGGAGGTGGTGATTGTAATGTTGCTCTTCAGGGGGGGGCTCCAGGTCACGAGGAGGAACGGGGATTAAACCGGGAATCACACCGGGATGTCCCCAGTATATTGGCCAGCCGTAATACGCATGAAGAGCATGCTCGTGTTGACGGGAGATGGGCTTGTCATGCTCTATTCCCGGGCTGTTCTCGACCTGACGTCTGGTAAGGTTTACGGGGAGGACTTTTTGGCTTGGGTCCGGTTGTCCGGCGGAATAGGGTGAGAGCAGTATTCTACGGTCAACCAGCCATGAGCCGGTGTCAACAACGATATAGCGGACAAACCAGTTCGTATCTTCGAAATATATGTCCTTTACCGATCCGATGTCATCGTCTGTCGCCCGGATCCGGTAATCACGCAACGGTTTGGTTCGGAAAAGCATGCGCACTCTCCTCCCGAAGTAAATGAAATGAAGCAGCGGGTTTCGCGGTATCAACGGAGAATATGGAAATGGCTGTCTCCAGTTACAGGGAAGCCGGAGCGTAATCGGCTGGCATCGGGGCAAACTCCCGGTGCATCTTCAGACGTGATTTGCCGATATTATCGACCGCTTTCAGGGCAGCGACAACATCCCTGGGCGTTACGGGATATGGTTCATGGTATATTGTTTCGCCATCAGCGCAGGATGCATCCGCCGCACGTTGCAAGTCTTCGTCGGAGTATACGGTCAGTCCGATTCCTTCCAGTGTCGTTGGCAGACCGACAGATTCACAGAAGGTAAACGCCTCGTCGACCACATCTTCCGGTTTGTCAGTGAGAAGAAGGGAAGCAAGCGTTCCAATCGTCACCTTTTCACCGTGATAGGAATGATGCGTCTGGTGCAGAACGGTGAGTCCATTGTGAATGGCATGGGCCGCGGCAAGTCCTCCGCTCTCAAACCCGAGGCCGCTCAACAGAGTATTCGCCTCAACGATATGTTCGAAGGCCGGTGTGACTGCGTGTGCTTCGCCGGCATGTCGAGCCATGAGTCCGTATTCCAATAATGTATCATAACAGAGTCTGGCCAAAGCGTAAGCTGTCATGGATCCGGTATCGCCGGTCATGTTTGGCGAATAGCTTGTTCGGCAGGATTCCGCTTCGAAAAAAGTGGCCAGTGCGTCTCCCATACCCGAGACGAGAAATCGCACGGGAGCTTCTACAATGACCTTGGTGTCCACGAGTACAAGGTCAGGATTGCGCGGGAGAACCAGATATCGTTTGAAAGTGCCGTCGGGATGGTAAATCACCGTCAGAGCGCTGCACGGAGCGTCAGTTGAGGCGATGGTTGGTACGGTTGCCGAGGAGAGGCCAAGCGAGTGTGCGGCGGCCTTTGCAGTGTCGAGGGTTTTACCTCCGCCGATTCCGGCCACGACTTTACCGCCGGCCTTTCGTACTCTCGTGACGACCCGGTCTATTTCTTCGTCCGAGCTTTCGCCGTTGAAGCGTTCTATGGAAATACTGATTTCACTTTCGATATCGGCGCGTACTTCCGGTATTATCTTGTCCAGTACATATGCATCGCACAGGAGAAATCCGTGGGAGCCAAATCGGCTTAGCTCACCGCCCAATCTGCGAAGCGCGCCATACCCCTGTACATACCGTCCGGGGAAAAGAGTCGAAGTAATCATGAGTGTATCCTGCGCAACTGAAGTTAAATGCTGAATCGAGAGAAGTATTTGGCGCGATCCACCGAGTGATTGGAATGACAATTGAAGCACAGTGCAATAACGCCTATATAGTAAATATATAAATATATCGGGGTGTCTACGCAAGGATAAAAAATGACAGAGGGGGTTTCTGCATTGAGAGAAAAAATAGCACAGGGAGCCATATGGCTCCCTGTGCTATGGAGATTGTAATGCTGCTTCGTTGTTACTTGAGGAGCGTCATCTTCGTGGTCTTTGAGAAGGAGCCGCTCTTGACGGTGTAGAAGTAGACACCGGCGGAGAAGCTGGCGGCATTCCAAGTCACGGAATGGGAACCGGCCTTGAGGCTGGAGTTCACCAGGGTGTCGACCTTCTGTCCGGCCACATTGTACACCTCGACCGTGGTACGACCAGCCCGGGCCAGGGTGAAGGATATCGTGGTGGTCGGGTTGAAGGGGTTCGGCACGTTCTGGGCGACCTTGAAGGCAGCCGGTGCGGCGTCAGCCACGCCGACCTGGTTGGTGATGGTACCCTTGATGGAGTCATGGCCTACGTACCAGACGCCTGTTTTTGCACCTTCACCGCCGGTGGAGTTGTTGTCAGTGTAGATGCCATCATATGCGGAGCCATTATCACAGATAAAGTTACCCCACTTGATATCGGAGGTTTCCCCGGAGTACGCATGATATCCCAAACCGGTGCCGTCCGGAGCATAGAGTGCAAAGGAGACCGCACCCATATCGTAGGAGGGAGTCATGGTGAAGTAGTTACTGTCGCTGGTGATGGTGTACGTGTAGGGGGCGACATTGTAATCGAAGCACACCCAGGGGCGTTGGGCATTGGGCTCGAAGTTGTGGTCTCCCACGAAATCCCCGTTTCCATTGTGCCAGACCCAGAACGCTTCTTCATCATCGAGTCCCGCGGAGGGGTTGACCATTGATTCGAGACAGGATGTGTGTGCATTCAGGAATACATACTGATTGCGAACCATAATGTCGTTCGGACCTCCGGTAAGCTGTCCGCCCGCATTGAGCTCCTGCTGATTTACCCACCACTCGCTCATGTCAATGGTTTTCACCAGTTCGCCGTCAAAATTGGCTACATAGAAGTTTACAATCGGCTCCTCCCGACGGCAAATCGTAGCGTAGAGATACTGACGATCGGTGACAACTCCGGAAAACCAGTTGTTCGTGTACGTTCCAAGCGCCTGGACGGGAAGCAGTACACCGTCATCGCCCCAACTGGTGTCGAGAACGGACTCTCCGCCCGGAACCCACTGATACTTCCATATTCCCAGATAGCCGCTTTCCGTATTATGAATCTGGGCGTAAAAATTGGAATAATCACCGGGCTGAAAAGCGATGCGTTCGCGCAGTCCGTAGTTTTCGGGAAGAACTACCCTGGTTGTTTCGAGGAGTGACGGGTCTTCAGGGTCACCACCGAGCACCCATTTGTTCAGACTACGCATGTAGATGGGTTGCGCCAGTGGCATGCCGTCAGCGTCACGCTCTTCAATATACCCCCCACGCATGGGGTATATGTTCTGCGTGGTCACCGGCTTCTTGGTGCCGATATTGTCCCATCCCCACAGGTAGTAGGTATACGATCCCGCGGGAACTGTCACGCCATCCTGGTTCTTGCCTTCCCAATTGATCGTATGATTACCTTGCGTAAACTCGAACGGAGTGGAGGCATAGACACAGGTATCGATATTGTTAACATAGTGCCAACCGAGATAGCCGTTCCGCACGTTTTGAATGGAAGAGGCCTGACCTTCGGTAAAAACGAGAAAGAAAACACCGGCCGGAGTTCCGCTGACCGTGACCGGGATTTGAGCCGTGGTTCCGTCGAACATATATTCCACGACCGGCGGCGCAATGAGCTTCAGTTGCGCGGGGCTGAAAGGAATCGCCAATGCAGACGAAGTGATTACAAGTAGTGCTATCGCGAAAATGAACGGTCTTTTCATTGCAGCCTCCATTTGATAAATGTACAACTGCCTCGCGAAGGACATAAACTACTGCGCCACCAAAAAGCTCACCTCCCTTCAGCATCGGATGGATGTATGGTGCAGAGTACGGTTATATATCAGATAATAATTGCAAAATGCGTGTATGGCAACAAGAATTAGTGTAATATGTGCAATACATCAAAAATGTCATGTAAATGTCGTTTAATCAAAGAGATGCGTGTACGGGTTTTAAAAAAATAGAGATTGTTCGGAACACAATACAGACCCAGCCCAAACCCTTTCAGTGTAGAACATGGTGGCCCGTAATGAGGGATATGAAGAAATCACAC
>JAWLHT010000255.1:0-7646 GCA_041690195.1 Candidatus Latescibacterota bacterium
AATATCATCGGGAATTGGCCGGTGGACGCAATACCTTTCTTTGGCCTTATAAAAATTTCAAATATCTTTGGCTAGTATTTACCGGAGGTGAAGAGCGTATCAAGCCGGCGTATGACCTTGTTCTGGCCAAGAGGGCAAGGCAGCTGTCCATATCATCCGCTGATGAGACTCGAATGCGGCAGTTGGCGGCCATGTACGCGAATGGAGAATTGGTGCCGTATGCTCTCGAAGCACAAGCGACCAGCACCCATGAAAATGCTTATTACTGCGCTGCGATTGTCAAGCGAGAGAACGCAAAAAAGGTAATCTTGATTACCTCATCGTATCATATGGAACGGGCGTATCGGCTGCTTGCTCTTGCTCTACGGAAGACCCCTGTCGAGATTGTGGCGTATCCGGTGCATCCATTCGGTCTTGAGATCGTCGATGCAATCAGCCAAACACCATTTTATCGGGCGCTAATCCAGGTAGAGCGGATAAATATGGTGTTTAACTTTTTCAAATTTCTGAAAGACGGTCTCAGGATCAAGCCGTGCGGCCGTTTTGAGCATGCCCTTGAGCGTAAATACGATATGTGGGTCAAAAGGAAACTTGGAACATTTGAGATGTATCGCTTGTTACGCCCTCTTTGAAATCCTGCCCTTTTTCCCCGGCTTTGCCTTCTCATGAGCCGCATATCCGTAGCCATATCCGTAGCCGTATCCCTGCCCGTACTCATACTCATCGTAGAGACTGCCAAACAGGGCTGATTTCTTAACGTCATTGACAATGACCCCAACCAGGCGGGCGCCGACTTTGGTAAGAATTTTCTGCGACCGCATGACCGCGTTTTCCCCAGTGGTTGACTTCACTACGAGTACCACGTTTTTGAAATAGTTGGATAGGGCTACCGCATCAGTATAAAGCAGCACGGGAGGTGTATCGATGATAACCAGGTCAAAGCGGCTTTCCAGTTTGCGTACGGTTTCAATCAGGTTTGTATCATGCAGTATTTCAGGCGCCGATACTTCACCTGTGTTCCCGGCGGGCAGAAATATCAAATTGGGATACTGCGTTTTGGTGAGGCCCTTTGGGGAATTGTGCTTTATGATTTCTACCAGTCCACAGTCGTTGGGAATTCCGAATACGTTATGCTGAACCGGATTGCGTAGGTCGCAATCAATGAGGAGAACCCGTTTTCCTGTTCGTGCCAAGGCAACCGCCAAATTGGCTGAAACCAGTGATTTACCTTCCTGTGCATGAGTACTGGTAACAACAATAGTTTTCTGGCTGTTCAAGTCGCTAACCGATAGTAAATTAATAATAAGTGCGTTGAACAGTTCGAAAGTTTCGAATTTGTCATCACTTTTGTGGTCAGGATCGACCAGAATTTTACGCTCCATGCTTCCGTTGTTGGAAAGGTGCGGTATCAGGGCAAGGACGGGTGAACTCAAAGCTCTTTCCATCCGTTCCGTTGAATTGAATGATGGTTTAAAGTGCTCGATTCCCAGTATCAGTCCTCCCGAAAGAAACAATCCGGCGAATATGGAAAGCAGAAGAATCCTTGACATTTGGGGAGCAACGGGATGGAGCGGAGTGTCAGCCCAGTTGATAATGGTGATATCGCTGATGGTACCGGCTTCCATGATCCGCGCCTCTTCCAGGCGAGTGAGGAGAAGGTCGTGGATCTGACGATTGACTCCGATGTTTCTTTCGAAACGGGATTTGTCGACTTCCGATTTCGGCAGTTTGTCGAGAGTGCGGTTCAGATTGACAATTTCGGTTTTGATGTGCGAGAGCAACTGTTGGTATACGTTTATGTTGATATGGTTGACTAACTGACTTTCAACCACGGGACGGAGCAAGGGATCAATGCCTTTGGTAGCATTGTCCACAGTTGAGGTGATTGCTTTATCGAGCTGTTTCCGCGCTTCTTCCAATTGGGAAGCGCTTTGCTGAACAAGTGGATGTGATTTGTTGTATTGGGAAGTCAGCTTGGCATTTTCAACCTGAAAGGTCGCTACTCTCGAATACAGTTCCCGAATGATATCGTTTCCCTGGATGAACGGGGACGATGCAAACTTGGAAAGCTCCTGCAGTTCCGGGTCGCCGTTGAGCACGGTCATCGCCTTTTCTTTGGAAACTGTAGCCTCTGCAAGCCGGATTTCATAATCGATCCGTTTCTCCTGGAGGTATCGCAGCAGGTCAATATACTGCGATGTCTGCTGGTCAAGTGCAATAATGCCGGAATTTTTCTTTTCGGCCAGATACTGGTTTTCGGTATCTTCGAGAAGCAAAACAATGTTCTTGTACTGGTTTTCAAGAAACACCTTCATGCCGGTTGCTTTGGCCCGCTTGTTCTGGAGGTCCTGAAGCGAAAGTTCGCTCATGAAGCTGTTGACCAACTTTTTGGATAAGGCCGGATCACTGGAAGAATACGACACCCTGATGGCGTTGGATTCTCGAATGTTGGATATCTTGAGACTGCCCAAAACCCGCCCGCGCATCTGTTTTACAGGCTCGAGCATTATGTCGAAACCGGTGACCGGATTTAAATCGGAAAGGATGATGGTGAAGTGGGGGGAAGTAAAGCGTTGATTGTATTTTCCCTTTCCGATCAGTGCACCTGATTCGGAAATGACCAGGTAATCGGCCTCGGGACTTTGTTTTGTCGCGACAATGGAAAAGAGTTTGTTCTCCTGAGGTGGTACGGCTAAAAAATACTGAACTTTGTTGAAATATTCCCGGGGAATGCCGATAGTGGCAAAAGCCGCGTTCTTAACGATCACAGAATCGGCAATACTGGAACTGCGCAGCCGTACAATGGCATCGTTGATGGAAGTGGGCGAGACTGATTCAGAATACTGTGCGCTGATCTTGTCTGTGAGAAGTGAGGAACTGGATGAAGCGATGAGTATCTCGCCAGTTGCTTCATATATCGGTTCCGTGAAGTATAAATAGACGCACCCTGACACGAAGGCCAGAAAAACAATCATCCCGATAAGCAGACGGTACCGCAACACGGTCTTCAGCAGCTCTTTCAGAGTGATTCCGTCATCCTCAGATTCAATTGATCGTATCAGATGCTCTTCCATGTTATTCCTCTTCACGGAGGTTCCTGTCAGTTCCTGTTGCTGAAATAATAAAGGGATACCGAAATTGCGCTCAGGGTGGAGATGATGATGGAGTAGTCTGCTTTGGTGAGAGCACGTCTTTGGGCCACGATTACATCCCCGGGGCGGAGGAAGCCAAACTCGGGATCGAGTGTCATAACATCATTTTTGGAGAATTTAACCGTTTTACCATTACGGTACAGGGTAATCTTTCCAGACGAATCATTGCTGAATCCGCCCGCCTGTGCTACCAGTTCAACCACTCGTTCCGAACCGGAAATGGTAAATGCACCGGGACGGTTTACACTCCCCAGAACGGTGACTGTAAACTTTGGAATAAGGGTAATGTAGGGGTCCTTTACAAAGGTGTCTACCGCCGCTCTGACAGAATCGTGCAGTTCTCCTTCCGTTTTCCCGGATGCCTGCACTTTACCCACGAGCGGCATTCTAATATATCCATCCGTCTGAATACGAAAGCTTCCGCTCAGTTCTGGGGAGTTGAACACTGTAATGTCAATCGTGTCACCCGGTTGAAAGCGAAGCTCCGCTGCCACAAGACCATTGGAAACAATGAATGCAGCAAGAATAAGAAAGACCCTTTTCACCGTTACCTCGTTTCTGGAAACAGTGTTGCGGTTATATACTCGCGATATTCTTGAAATGGAACGGGATGGTGGCTTGTTTCATGTCCATGCAATCCGAAACCAGCTTTCCCATCAGTGTTCGGGCAAGGGAGTGATTCTCATAGAGACAGGCGTTGTCAATGATTTCCTTCACTCCGGCCTTCACTGTATTCCAATTGAAACTGCGTGTGTCGAGAACGGAAACATGAGGAATATCAGTTGGGGATAGTGCATTCGGGTCATACATAGTAATGCCGTCCCCCATGCCGCTCTCTGACTCGTCTGTATAAAATATTTCCACTTTACTCCCGGTACTGTATCCTTGACTTTGAATCAGCGCTTTTGCGAGATCGAACAGAGGGACTGTTTCTCCGGAACTGAATATCAGCGTTTCTCCACCCTGTGCGTGGGTAATCGCGTACATAATCGAATGAACTACGGTGGAGGTGATGGTGTTGTCTAAAAGAAGTTTTTGACGGGGGACGGTTACCGGCCCCCCGGTCTGTATCTGTCTCTCGATTACTGGTATAATACTTCCGGGAGAATCGAGTGTTCTGCCGAAGCGGAACGAAATGCATCGGGTGTCCGATACGGAGTTGAGTCCCTGTATATAGATTTCGGAAACCCGTTTTGTGTAGTCAAAGGATGTGGCGGGTTTCTCCGCACAATTTGTTGATAGCAGAACGAATGTGTCCGCTTTGAACAGACACGACAGGTCGGCGACATTCTTTGTCCCAAGGACATTGTTCGTTATGGCTTCCTCTTCACTGACCCCTGTTAATGCGCCGGAACCGTAAGCTGCGGCGTGAATAACCACTCCCGGCCGATACTTCTCAAACACATTGATCAGGCGATTGCCGTTCGTGACATCCGCAACAACCGCGGTTATGCGGGCGGGGGACATGCAGGAATGAAGCGATTCCATCAGTTGGGAAAGATGTGCTTCCGAATGGTCAAGAGCAATTACTTCACTGGTATTGTACTGAATCAGCTGTCTGCATACCTCCGCGCCAACGTGTCCCGCCGCGCCGGTGACCATCACAGTTTGACTTTTATAGAAGGATCCCAGATCTACTGCCGCGGAAGGAGTTGACCCGAGTTCCAGCATTTTCTCCAAATTGATTTCCGTAATTGCTTTGGAATAGCCGGTTGCTGACTCGATACTGGTCAGTTGTGATGCGGTAATAACCATGATGGCCGGGTCGTCAATTATGGAAGCAATGCTTTCTGTAGTAATCTCCCGGGTGGAAACGATAATTGTCGTGGCCTGCAATGTTGCGGCCAACTTTGCAATGTGATCTACAGGGCCATACACTTTCACACCGCAGTACTGCTTGCCGATCAACTCGGAGTTTGCGGAGAGAAAGCCGACAACTTCATGTTCCTTTGGATTCTGACTGATAATATGCTTATAAGCCGATTGCGCTTCCGCGCCTGTCCCGACAATAATGGACCGTGCTGTTTTCTCCGTATTCCATTCCCTGCCCAGAAAAAAATTCCGTGCGACACCTCCGCGATGGTACAGGAATCGAAACGCACTATGAAACAGGCTTATGGCAACGAAAGTCAGCGCCGCATCCATCAGAAGGGTGACGGGCGTGGCCGGTGAGAAGACGCCGGTGCATGTCTGCAGGAGTGAAAGCGCTACCCACGATACCGCTGCCATGAAAACGTTTTTTCCAGTGTCGTACCACGTGTTCGAGTAGAGGGCGAATCGCTTGAAATTGAAAAAGTTGAAAACAAAAAACTTCACGACGGCAACAAACAGGAACGAATGTACCATCTCAGCAAAAGGAAATTCATTTGCGGATGATTGCGGTGAACCGATACGGAAGGCGGCAGTGTAACACGCAAAGAATATGGCCGTATAGAATCCGTAGACGATACCGTTAAACAGTAATCTTTTGGGAGAATAGATGTCAACTGGCAGTCCTACCGACATACTTGGCCCTCTATCGGACAAAGAGGAAAACAGTTTGGCATACCTTCCGGATCATACGCTGATCAGGCCTGCCGCATGCAGCTGTTCCAGAAATATGCGGACAACGTCCCCGACTTCGCAGTCTTGGTATCTGTCCCGCATCTCTTGAACGATACCATCGACAGTGTAATGACCGTTGCACAACTCGAATATCTCGCCGGCAGTATCGTTTAACGTATGAATCTGGTCCTCATGTTGTACCGCAATACCATCATTCGTCCGCATCAGGGTACATCCCCTGACCGTTACTGGCTTCGTGTGCGCATCCATGTATCCCTCAATCTGGCGTGGGTACCGAATACAGAAATTATGGTATAGGATAGAGCATTAATGACGAAACGGCAATCCGGCTATTACCCTAATTTGGAGAAATCATGTATTGATTATGGGTGATGTATGTACCATGCGTCTGGTATTAAGTGAGGAGGGGTGTCAGTACATTACCCTATTCGGGGTAGACATGGATAAAAACGGGCGTCGGGTATGGTGAGCTGCCGGTTCCGTGCCGCAGAAGTACTTCGCTTGATCTTCCTTGATACGGAAAATGCCGCCGGAGGCGACAGAGGGGACGGCCGCGCCGGGAAGAGTACTTTCATTCACCAGGGCCGCTGGACCAATGCCCTGCCGAATCAACACGATACCCACCAAAAAAAAAAAGGAGACCCGGCCCGAACCGGGTCTCCCCTTCGCATCAGCATCAGATTACTTCATGAGAGTAACTTTGCGGGTTTCCGTGTGCCCGTTGGCGCGGAGCATGACCAGGTACACTCCGGAAGATTTGTTCGCCGCATTCCACACAATTTCATGGCTTCCGGCGGACATGTTCTGGTTAACCAAAGTTTCCACCAACTGCCCTTCGATGTTGTAGACCTGCAGCGACACATTCCCGGCGCGGCTGACATCAAAGAAGATCGTGGTCGAGGGGTTGAAGGGGTTGGGGTATGTCCCGGTGAATTTCACTGCCGCCGGAACGCTTTCCTCGACCTTGGTCGGCTTCTGACGGCTGGCGGTCAGAACGAACGTCTTGGGGGCGGCGCTGTTGAGGGCGACATCGATGGACGTGTCGCCGGTCAGCGTGTACACCTCGCCCGTAGCAGTATCGGTCAGCGTGACCAGGTACTCCGCCGGGATCGAGGCGAAGTTGGAAAGACTCAGTTTCGTGGAGATGGAAGAGATGGTGGTGCTCAGCTCCATGTTCCACTCGTAGATGTCCTGGCCGGGTCCGCGGTAGTCCCAGGCGAGCAGAGCTTGAGCATTACTTGGATCCTGGAGCGCCAAACGTATGACATCAGGTTTAGGCACTACGAAATCTGGTGCATTGAGAATTTCGTGAATATCTTTTCCAGACTCAATCACCCCCGCCTTATTGGATGAATCGGAGTGTTTGCCCGTTGTGTCGCTCAGTTTAAGATCAATCGCCCACAGGTCAATTGCTCTTAAATCGGTGTAGAGATTATTGTTTGCTGTTGCAGATTTTCCTAATCCATAAAAACTATTGCTTCCACCCTCAATCCAAATACTGCCCAAAATGATTGGGCTTTCAACAGGGTTTCCAACCATATAGTCACCAAACCCAGCGTTCGCAGCAGAAGTTGGAATTCGAAGTAGGTACTGATTATACCAGTTTCCTACCACATCCTTGACTCGTTTGGTTCGGATTGTTGTTGTTCCTTCCAAGGAAAGAGTTCCCCCCTTGATCCAGTATCCTCTGCCTGCATACATGGGTGCATTATTCTCACCAGCGCGGAAGGTTGTTTCGCTACCGTTTAACTCGTTATCCCATTTCGCAAACTGGAAGTCAGGATGAGATGAAGGAAATTTATCTGAATCAGCGGGAAAAAACGGTATTGATACGAAATTCCATTGGCCTTCCAAGCTTTTTTCAATTGTCTTTACAGTTGCATTGGCACTGGATACTCCACAATTCCAGAATACAATGCTAACATCTTG
>JAWLHT010000256.1:0-7643 GCA_041690195.1 Candidatus Latescibacterota bacterium
ACGGGTCTCAAATAATCAAACACCGCACGGTATCATCTCTGTGGAGGCGTATACACCCGTAAAATCAATTATTGCACACCATTTGGGTAATCTATACACTTCATGCTCATACTTTTGCAATTGGCTCAATATTTCACCTTATTTCACCTGGCGTCCGCGCTTCTATTCTCGATAATGGAGGATGGTGCTCATTTCATCGGGGGAGTCAAGGATAAAAAGACAGTATGGCGTTCTTTTGGCAGCAGTTCTCTTCACGGTTTCCTGCTCGAAAAATACCACCAGCAACGACAGCGACGCTTATACCCCAATCAACTGTATCTCCCAACATGTTCAAGCGAATATCGGCGGAACAATCGACACCGAGAACGGAACAGCGTTGTCCGGTTAGACTCTTACAGACTGGCTCTGAGAGAATCTCTCTCAGAAGGTTACGCTGCGATTGAATCGATGATACGCTGAATAGCTGGTCTGCTTTGCAGTAGGCTAAAAAATCGTACTTCCCTTTCCGGACGGAGATGAAGGTGAGCGGACATGCCGGAAGAGCTTCGAAGGCCGCACCAGGGAACAATACCGGAATATCACCCCCAAAATAAATGGAGAGAATCCATTCGGATCCTCTCCATTTATTTTTTAATTCCAGAGGCGTAAGTCTACCGTCTCCGCCGCGGTTTCGGTTTGCGGCCGAATTTGTCTTCGCTCTCGGGACGGGCGAAAGACCGGGTCGCCCCCGGCGTTTCCTCCGGTTCGGGTTCCGCTTCCCGTTCGGCGGGGGGAGATTCCTCTTTCCGTTCGGGTTCGGACGGGGATTCCGATTCCACCGGTGTTTCAGGCTCCGGCTTGCGCTCGCGTCGAGGCCTCCGTTCGCGGGGTTTGCGTTCCGGTTTGGGCTCACGTTCTTCCGGGGCCGGTTCTTCAGCTTCAGGCTCGGATGGGGCCTCAACTTCAGGCTCCGTCGGGGCTTCAGATTCTGTCTCCGGTGCGGGTTCCTGCTCACGCCGCGTTTCCCGTCGACGGCCCCGGCTTCTCCGTCCGCGTGTCCGTCCGCGGTGTTTTTCTTCTGCCGTTTCCTGTTCCGCTTCAGGCTCGATTTCAGGCTCGATTTCAGGCTCGGCCTCCGCCTCGCGTTCCAGCGCGGCCTGGCGTTCACGCTCGCGGTCCCGTTCCCGTTGCCGCTCGCGTTCCTTTTCCCGCTCACGCTGCCGTTCCTTTTCCCGTTCACGGTCTCTTTCGCGCTGTCGTTCCTTCTCGCGCTGCCGCTCCCGTTCGCGTTGGGCTTCCCGTTCCCGTTCGGCTTCCCGTTCCCGTTCGGCCTCCCGTTCCCGCTGAAGCTCCCTTTCTCGTTCAGCTTCCCGTTCCCGCTCGCGGTCTTTGTCCCGGGCACGGCTGCCTTCCCTGGTCTTTACCCGGGAGCGGCCGCGTCCGTACTCCCGTTTCGGTTCCGCTTCGGGTTCGCGCTCGGGCTCCTTTTCCCGCTCCCCGTCGGCGCGCGGTTTGCCCCCGGCCTGGAATTCCTCGGTGACATCCTTGGAACGGGCGGTGCTGAAGCAGTGAAATTCCTCGATGGCCAGCTTGGCGTCCACCACAAGATCCACCTGGAGATTGGTGCTGGAGCGGAGCATGGACAGACGCTCCTCGTCGTTCTCGATAAGAAACTCGAACACCGCCGGATGCACAAAGAGGGTGTAGGCCTTCTCCCGTCCGAAAATCTCGGCGCGCTTGAACCAGCGCTCGATCTTGGTCACCGTGGTGTCACGACCCTGTACCATGCCGATGCCGCCGCAGGTGGGACATGGCTCGGCAAAGGTGAAGATGAGACTCGGGCGGACCCGCTGACGGGTCATTTCCATGAGCCCGAACTCGCTGATTTGGGAAATGGAGATTTTGGACCGGTCGTTCTTCAGTGCGTCGGCGAACGCATCCTCCACCTTTCGACGGTGATCCATGTTGTGCATGTCGATGAAGTCGATGACCACGATTCCGCCGATGTCGCGGAGGCGTAGCTGACGGGCGATTTCGATGGCGGACTCGACATTGGTATTGAGAATGGTTTCTTCCTGGTTGGCTTTGCCCACATAGCGCCCGCTGTTCACGTCAACGACGGTGAGCGCCTCGGTGTGGTCGAACACGAGAAATCCGCCCTTTTTCAGCCACATCTTGCGGCTGAAGATACTCTCGATCTGCTTTTCGATCCCGAAATGATCAAAGACGGGCTCCTGCCCTTTCCAGAGTTGCACCTTGTTCTTCAGATTGGGAGACGTTTTGTCCAGATAGGCGCGGATCTCGTCATAATTGGCCTGGGAATCGACCAGCACCCGTTCCACATCCTCGCTGAGGAGGTCGCGGATGATTCCGGAGGTCATTCCCATTTCCTTGTGGATAAGTGTCGGCGGAGAAGCAGCGTCCGCCTTTTTGGCCAGATCGTTATACTGGCGGACCAGTTCGCGGACCTCTGCCTCGATCTCGTCTTCGCCTTTTCCTTCGGCCACAGTCCGGATGATAAGCCCGAATCCTTTGGGTTTGTACTTGGCGGCGAGCGTTTTGAGGCGCTTGCGTTCGCCCCAGGATTCGATCTTGCGGGAGACGCCGATTTTACTGCCGCCAGGTACCAGCACGAGGAACCGGCCGGGCAGGGATATTTCGGTGGTGATGCGGGCGCCCTTGGTGGAAATGGGCTCCTTGGTAATCTGGACGAGAATGTCCTGATCTTTCTTGATGGCACTTTCGATGGGGGGATACTTTTTGTCGCGGGGACGGCTGCTGCGCCCCCGTTTATGCCGGGAAGAAGATCCGCTCCGGTGCTCCTCCTCGTCGTCGTCGTCGTCGGTGTCGTACTGCGCCGCGAAATCGATGGAGTCGCCGCTGACATCCGATACGTGGAGAAACGCGCTCTTCTCCATGCCGATATCCACGAACGCCGCCTGGATGCCGGGGATGACCGCCTTCACCTTCCCTTTGTAAATGTCTCCCACCATACGTTCGTTTTCAGGGCGTTCCACCCAGATTTCCACCAGCCGCGAATCTTCGAGAATCGCGATCCTCGTCTCATGGATGGCGTCATTGATGATTATTTCACTTTTCAAGTCGTTCTCCTTGTGCCCTGGAATACACGGCGTCGCCAAAACACGGGAACGGTGAGCGCCGGCTTTCGCGGCCGGAACGTGTGTTCTTCGCCATGACCATATCCCGTTTCACCGGGGACGCCGGATCTGTCCGGTGTCGTCCCTTCGGCCTGTCGGCTGAGTGTCATTCCTTTTCACCGAACGATTTCCAGGGGGAGTACCCTCTTCCCCAGAAGTTCGGCATATTGCTCCGTGCGTGTGATCTCGAACGGCTCTCCGGTCTTGAACAGAATGTCGGTAACTTCGGACGGGCGGGCAGCTTTCCCCAACTCCAGCCCGAGCAGCATGACAAAGCCGTCGCCTTCCGGAACCGGAGTGATATCTATGATGCCCGGGCGGATATCCACCTTTTTCGGACCGCTTTTTGACATTCGTTCCAGGAGAATGGAGTCGCGTTCGAGAAGCGCTGTGATTTTCTTTTGTATCGCATCCCCCATGTCGCACTTCACCCGGTACTCCGCCTGCGTGATGACTTTGGAAAGGGAATCCGCCTTGTCGGAAATGGGTCGTATGGAGAGCATCTCCATACCTTCCGGCAGGTTTCTGGCCAGCATCAGGCCGACATCCGGGCACAGCGTGGAGAGGGAAAAGTCCACGTACTCGGCCGTGCTCCGCATACCGAGGGAAAGGGGCGGTCCGAAAGAAATTTTCGGGTGGGGATGAAAGCCCTGTGAATAGGCCACCGGGATCCCGGCTCGACGCATGGTGCGGTCGAAAATGCGCACAAGATCGAGATGGCCGATAAACCGCGCCGGTCCGGTCTTGGAATACTTGACACGGAACCGTGTGCCGGTGATCACCGGGACGGCCGCTTTCCCGGTGGGAACCGCTTTTCTTTTTCTTCCATACATACCGTCCGGCTGACTGCGGGTTTGGGCCGGAGCGGTTAAGGGCTCGGGGAAGGGGCTCGCTTTCCGCGATGCCGCGCAGAATGCGGCATAGGGCCCGCATGCCTGGCAGGAGATCGAACAGTCCGGAGTGGTTTCCCCCCGGAACGCCGCTTCGCGCTGAGAGACAAGAAAAGATTCATCCACGCCGAAATGCAGATGTCTCCACGGCAACGGAGCGCCTTGCGCCATTTCGTTGCCGCCGTTCTCCAGCACGACCCCGGCCCTTCCGAACGCTTCCCGCCAGATATCGGCGCCGAAATGCTCGGACCAGCCGTCCAGCCTGCTTCCCATTTTCCATGCATCGAGAACCACGGCCGCGGTTTCGCGGCCTCCCCTGCCCAGACGGGCCTCGAGCATGGAAACGAACGGATCGGTATCCTTCAGTGTCACCGCCCGGGTCCTGAGCCCGTCCCGGATGAGCCGTAATTTGCGGGAAATTTCCGCAACGGAATTCTGCGGTTCCCACTGAAACGGGGTTTGCGGTTTGGGCGAGAAAGTCGACACGGTGACATTGACATTTCGTCCGCCAAAAGAGCGGACAATGCCCCCGATACGGTTGAGCAGACCGGAGATGGCCAGAATGTCCTCATCCGTCTCGGTGGGGAGCCCGATCATGAAGTACAGTTTGAATCCCGGCCAGCCGCCCTCCAATGCCGCCCGAACCGTATCGAGAAGCTGCTCCTCGGTGAGGTTCTTGTTGATGACATCCCGAAGGCGCTGGGAACCGGCTTCCACCGCGAAGGTCAGCCCGGTTTTCCGGCCACCGGCGACATTCTCCGCTATCCGCAGGGAAAAGTTGTCGGCCCGGAGGCTGGAAAGGGAGATTGACACCGCTTTCCCGGAAAGACGGGTCCCGATGCGGCTCACCGCTTCCTCGATTCCGGGATAGTCGGTCGTGGACAGGCTCACCAGGCTTACCTCTTCCCATCCGGAAGACCGGATGCCGGAAACAACCTGATTCACCACGTCCTCAACGGGCCGGACACGACGGGGACGATAAGTCGTCCCGGCCGCACAGAACCGGCATCCCCGAGTACACCCGCGCATGATCTCCACGGCCAGTCGATCATGCACCACCTCGGTCAGGGGAACGAGGGGGCGGTCCGGGTAGAATTCCGGCTTGAGTTCGCCGGTCACCCGCGACTGCACGGGCAAAGGTGCATCGTGCAGGACCCGCATTCCCGCAAAGGAGCCGTCGGGGCCGTACTCCGGCCGGTAGAACGAGGGCACGTACACGCCCTCAATCGCGGCCAGACCCCGGAGCAACTCCTCTTTCGGAACACCGGAGCGCCTGCACCGCTCGACCACATCGAGGATCTCGGGGAATGCCTCCTCGCCGTCGCCGAGCAAAATCGCATCAAAGAATTCCGCCACGGGTTCCGGATTGATGCAGGAGGTCCCACCGCCCAGAATGATCGGATGCGATTCGTTCCGCTCCTCCGATCGGAAGGGAATTCCGGCCAGGTCCAGCATGTTCAGAACCGTGGTGTAGTGCAATTCGTACTGAAGGGTGAAGCCAACAACATCGAATGTGGAGAGGGGAAGGAAGGATTCGACGCTCCAGAGGGGGATCCGTTCCTCGCGCATGACCCGTTCCATGTCGGGCCAGGGAGCGAAGGTGCGTTCGCACAGGGTTCCGGCCCTCTTGTTCAGTATGTGATAGAGGATGTGGAATCCCAGGTATGATTGCCCGATATCGTACACATCCGGAAAGGCGAGGCACACTTTCAGCCGTTGCGCCTCCGGATCCTTTCTGACAACGTGGAGTTCTCCCCCGACATACCTCGCCGGCTTGGCTACACCGGCCAGAAAACGCTCAACTTTGTTTTTTATATCTTCCTGAAATATCATGAGTTGCCATATGGACGAGCGGTGAAAGGACACAATCTGCCATTGTAGTAAATTATAATCATTTGCGCCGCCGCATACAACAAGAGAATGACGGGCATCCGGAAAAAAAAGGGGCGTTTGCACGGGCGGCCGAAGCCGGAGCGGCGGATAGTCTTTCCGGGAGATGCGACGGCCAAAGTCGGGGAAAGGCTGTATACATTCGCGCCCCTTGCCCCATATACGAGCGACCGGGCTTGAAGTTCCATATATTCGGGGGGTTTAGGATTGTTGCCGGCGCAAATATCTATCGGCAGACAGGCCATGGTTGGGCACGGTCCGCTGCGCCCGCGGGGAGAGATTCAAACGGGGGGAGGGGTTCTCCGGGAATCATCGGAAGAGGCGTCCGCTCGGTCTTTTCGTCGGGAGAAAACCGTTTTCCCCGCACTCGTCCCGGAAACAGCGGGCGGGGAAAAACCGCTCCCGGCCATTGTTTCAAGCGAGACGCTTCCCGGAATGGTGCTCCGGCCGCCATCCCGGAACGCCGAGTAGTGGGGGGACATGATCTCGATGCCCGCTTCGTTGAAACGGTCCTGGATATTCTGGTGCAGCGCAGAGCAGGTGCGTTCCATGACCTCCGGACGGTCGGTGATGGCGTTCAGTTCATAAGTCACGTAGAAGTCGTCCAGGCTCCTCTGGAGGACGAAAGGCTCCGGAGAGGCCATAAGGTTCGGGGTGGACCGTGCAGCGGCCAGGAGCAGTTCGTGCACTGTCCGCCACGGCGCGTCGTAGCCGATGGTCACCGCGGTATGCAGGACGAGCCCCCGGTCCCGGGCGGATGAGGTGTAGTTGATGATCTGGTTGCCGAGGATCATGGAATTGGGTATGGTGATGTCGGTGTTTTTGACCGTACGGATGCGGGTAACGAGGAGCGCCCGCTCCACCACATCGCCCCGTGCCATTGATCATTTTACCCAGTCGCCCACCTTGAAGGGCCGCATGTACGTTATAGCCACACCGGCGATGATGTTGGTGATGGCCGTGGACAAGCAGAGGGAAAGGAGCAGCCCCAGGAAGACGGAAAGCCCCTTGAAGCCGGGGGAATCGGATCCCGGGATATATGGGAAGATGACAATGAGCGCAAAAAAGGCGACCAGCACCCGAACCAGCTTGAAGGTGGGGACCGCCCATTCCGGATAAAATCCGGGGAGGATGAAAGTCCCCTTGTCCAGTTCGGTGAAAAAGAACCGGAGCAGCTTGACCAGGTAGTACGCGAAGGCGGCGATTACCGCGATGTAGAACAGGTTCGGCAGGAAATCGATGACGGACCCGAGCACGGTCCGCACCGGGGCGAGCAGGTATCCGGCCAATGTTCCGGCCCAGCTCCGGGTGGCCTCGAAAAAGCTGAACATCAGCATCAGGTAGCCATACAGCAGCCCGAGCATCAGCTCCAGGCGGAGCGCGGCGAGCGCGGTGATCCCCAGGGCGGCGATCCGCTCCTCGGAGAGGAGTTCCACACTGTGGACCCGCACCGGACGGATGAGCGTTCCCTTCCAGGCGCCAACCTTTCCGGTCATGTGTCGGAAGAGCAGCAGAAGGGTTTTGAGGAAGAGCAGGAAGAAGGCGGTGACAGTCAGGACAAGGAACGCGCTCCGAACCGCGCTGTATGCGGCCGTGTACCGCTCCAGCGAAAAAGGGAGATCATGCGGAGCCAATTGCAAAAGTCGAACAGACATAACGATAAACTGAAGTATATAGATGAATAATTATGGAGAAAGAAGGGTATAAAAATAGCTAACCCCCGGAA
>JAWLHT010000257.1:0-7634 GCA_041690195.1 Candidatus Latescibacterota bacterium
TCCGACCGCATCCGTGATTCCTTCACCCAGCTCATGTCCATCGCGGGCCAGGCGCTTCCGGCATCTGTGTTTCTCGCGTTCGGCTATTTCACCACCAATGCCAATTATACCGCCACTGACCTCAAAGCCAACCTTCGCCGGAATATCATCAACTTCGGCGTGATCTGGGGCATCTTCTCCGTGGTGGTCGTGGTGGCCGGGGCGACCGCGCTGCACAACTTCTACCGCGGAACCGGGATCGGCGACGATCTCCACTTTTCACAGTTCGAGCGGGTGTTTGACGCCGGCAGGGTGATCGCTCCGGCGCTTCCGGCCGGTCTCAAACAGCTCGCCTCGCCAATCTTCTCGCTGGGGCTCTTCGTGGCCGGGTTCACCACCCTGGTTTCGGTGGCGATGCTCATGACCTACTTCACCCTCGACATCGTGGGCCGCAACTGGAAGTACACCGACGAGAACAAGGCGTTCCGCTGGGTGCTCGGCGCCTGGATCGCCATTCCCGCGCTTCTCTCGCCATTCTGGGCGCTTCCGGCGCTTCTCAAGAACATTCTGACCATGGCGGGCAACCTGGTGCTTACCCCTCTGGCGGTCGGCATTCTCATCTTCTTCATCAACAAGAAGAAGTATGTGGGGCCGTATACGGCGAGCGCGGTTCGCAATGTCATTCTGCTCATCACCCTGCTCTTTGCCCTGTATGTAACCGTCTACCAGGGCATAAAGATGTATGGCTGAGATCCCGCATCAGGAGTTCAAACGAGGAACGGCCCGTTCGGTGGAACGGGCCGTTCCTCGTTTGGAGGATTGGGCGCGCCGCAAGCGATCTCCGGCCGCCAGAGCTGTATGCGGTCCAGACGGGGACGTTGCTTTCCGGTTGAATTGGGGCCGGTTTTGACGTATATTCAGGCTCACGGTTGGGATACCATCTGATCCGCCCGGGCGGTCATGGCCCGGGTTCCTCCGAATATTCCGCTTCACTCCACGGGAAACGGTATGCGCCTGATCAAGGAAATACAATCGACGATTATTGAACACCAGCGTATGGTGGAATCACTCTTTGCCGACCCGAAGCAGGCGGAAGATATCGAACGCGCCGCCCTGATGATCGCGGACTGCCTCCGGAGTGGGGGAACGGTGCTTATCTTCGGCAATGGCGGTTCGGCGGCCGACGCCCAGCATATCGCCGGTGAACTGGTCGGCCGGTTCAAGATGGAGCGACGCGGACTCCGGGCGATCGCGCTCACCACCGATTCCTCCATCATGACTTCGCTCACCAATGACTTCGGATACGACGAGATATTTTCCCGCCAGGTCGAAGCGCTCGGCCGTGAGGGTGATCTCGCCGTTGCCATATCCACCAGCGGAAACTCCCCCAATATCCTCCGCGCCATTGACTCCGCCCGGGAACGGAATATCCCGGTTCTCGGGATCACCGGGCGGGACGGCGGCGCAATGCGCACCCGATGCAGTCACTGCATCATCATTCCAGCATCGGATACGCCTCGTATCCAGGAAGGCCACGCGCTTGTCTACCATATTCTCTGCGGACTGGTGGAAAAACTGGTCTGCGGAGAACAGGAATAGGCTGCGGCTGTTGCCTTTTCTGATGAGCGGCAAGTGGATTTCGGGGAGGTTCAGTCACCTCCACTCTTCCCGAGGGGTGAGTCGGGCTTTCCGGGGCGGACGGTTCGCGAATCGCCCGTATACGGGAGGGAGGGGAGGATTTACACGATGAGTTGGAGTTCGATGGTGGTGAGTTTGGATGTGTCGATGATCATTGGCTTGATCTTGTTCATGAACTTGTTGCGGGTGAGAATAATCACCGGTTTGTTCAGGGATTTTTCGTTTATTTTGGCCACAACGCCCCGGTAGCCGATGAGGTGGGGGTCAACGATGTCGATCACCTTCACGCTCGCGCCAACCGGATAAATCGGGACTACCTGGAGAAGGGTCTGGACGATATCCCGGTTGTACAGCCGCTCAGAGTCCAGAATGATCCGCTTGACCGCTCCTTCTAAATCGACGGCATGACTGCTGTCGGGGTTCCAGGCGAGATTGTCGAACGCGTTGGCGACACAGCAAATCTCGGCCAGCCGGAATATCTGTCCCTTGGTTTCCCGGGCAATGGGCTTGATCGGCGGAATATTTTGCCCTTGGAGACCAATGGGAAACCCGCTGCCATCCTGGTACTCGTGGTGCTGGTTGACCACCTGGGTTTCCATGGGAGTGACATCGCTGCTTTCCCGGATCATGAGATACCCGAAGGTGGGGTGTTCCCGATAGAGATCACCGCCGTCCTTTCCATCCCCCCCCTTGACCTGCTCCAGCACGATTTTCCCGATATCGTGCAGGAACGTCCCCAGGGCCAGGCTGGACAGCTCGCTTTTGCTGAACCGGTACTTGCGCCCGATGAGAATGGCCAGGACAGTCGTGTTGATGGCGTGGTCGATAAAACCGGTATCGGCAGACTTCACCATCACCGTGCTGAGAAACTTCGCGCCCGCGGCGGAAATATCCTTCAGTATCTCCTCCACGATCAAACGCATGTCATAGGTGATGTTGATTTTCCGGAGATACCCTTTCTGTATCAGTTCCGACGCCTTGGTAAAGCTGAGGTCCCGGAATTCGGCCTGACCCCTGATTTCAGCGACTTTGTCCGAGAACTTCGACTTGGCCTGAAGGCGTACCTCTTCCGAAATCACATCTTCCGGAACGACCTCCTCGGTCCCTTCCTCCATGATGTAGACGTGGGTGTATCCACGTTCGGCCAGTTTGGCCCGCATGGCGTCCGTAACACGGAATCCCGCGCCGAGCAGGAGCTTGCCGTTGGCATGATAGATCGATTTTCCGAGGATGGCTCCCTCGTCAAGCTCATGGATGGAACACAGTCTCATTGCGTCGGGGGTCTCCGTATGATCATCAGGGGTGAGCCCGTATTCATTTTGGGGTTTCACAATAAAGCACTTTTCCCCGGAGAAGTCAACGGCAAAGCGCGCCGCGGGTTCCCGCCGGTATTACCGCCCGCCGCCGTTGCGGCTTCTTCCGGCGGGGCCGAGAATGATTTCTATCCGGTGGATAAAATCTTCCACCGTTTCTCCGGCCGAAACCCGCTCGAAGCCGCGTTCGCGCAGTTCGCTGCCGAGCCGGTCCAGAATCTCGCGGTATCTGGTCCGGTCGGACGCGCTCGGTACCGTTCCCTTCCGGGCAGCCGCATACGCCGATTCCAGGCGCAGCCGCCACAGGCCAAGCCGCGCCGTGGCGACAAGCCGGTTGCCGGGGGTGTTGGACAGGGAAAGCGCATAGGCTCGCTGCAGCATCCGCTCCGCATCACTCAGCCATTGCTCATCCGCCACCGGTGCTTCCGCAGTCCCGGGCAGCCGGCGGATATGCTCCCGCAGTTCCAGCATGGGGCCGTAACCGTTGCCAAACACCCCCTTCGCCCACTCCCGGGCCAGTTCATCCGTCGAGCAGTCCGCATTCCACATCAGCTCGGAGAGAGCCCAGGTACGGAATTCGGCGTCGGCGATGTACACGCCCTCCGGCGGAGATTCGAAGAACACTCCCTCCACATACCCGGTGCGGTGCCGGAGCAGGTTTCCGGCCTGATCGTCCAGTCCGTGGAAGGGAAGGGGCGCACCGTTTTCGGGGACAAACGGCAACACTATGTGCACCCGCTCCGAGACTTCGCTCCAGCGGCGGACGGCTTCCTCGAAATCCTTTCCGCTTCCGGAACCGGAGCCGAAACTCCGCGCTCTGAGCCGTATCGTAACATTGTTCCGTGGACGAACCGTCGAAGGCGGCGGACCGGTGGTCCACGGGTCCGATAATACCAGGAAAACCCCCGGATGCCGGGCAGCGATCTTTTCGGCCACCCGGTTCATCCAAACCAGCGGGGGACCGGACTGGCCTTCGCGTTTTGTCATGCGCTCGCAGTCGGGGCAGTGGCAGGACAGTCCGGGATAATCGAAGGCGAGCAGGACATGGGTGATTCCCGGTTCCCGCGCCAGCCGTTCCAGTATGGCGTTGGACGCCGCCGCTGCGGATTCCGTCCGTGAGAAGCAGGGGAATCCGAATTCTCCGGTCCGGTTTCCCCGGATGAGCGGAAGGTATTCGGGATGTTTCTGGAACAAACTGTCCGGCAGGAGTTCACGTACCGGAACTTCCATCGGGACATATCCGCCCGTTCCCGCGTTCAGCCGCAGGCGTTTCTTCCACTCCCGGGAAATCCCGGGCCGGGCCGGCGCGATATCGCGGTATACGAAGCAGGGGAAGTCGCTCAGGTCGTCCGAAGGCAGGTTGATGGAGCGACGGCGCGGAGTCCGGGTTACCCCCGGAGCATACCAGCGGACCCCCAGTGCCCTCAGAAGAGCGTGGGCGGCCTCGGTCGTCGCGGGAGGGCCGCCGCCCGCAACAACGAGGGACTCGTCCTCTGCTCCGCCTACCGTATGCAATACGAACCCGTGTTCGCCTACCACATTCAGCTCTTCCGCGCACTCACGAAATCGGGGTGACAGAAGCCAGCTTCCCGCTCCGAAAAAGATATGTCCGCCTGCTTCGGGAGGTGAGGATGGCTGTTCAATGACAACACGCGCACCGGAAATCTGGTGAATTACCGCGGTCAGTTCCTCGGCGGCCTGGCGCTCGGCGGGTCCCGCGGCGGAACCGAGCACCAGGGTACAGGCGGGACGGCCGTCCCGGACGAGCACCATTGCGGATACGGGGAATATGGCGGAGACGGTATGGACAATGAACAGGAGGCTCGCAATAAGGGCCGGACGAATGAATTCAGAGGGCATGATGGCGCTTCCGGTGACTCGGACATGAGACTTCGGGCTGGTAATATCAGGGCGGAAGGGGAGGAACGCAACGGGTTTTTGCGGTAAAGCGGGAGGTTATAAAAAAGGCTGCCTTCCTGACAGGCAATGTCAAAGACACTGGCCCGTATTATGCGTGGTCGCTGTGCGCCACAAGGAAGGCAGCCACGATAACTGGCTGTGCCGCGCCGAAGGCCGGGGAACGTTGCCCGGAAAGGGGCGGCGGTCATCCCCCAATGGGGAGTATAGTACTGAATATAACGAAAAGCCTTGAGCACCGCAAGGGAATCTGTTGGCATCCGGGATTCCCCGAAATGTACCTCACCCCTCGGCCTCATTGTCGTAAACAGAAGGAATAACCACTGGCACGCATGAGTACTAAAGATAATCAGTGGAGGTTTTGGCCGGTAACTCACCCCCTGGCCCCTTCTGTCACCCCAGCCCTGTTCCACAGGGCTGGGGACCCCAACCTCTCCAGAGAGAGAGGGGGAATTGAGCCACAGGAAGCACCGAGACGGCCGATAACGAGTCATCCCCTCTATCCGCGAGAGAGGGGACCGAGGGGTGAGTTAGCTTTTCAAAACACCCGTTTAACAACTGGCGTATGCTTACGACCATGCGGATGGAGGGAAGGCCCGGATAAAACGGGCTACTTCCGTTCTTCCGCTTCCAGTGCGCGGCCCAGAAGCGAATAGACGCGCTCCACCATGGCCCGGGGGTCTTCCATGAGTCCGGCCTCGGCCATGGCGCTGTCGTAGACCTGACGTACGCACTCCTGAAGGAAGCTTTTGTCCGCCTTGCTTTCCCGGAGCTTTTCGATGCGCACGACCAAGGGATGCGTGGTGTTCACCTCCAGAATCCGGGGCGGTTCGTAGCCGTAGTCCCGTCCCGAAGCCTTGAGCACCCGTCGCATGGAGGCGGTCATTCCATCTTCGGGGTTAACGATGATGGCCGGACGATCCAGCGTGCGACGGGAGGCCCGGACTTCCGAGACGGAGTCGCTCAGGGTTTCTTTCATCCAATCCAGGAAATTCCGCATCTCGCCTTCGGGAACCGGAGATTCTTCCGGCCTTTCCCCTTCCGGCGCGGGCGGGAGTTCGATCTCGGCGGAATCGGCGCTCACCAGCTTCTTGCCCTGATACTCACCGAGGGAGGTCATCACGAAGTCGTCAATGGGATCGAGGAGAAAGAGCACTTCCAGGTTTCGTTTCCGGAATGTGGAAAAATATGGGCCGTGTTCGATCTCTTCGCGGGAGCGGCCGCTGAGATAGTAGATCGCGGTCTGGCCATCCTGCATGCGGCCGATATAGTCATCGAGAGAGACATACTCCTCCGGGGCGGCGCCGCTGGACCGGAAGCGGAGAAGGCCGGCCAGATCAGTTCGGTGTTCAAAGTCCGAGACTGCGCCTTCTTTAATATAGGAGCCGAAGGAATCCCAGAAGTCCGCGTACCCCTTCGGATCCTTTTTGGCTTCATCGCCGAGGAAACGGACGATCCGCTTGGTAAGAAATTTCTTCAGTTTGCGGAAAACCATGTTGTCCTGAAGCGTTTCCCGGGAGATATTCAGCGGAAGGTCGTCCGAATCCACTACACCGTGGATGAAGCGGAGATACTCCGGAACGAGTTCCTCGGCATGCTGGACGATGAGCACCTTGCGGGAATACAGGTTTACCTGAGGTTTCTGACGGAACAGTCCGAATCCCTCGATATTGGCGGCGGGAACGTACAGGAGCGCCGAGAGCTGGAGTGGCGCATCCGTGCTCAGGTGGAGACGATATCTGGGTTCCTCGCCGGAATTGGAAATGAACTTGTAAAATTCCGCGTACTCCTCGTCGCTCACTTCGGAAGAGGACTTGGTCCAGATGGCCTGAACCGTATTCACCCGTTCTCCGTTCAACAGGATGGGAAACGGAACGAAATTGGAATACTTGCGGATGATGTTTTTCACCGTCCCGGCGTTTTCGTACTCGCGGGCGTCTTCTTTCAGCGTCACCGTAACCGAGGTGCCGCGCGGAAGGTCCGGGTATTCAGCAAGGGTGTACTGCCCGGCTCCGGTACTCGTCCACTCGTAGCCCGGGGCGTCGAGCCGGAACGAGCGGGTACGCACCCGAACCGAATCCGCGACCATGAACGCGGAGTAGAAACCCACACCAAATTTTCCGATAAGTTCCGAGGAGAGTTCTCCCCGGTTCCGGAGCCCCTGCAGGAACTCCTTCGTGCCGGATTTGGCGATGGTGCCGAGATTGTTTTCCAGTTCCTCACGGGTCATGCCCACGCCGGTGTCGGTAACCGTAAGGGTATGCGCGTCCGTGTCCGTATCGATGCGGATTTCCAGCGGGGCGTCCTTGTCCCGGTACACCTGACGGACCAGGGATTCGTGACGGAGTTTTTCAAGCGCGTCGGAAGCATTGGAAACGAGCTCCCGGACGAAGATTTCCCGGTGGGTGTAAAGGGAATGGATAACGATGTCCAGGACTTCTCTGACTTCCGCCTTGAAGGCGTGAACTTCGGGCTGTACCGGTTCCTGGCGAGATGCCTCGTTTTGGGCCATTCTTTACATCTCCTTCATGAACGAGTTCAACCGATGGGTATGGTCCGGGGCCGCGGAATGGCGGCGCCGGGGCATCCGGAGTGAAACCCGGGAAATGCTCGGGTCTGTAGCGGACCGGCGTTTCCCGAACCGCGGAAAGTAAAAAAACTGTTTCGGGCCGGTTCAATTATATTACATTGTACCAGTCTCGGCCGCTCAGGGTTTCAGTATCCATGAGAAAAGCAAGACACGGCAGTGAATAAATATAATACGCCGGCTGTTAAAAATCAGGCGCT
>JAWLHT010000258.1:0-7582 GCA_041690195.1 Candidatus Latescibacterota bacterium
ATCCCACTCTTGCCCCTCTTATCCCTTCTTTCCGTTTGCTCAATCTTCACATTTCCCCTGCTCCCACGCTTCCCTAATTATTTTTATGCATAATCCGGGATAAGATGATGAAAAGCAAAAACGGTTGCTTCTCGGCTTTTTATCAGTCTTCCCTCATGTTTATCACGTGCATCATTATTCAGAAAATGTTTTCCGGCGCTTGGACGAGGAGATCAGAAATCCACTATTACTGGCCGGTTTTCCCTGAACTCGAAAGGCAGCACACGCTTCTCTCCGGCTCCGGTGAGTGATACGGTCCGGTGATCCACGGGAAGGTCCGGATACCAGGCGAGCCGCACCTGTATTGTTTCGATGCCATAGGCTTCCGTACGAGCCCGGACACCGAAACCCAGGCCGGTATAGACCGGAGAGGAAAACAGGCTTTTACGGTTGGAGCCGATGATATCAAGATCAGCAAAGGTGAAGAGCGCAAAGGTGAAGCCGTGAAGCCGCCAGGGAGTGAAGGTCACGGTTTCCAGGTTCAACCGCAGGCGGCGCGTCCCGGTAACCGTGCGGTCGTACAGCACGCCGCGGATGCCTTCCTTGCGGTGGAAATCTATGGTTTCATCCGCCTGGCGGTTGATGCCGCCGATGTAGCCGGTCCTGAAGAACTGACGGAAACGGAATGCGCCGAGGGAAAGCAGGTGCGAGAAAAAGAACCCCTCAATCTGCACGACCCCCTGACGGACCGTCCCATCACCGGGATACCCGCCGAAGCGCAACACTCCGGACCCGTAGCCGAGCGCCCCGGCGCTGCTCCCCGCGCCGAGTGTAGTTGAAATATACCACCTTCGCCGGAACCGGTCATCGGCCATCCCCGAGGCGAGCTGCGCCAGAAAACCGTAGGGGATGTCCTCGGTGCGGCCGTAGTTGTAGAGAAGGTTCGTCCGGTAGTATCTCCGCTGGGAAAGGGTGGCCCCGGCCAGGTAATAACTCCGGTTGTGATACCGGTACTGGGTGTCTGCGGTGACCGGGGGACGCTCGCTGAAAACGACACGCCGTATTCGACCCGACAGGACCAGCGTCCGACGTCGGTCCGCGCTATCCGCCGGGTACCGTTCGTGATATGACCGGCCCGCCCAGATATCACCCAGGGTGTATGCATTATCGGCGAAAAAAAGGCTGCTGTCCCCGATACTCACCCGCGTGGAATTCAGTTCCAGCCCGCCGACATACCGCATTTCCGGATACTCCAGCTCACGGTTCAGCTTTATGGCGGCAGTCTTCTCGTCCGGCATCCGGTCATAGATCAGTTCACCGGCGGCGAAGGAGCCGAGGATGTTGGGCACGAAATAGTCGGAGCGGAAGCCAAGCCGCAGGTCACCATCCGGGATGAGTGTCAGTTCGTTGGAAATTTTGTGCCCGAGCCCGAGGAAGTTCCGTTCGTATAAGCCGAGCTTCAGATCGTTGTTGGCTTTCAGGCTGAAAGAGACCCCGAGAGACCAGAGATCCTTAACGATAACCAGAACATGCACCCCGTTCTCCACAACTTCATCTGGAACAATCACGATCCGGGCATCCTGGATGAAGGCAAGACTGCGCAGGATTCGTTCGGAATCGGCAAAAACGTAGGGATCAACCCTTCCGCCTTGCCCGAACAGGAGATTCTGGCGAATCGTTCTGTCCCGGGTCATGATATGCAGGGTATTCAGTATCTTTTCAATTCCGCTCCGTTTCACATAGGTCGTATCATCAACGGTCGGTCCGAAGACGTCGAGTTGTTTGATGCGGATGTCCAGAATGCGCATCCCCTCATACAGCAGGAATCTCCGTTCGCTCCGTTCCAGAACGTGTACACTCTCCGGGTCGTCGGCGATAATCTCCGTCTCCGGCGCTTCCGCCGCAACGACCGGAACAGACCGGTACGTGTCTCCCAATGCACTGCCAGTCGCGACGAAAAACCAGAGCAGCGGGGACAGCAGCGCCCCCCGGGCAATCCAGAAAAGGGAAGAACGGAAAGTGCACAGCGGTTGGTTCATGAGCATACCGGGATTGGAAACTTTCCTGTCGCGCGCAGTGAAAACGCGGACCGGGAATGGATGGGTATGGGCGTGAGTGATCGGAGAAATCGAGACGTACACCAATTCCGCTGCGGAGCCGGACGGGAACCGGGAAGACCTCGGGGGTAGCCGCCTTTATGCGGAATTCATATCAGAGCGGGCACTCGCCCAGAATAAAGAAATATAATAATATTATTACTTTTTGCAATGATTGCGGTATACATACACAAAACCCGCCGGAAGCTCCGACGGGTCGGGGGGAGAATGAGGCCCCGGCTTCAGGGCCGGGAGGCCCTCCGCATGGCCAGGAGGTTTCCCGGCGGGGTGTTTACGGTGATTTCGCAGCCGCCGGAGAGAATGAACCGCTGCCCCCGCTCACGCCCTACCAAGGCAGTCGTGATCCCGGAGAGTGTTCCGGCGGGCAAGTCCTGTATCACCGACACCGGATTCAGGTTTCCCGTAAGAACAATATCTCCCCCGAGCGTAGAGCGGGCGGTATCCAGGTTTACCATCGAATCCAGGTCAATGATATCAGCCCCGGTTTCGCGGAGGGAAGAAAGCAGATGGGTTATATTGCCGCAGATGTGGAGCTTGACCAAAGCGCCGCATGCGTGGATGTAGTCAAAGAGTTCCCGGTGCAACGGAAAAACGTATTCACGGTACATATCGGGAGAAATCTGGGAACAGATAGCATCTCCCACACCTATGACGTCGCATCCCTCCTCCACCTGAGCCCGGGCGAAATCCCTGGCGGTCGGAAGACATTTCTCCATGAGCAGGCGGACATAGTCAGGTTCGAGAGCGAGCGCGACGAGCATCTCGTTCACCCCGGCAAGATCGCAGGCCTCGGCCAGGGGTCCCTCGACCCAGCCGATGACCGGAAGGTCGTCCCCGAGCACTCTCCGGTAATATCCTGCACCGAGAATACGGTCCCGAGTGCGGTCCGATTTCCATACATCGGGATAAGGAAGGGCCCGGACATCCCCTATGGAGCGAACGATACGTTCTCGACAGATGGGAACGGCATCCTTCGGGAATTCGACAGCCGCTCCGAAAGCCGCAGTCTCCCTGAACGGGTCGGAAATGAGACTGACCGCGTCAAGGTCGAAATACTCTGCGCACGCCGCGTTCGATTCCACGAGAACGCGGTAGTCGGAAGCAAACTCTGCGTAGGAGCAACCGTGGAATCGCGCCGCGAAATGCATAAGGATGGGATGAAACAAGGGGTCAGGGGGAAAAGTCTCCCCACCGGCCATGCGATGCAGATGTTCGCGCGGAGTCACGGCTGCTCCTCTTGACGTTCACGGTGTCTTCCCATGTTTAAAAAAATATAGCGGTTTGCGCGGGGAATCGCAAATGCATCCTGTCATTCAGTTTCCAGAAGACAGGCTGCCGGTACACCCTCCAGCGAGAAAACAGCGATAATGCCGCCGTCACCGGGACCGGCTTCCACTGTTCCTTCGGGAATGGGCGCGGGCAGGCCGAGTTCCATTTCTCCGACCCCGGAAGACAGCGCGACCACGAACCGCCCGGCAACAGTATTGACCAGTTCGTTCAGAAAGTCAGCGCATATCTCTTCACCATCCCCCTGCTCGAGAATTTCAGGGCCGTAGACAGTCTCCACGAGTTCACGGCACTGAATCCGATCCAGATACAGGGCGAATCGTCCATGCACCGGCTTTCTGAGCAACACTCCGGAAGCAATGCAATTACTCATATTCCCTGTTCCATTCCGTGAAATTTTCCAGTCGGTCACCTCGGAGAAGGCTACTGTTTCGAACGTGTCCCGAACAGCATCATGGAGCAGAGATACGTATTGTTCATTTTGTGTGGTCATGTACGACACCTCAGCTTTCTATTGTTTCCAACGCCTCTCTGAGCGTCATGGGAGAGAGGGGCTTTCTGATGACTGCAGCGACACCGTGCGCGCGGAGTTCGTTTTCCTCACGATCGTTGGTGATGCTGGAGATAACGATGATGGGAATGGAGAAAAAACGCGGCGAACTCTTGAGATGACGGATAAGGGTTCTGCCGTTCATTTCGGGCATGTTCAGGTCGGTGAGGACCAGGTCCGCGGCGTGCGTGCGGAGCAGGTCCAGCGCTTCCCGGCCGTGGGAGGCCTCCCGGAACTCCGCGTCGGCATACCCGGCAATCTCCAGACAGCGGCGGATCATCATGCGGGCGGTACACGAGTCATCGACGATCAGGATGGTTTTCATTATCGCTTGCTCCCCTCAGTGCGCCGAGCCGCCGGTGCGCGGCGCTGAATTCCGTTTCGATATCCAGCATGAGCCGCGGCAGGTGTTCGGCGTGCGGCCCGAGCAGGGTGTGGGCGGACGGGTCCACCCGGTAGGCGAGCGTGTCACAGCCGGTGCCGCATCCCCCCAGCATGGCCAGAAGGTCCCCTATGTGCACCGCGCAGCAGAGGTTCCGGTAAGGGCCGGGCGACCCGGCGGGTTCATGGTGCCAGCGCACCGCGGCCGTCAGAGGGGCGGGGAGCCCCCAGCGCTCGGCAGCCAGGGCTCCGGCCCCGGCATGATCGATGGCCAGCAGTTCCCGTTCCAGGTCCAGGAAGTCCGCGGCGCCCCGTGAGAGCCCCTCGCTGACTTGGGGGGACCGTCGGGACAGAAACTCGGATAGCACCGCTTTGCCCATATCGTGGAGCAACCCCGCGGCGTACACCGCGCCGGGGGACTCCCCGGGGAACAAGAGCCGGGCCACCGCGGCCGAGGCGATGGCGGTGCGAAGGGAGTGCGCCCAGTACTCCCCGTCTTCGCCGCGGTACCCTGTCAGGGGCGTGTCCGTCAGCGACGGCATCCCTTCCTGGATGGCGAGACGCAGAACCTCCCGGCTTCCCAGATAGGCCACCGCCTGTTCGATGGTATCCACCGGCCGACGCAGCCCGAACCGGGCCGAGTTCGCCGCCCGCAGGCAGAGGGCGGAGAGGGTGACGTCCAGCATGATCAGGTCGGCCAGATCCCGGATGCGGTAGTCCGGCCGGCTCGCCAGGTCCATGATCCGCACGGTGTGCGGCGAGAGGGGCGGCAGAGCCTTGATGCGCGAGATAATTTCATTCACTCCGTTCATCATACTTCCCACTGTCCCCGCACTGGGGAACTAACGAAGACTTTTCCGGTATCCACCTCCACCCAGACCGTGCGGCTGAAGGTTCCGCCCACGTCCTCTGCGTGCGGCGCCAGCCGGTGCTGCCAGAGGAGCTTGCGGATGCTCAGGACATTGCGTTTACCAATATTGAACACGTTCTCTGTGTCCATGACGCTGGCCCCGCCGAGGAGCTTCACCACGAGGCTCCCGTGAGCCCCGAGCTTCTTGAGTTCGGCAAGCACCGCCGGAATGCCCGTATCGGCGAAGTAGCCCGGTTTGATCCGGGCTTTCTCCCGGTCCAGGGCGGAATCGGGGAGCGCCACATGCACCATGCCGGCGACCCGGATCACGGGGGAGTAGAGCACCACCCCCACACAGGACCCCAGGGCGTAGGTCTTGATGACACTCCCCAGCGTCCGCGACACCCCGATCCCTCCCACATCCACCACAACCGTGCTCATGGCGTCTGCTCCTCGAGGATGTCCCGCACGGCCTGGGCGATGCGACCGAGAGGGACGAGTTTTTCCGCCCCGCCGCGCACCCAGGCTTCCCGGGGCATACCCCATACCACGGACGTGGCCTCGTCCTGGGCCAAAGTGCGGGCCCCTGCCTTCCGCATGGCGGCCATGCCGTCGGCCCCGTCGTGCCCCATCCCGGTGAGCATCACCCCCACCGCGTTGGCGCCCACCGCCCGGGCCACACTCCGGAACAACACCTCCACCGAGGGCCGGTGCCCGCAGACCGTCTCGCCCCGCGCGCACTGGACCTGGTAGATCCCCCCGGAGCGCACCAGCTCCATATGGAAGTCTCCCGGAGCGATAAGCACCCGTCCCACCCGCACCCGATCCCCGGTTTCGGCTTCCTTGACCTCCATGGCGCTCTGGGCGTCCAGCCGTTCCGCGAACATGCGGGTGAATCCGGCGGGCATGTGCTGCACGATCACCACTCCCGGCGTGTCCGGCGGAAGCGCGGTGATTATCTCCCGGATGGCCTCGGTGCCCCCGGTGGAAGCGCCGATGGCGATCACCTTGTCCGTGGATTCCGCCAGCGAACGGGTCTGGTGTACCGTGGGACGGGGGTGGTCCTTCCGTTCCCGTTTCCAGCCGCTCACATTGGCCCGGGATACCGCCTTCACTTTCATCCTGAGTTCCCGCAGCATGTCATTAAGCCCCCTGGCCACATCCGTGGATGGCTTGGCGACAAAATCCACCGCGCCCGCTTCCAGCGCCTCCAGAGTGATCTGCTTGCCCTGCTGGGTGAGCGCGCTCACCATAAGCACCGGCAGCGGATACTGGGGCATGAGCCGTCGGAGAAACTCTACCCCGTCCATGCGCGGCATCTCCACATCCAGGGTCAGGACGTCCGGACGGAGCTGCACAATCCGGTCCCGGGCGATATAGGGATCAGACGCACTCCCCACCACCTCGATATCCGGATCCATCGCCAGCCCCCGGGTGAGAACCTCCCGGACCAGCGCCGAATCATCAACCACCAGCACCCGTACTCTCCGGTTCACTCCCGCTCCTTTCGATATATCGCTGGACGAAGGTATGTATACGGACAGTTGCTCCGTCCCAGCGATTCGGAGTGTCCGATAAACAGGTAGCCCCCCGGCTCGGTGTAGCGGTGAAACCGGTTCACCAGCGCCTGACGGGTGGGGGTATCGAAATAGATCATGACATTACGGCAGAATACAACCTGAAACCTGCCCTTGAATGGATATTCACTCCGCATGAGATTGAGCTTGCGAAAGAGAACCAGCTTCCGAATCGATTCGCGGACCCGCCACTCATCCTCTCCGATCCGTTCCATCCCGGCGTTGCGGAGCGCGACGGGTAGCTTTTCCACGTTTTCGGAGCGATACACCCCCCGGAGTGCAATTTCGAGCACCCGGGTGGATATGTCGGTGGCGAGGATTCCCACATCCCACTTCGAAAGCTCGGATCCGAAATAATCCTGGAGGAGCATGGCCAGCGTGTACGGCTCCTCACCGGAGGAACACCCCGCGCACCAGATGCGGAGGTCCCGGGAACCCGACTGGCGGAGCTCCTTGGCAAACTCCGGCAGAACCGTTTCCCGGAAGAACGTATAGTGATCGTTTTCCCGCCAGAAGAAGGTGTGATTGGTGGAGATCCGTTCGATCAGCGTGTTGAGCGCCTGCCCGGTACGGTCTCCGACCACATAATCGTAGTACTCGGCAAAGCTCTCGAACCCGTTGCGGCGAACCTCCTTGTTCAGCCGCCCCACGATGAGCGAGCGTTTCTGTTCCCCGAGGATGATTCCGGTCTTGGCGTATACGAGCTCGCTCAGCAGCCGGAATTCCCGGTCACTCAGGTGCACCAGCCCCGTTATCGACCCCATGCCCCGGTCATCGCAGTTTTCCATCGGCGCCGCCCCACCGGTCATACCCTCTCCTCTCTGTGGTTCATTGGGCGTGG